>JAICIN010000100.1 GCA_025924375.1 Dermatophilaceae bacterium | reverse complement strand
TCGCCTTGGTCCAGGTGTCGGCTGCGAGTCGCTCCGCCTCGGCGTCCGGCCGCCGCTCCGGGCGGGGGAAGTCCTCACGGCGCTGGAACTCGCGGCGCGGGCCGTCCTCACGACGCTGGAACTCACGGCGCGGGCCGTCCTCACGACGGGCAGGGCGCTCGGCGCCGCCGGCGCGCTCTCCCCGCGCGGGGCCGGACACGGCCGGACGCGGTGAGCGGGCGGCATACGGGGTGGTGGAGCTCGTGGCGGACTGGCCGCGGTGGGGCTTCTTGGGGCCCCGCTTGACGGTCGCCTTCTGGGCGGCGGTCCAGCGGGCCTTCTTCGGCGCCGTGGCACGGGTCGACTTGGGCATGGGAGGTCACTCTCACTTCAGGTGGCTCGAGCAGACTTGTCTCAAGCCGCCTGGCGAGGGCAACACGGAAGACGAGCCTCAGGCGCGTGGCGCCCGGTGGACCGGGCCAACAGTTGTCGCCCGGCGGGGCCCCCTCGGGATGGTGCGGGTGGCGTCGTCGCCACGTGGCGCTGCCAGCGCCGCCGATGAGGGCCCTCCAAGGCTACCAGCCGGGACGAGGTCTCCGGACCACTCCGGGAGCCTCCCGACGCGGGGGGGCGGCGGCGGAATCCGTGCGGGGGTCGCGGCGTTGCCCCGCTACGTGGCCTCCGTACCGACGCGTCCCCTCGCCCTCCTCGACTTCGTCGACGTCTCGCCCGGGTTGACCGCCGGAGAGGCGATCGCCCGCACGGTGCTGACCGCGCAGACCGCCGACCGGCTGGGCTACTCGCGGTACTGGATCTCGGAGCACCACAACTTCCCGGGCCTGGCCAGCAGCTCCCCGGAGATCCTCATCTCGCACCTGGCCGACGCGACGCCACGGATCCGGGTCGGCGCGGCCGGCATCATGCTGCCGAACCACTCGCCGCTCAAGGTCGCCGAGTGGTTCAAGACGCTGGAGGCGATGCACCCCGGTCGGATCGACCTCGGGCTCGGGCGCGCCCCGGGGACGGACCAGCTCACCGCCTTCGCGCTCCGTCGGTCCCGGGAGGCGTTGACCGCGAACGACTTCCCACAACAGGCGGGAGAGCTCATCGCCTTCCTGACGAACCGGTGGCCCGAGGACCACCCCTTCCGGTCGGTCCTGGCCACCCCGGTCGTCGACACGCTGCCGGAGCTGCTGATGCTCGGCTCGAGCGGCTGGGGGTCGGCGTTCGCCGCGGCCAACGGCATGACGACGGTCTTCGCGCACCACATGAGCCCCGAGCTGGCGGTCGACGCGCTCCGGTCCTACCGCGAGAGCTTCACGCCCACCGAGCTGGGTGACACCCCGCGGGTCATCGTCTCGGTCCTCGCCTTCGCCAGCGAGGACCCGGAGGCGGCTGAGCTGTTCCGTGCGAACTGGGCGCTGCAGATGCGCCGGATCCGCAGCGGTGACCACACCCGCCCCGGGATGGAGGAGGTCCGGGCGTTCCGCGCCTCCGAGGACTACGCCCGGATCGCGCCGACGCTCGCGGGCCGCGTCTTCGCCGGTGAGCCGGCTGCGGTGGCCGCCGAGGTCTCGGCCCTCGCCGACGAGGCGGGCGCCGACGAGGTGGCGGTGGTCAGCCCGACGCCGGACCACGGGGCGAAGCTGCGCAGCCTCGAGCTCCTCGCCGCGGAGTTCGGTCTGGACCGCGCCCCCGGGTCGGCGGGACCCAGGCTCGACTCCCGTCCGGGACCCGCGCTGGGCTCCGACCGGCACTGACCCCGTCTGGGGGCTCAGGCGCCGTCGGCGGCTCGGGCCTCGTCGGCGGCTCAGGCCTCGTCGGCGCCGCTCTCCTTGACCGCCGCCTGCACGGCGGCGGCGACCACCTTGGCCACGTCGGGGTGGAAGACACTCGGCACGATGTAGGCGGGGTTCAGCTCCTCCGGGGCGACCGTCGCGGCGAGGGCGTTGGCCGCTGCCAGCATGACGTCCTCGTTGATCCGGGTCGACGCGGCGTCGAGGAGCCCGCGGAACACGCCGGGGAAGACGAGCACGTTGTTGATCTGGTTGGCGAAGTCGGAGCGGCCCGTGGCGACGACCGTGGCGTGCTGCGCCGCCGCGATGGGGTCGACCTCCGGCTCAGGGTTGGCCATGGCGAAGACGATCGCGTCCTCCGCCATGGTCGCGATGTCCTCGCCGCTGAGGATGTTGGGCGCGGAGACGCCCACGAAGACGTCGGCTCCCCTCACCGCCTCGCGCAGCGTGCCGCGGAAGCCCTCCTCGTTGGTGTGGGTCGCCGACCACAGCAGTGACGGGAACTGCCCGGAGGCGATGTCCTCGCGGTCGGGGTGGAGCACGCCGAGCGCGTCGGCGACGACGACGTGGCGGGCGCCGGCCCTGAGCAGCAGCTTGAGGATCGCCGTGCCGGCCGCGCCCGCGCCGCTCATGACGATGCGGACGTCGCCGAGCCCCTTGTCCACGACGCGCAGGGCGTTCTTGAGCGCCGCGAGCGCGACGATCGCCGTGCCGTGCTGGTCGTCGTGGAAGACCGGGATGTCGAGCTCCTCGCGCAGGCGCGCCTCGATCTCGAAGCAGCGCGGCGCGGAGATGTCCTCGAGGTTGATCCCGGCGAAGACCGGGGAGATCGCCTTGACCGCGGCGATGATCTCCTCGGTGTCCTGGGTGTCAAGACAGATGGGGAAGGCGTCGATGTCGGCGAACCGCTTGAACAGCGCGGCCTTGCCCTCCATCACCGGCAGCGCCGCCAGCGGGCCGATGTTGCCCAGGCCGAGCACCGCGGAGCCGTCGGTGACCACGGCCACCGTGTTGCGCTTGATGGTCAGCCGCCGGGCGTCGTCGGGGTTCTTGGCGATCGCCATGCACACCCGGGCCACGCCCGGCGTGTAGACCAGCGAGAGGTCGTCGCGGTTGCGGATCGGCACCTTCGACTCGATCTTCAGCTTGCCCCCGAGGTGGGCGAGGAAGGTGCGGTCGCTGACCTTGCCGATCTCGACGCCGTGCACCGAGCGCATGGCCTCGACGATCTCGTCGGCGTGCGCGGTGTCGCGTGCGGCGGCGGTGACGTCGACGCGCAGCTGCTGCGGCCCCGACGCCGTGACGTCGAGACCGGTGACGACGCCGCCGTTCTTCTCGATGACGCCGGTGAGCTCGCTCACCGCGGTGGCGCGGGCGGGCAGGACGAGGCGGACGGTGATGGAGTTGGAGACGGAGGGCAGCGCGGTCATGGGCGCATTCTCCCGACTACCGCTTGGTACGCCGAACCGGGGTGTACCGGCGGCGCAGCGCGAGGGCCACCTGGTGCTCCGCGAGCTCCTGCCCGGTGAGCGACAGCCAGATGCAGATCGCCGCCAGCGGCAGCTCGACGACGGCCGCCATGGCGATCGCCAGGAGCCGCTCCCGCGGCCTGGGGGCGGTCACCACGTCGAACCACGCGTCGGTGACGAGCAGCGCCGCGGTCACCGAGGCCGCCACCGCCAGCCACCGGCTCCTGCGGACGGCCGCGTATGCCGTGAACGCCAGGACGGCCATGAGGCCGACGTCGAAGCCGCCCCAGGCGAGGTCGTAGTGGTGCGACTGCTGCCGGGTCGGCAGCGTGAGGAAGATCCCCACCGTCCACGGCACCATGACGAGCGAGCACACCGCGAAGGCCCATCCGATGAGGACGACCCGCCGGCTCTGCACGGCGAACCGCACACTGTCCCCACGACCCGGAGGGGGGTCGCCCCCGTCGGCCGGCGGCAGCGTCACGGCCGAGACCCCACCGTGGCTGCCAGCAGGTAGCGCTCGTCCTCCACCTCGCGGCCCCACAGCGCCGGGTCCGTGAGCGGCACCACGCTGACCTGCGCCACGAGGGGTGCGAGGGCGGCCGACAAGGTCCGCGAGGGCACCCCGCCGGCCCACGGCATACGGCTGGGGTCGGCGAAGGTGTCGTCGCCCACCCCGGCCCACCGGCCCTCGACGAGCACGAGCCGGCCGCCGGGCCGCAGGGCGGCCACCCAACGCTCCAGCGCCCGCTCAGGCTCCGGCAGCGTCCACAGGATGTGACGCGCCAGCACGACGTCGACGCTGGCCGGGGCCAGCGGCGGGTCGCCCACGTCGGCGAGGTCGATCTCGACCGCGGCGCCCAGGTGCACCGTCTTCGCGCGGGCGCGCTCCACCATCGCCGACGAGATGTCGAACCCGCGCACGGTGTGCCCGAGCTCGGCGGCGAGCACCGTGAGGGTGCCGGTACCGCAGGCGAGGTCGACGACGTCGGCCGGGCGCACCGGCAGCCAGGTGCGCAGGAGGTCGCGCCAGGCCGCCCGGGTGGTGGCGTCGAGCAGGCCGTGGTCGGGCTCCTCGTCGTAGCGGTGCGCGTAGTCGTCCCAGTAGGCGGCAACCTGCTGCGTGCTCACTCCGGCCATGGCCCCATCCCACCACGCGCACCGGCCACACAGGGAGGGTCGCCGCCCGCGGTCACCGCGAGCGGCGCGCCGGGAAGGTCCGCGGCCGCTCACGCGTTGAGGACAGCGACACCCCACCACGGAAGGAACGGACGAGAGCATGGCGAGCACGACGCTGACCGCGGAGAACTTCGAGAAGACGATCCTCGAGGAGGACATCGTCCTCGTCGACTTCTGGGCGTCCTGGTGCGGCCCGTGCCGGCAGTTCGCGCCGGTCTTCGAGGCGGCCTCGGAGGAGCACGGCGACATCGTCTTCGGCAAGGTCGACACCGAGGCCGAGCAGGCGCTCGCCGCGGCCGCCAACATCACGTCGATCCCCACGCTGATGGCGTTCCGCGGGGGCATCCTCGTCTTCGCCCAGCCCGGTGCGCTGCCCGCGCCGGCGCTGCAGCAGGTCATCGACGGCGTGAAGGAGCTCGACATGGAGGCGGTGCGCCGCGAGGTCGAGAGCCAGTCGGGCCAGGGCGAGGCCGGAAACGGCGCCTGACAGCGCGAGGAAATGCCACGAGGGCCCGTCGACGACGGGCCCTCGTGGTGTCTTGCGTGACGTGGGCACCACTGGTGGTGGAGGTGGCGGGAATCGAACCCGCGTCCACTGACGGCTGACCAGGGCTTCTCCGGGTGCAGTGCGCTGCGGATTTTCTCGGCCCCAGCGCTCGCGCGCACACGTCCGCTGACGGGCCCAGTCGAGTAGGAGTCCCACGCAGCCCCCCGACATGGCTGCGCAGCAAGCTACCTAACTGACGCCGGGATCTCGGTCAGTAGCGAACCGAGGCCGACGGACTTCGGAGCTCGCTCAGGCGGCGAGGGCGAAGTCGGTGCGCTTGGAATTGGCACCTATTGGTTTGCAAGGAGCGTTGACGAGATGACCTTGCATCCTCGACCCGCTTCCCCTGATGGACCGACCAATGTCGAAACCGATCACCCCCATGGGGGTGCAACACGTCACGCTGTTCAGTTGTGCTTGCAGCCTACCCGTCAACGCCGACGGGGTCCCAATCATTTCCCGGCGACGGGAGGCCCGTGCTCCCGCATGCTGGGACGATGAGCACGAACCGTCGGTCCTACCCGGTGGCCGTCACCTTGGTCGGCGCCACCCTGCTGGTCCTGGCCCTTGGCGGGTACGTGGGTGGCTGGAGCTGGACAGGCTTCCGCGGCAACACGCTGTGGGACTGGCTGCACCTGCTGGTCCTGCCGGTCACCCTGGCCTTCCTCCCGCTCTGGTTGCGGACCCACCAGCGGGACCACACCAGGTGGGCGGTCGCGGTGGCCGGCGTCGCGGTGGTCGTGGCCGTGCTCGCCGTGGGCGGCTACGGGTTCGGCTGGGCGTGGACCGGCTTCCGCGGCAACACGCTGTGGGACTGGCTCGAGCTGCTCGTCGTGCCGTTCGTGCTGCCGGCGGTCCTGGCCTACCTCGCGGCCTCTCCCCTCCCGTCAGCCGACGAGGACGTCCTCCCCGCGGCTCCCGGCTCGGCCCGTGACACCCTGACGGCCGACGGCATGACGCCGGACGGATGAGGCGACGCCGCGCGCCCGTCCGCACGCGGCATACCGGCGGGTCAGGCGCCCGGGGGCACCGCCCTCACTCCGCCCTGCCGCGCGAGTGCAGCGCGCGCTGGGTCTCCCTCGTCGCCTCCCGCTCGCGCAGCGCCTGCCGCTTGTCGTAGGCCTTCTTGCCCTTCGCGAGCGCGATCTCGACCTTGGCCCGGCCGTCCTTGAAGTAGAGCGCGAGCGGCACGATGGTGTGGCCCGACTCCTGGCTCTTGCGGGCGATCTTGGCGAGCTCGACCCGGTGCAGGAGCAGCTTGCGCCGCCGCCGGGGAGTGTGGTTGGTCCAGGTACCGCCGGAGTACTCGGGGATGTGCACGCCCTCGAGCCACAGCTCGTCCCCGTAGAAGACGGCGTAGCCGTCGAGCAGCGACGCACGACCCATCCGCAGCGACTTCACCTCGGTGCCGGTGAGCGCGATGCCCGCCTCGAAGGTGTCCTCGATGAGGTAGTCGTGGCGCGCCTTGCGGTTGCTCGCGACGAGCTTGCGCCCCTGCTCCTTGGCCACGGTCCGTCCTGTCTCGCTGGGCGCGGCCGGCCGGGCGCCGGTCGCGCGGCCACGCTACCCGGTGGGCCGCCGGCGACGCCGCCCGCTTTCCCCGTATGCCGGGGGGGGCCGGCACCCGGGGCGGCCGTCAGAGCCAGCGGCGCGGGTCCTTGGGGACGCCGTCCTCGTAGGTCTCGAAGTGCAGGTGGCAGCCGGTGGACTCGCCGGTCGTGCCGACGTAGCCGATGACCTGGCCGCGGGCCACGTGGCCGCCGCGGACGGCGAAGCGGCTCATGTGGTTGTACGTGGTCACGAGGTCCACGCCGCGCTGGATGCCGTGGTCGATGAGGATCCGGTTGCCGTAGCCCCCACCCCAGCCGGCGGAGATGATCGTGCCCGGTGCGGCCGCGCGGATCGGCGTGCCGCAGTCCGCCGCGTAGTCGCGGCCCGCGTGGAGGCGCCAGTAGTGCAGGATCGGGTGGAAGCGCATCCCGAACTCGGAGGAGATCCACCCGTCGGAGGGTGCCGAGAGGAACGCGCCGGAGCTCGGCGCGGCGAGGGCGGTGGAGGGCGCGGCGCGACCCGCGGCACGCGCGGCCGCCGCTGCCCGCCGGGCGGCCTCGGCGCGCTTCGCCGCCGCCAGCTTGGCGGCCCTGGCGCGGGCCACAAGGATCTGCTGGAGGCGGGCCTGCTCCGTCTGCGCCGTGACAAGCCGCTTCTGCTCGGCCGCCTTCTTCGCCGCGAGGACCTTGGACTGCGCCGCCTGCTGCGCCGCCAGGCCGTCCAGCTTCTGCTTGGCCTGCGCGGCGGAGGCCCGGGCGGCCTGCGCTTTCGCGAGGGCCGCCTGCGCTGCCGCCTTGGCCTGCGCGACCTGCGCCCGGAGGGCCTCGAGGTGCGCCTCCTGCGCGACCGCCGCGGCCCGGATGGTGGCGAGCCGGTCGAGCGACTGGGCCTGCACGTCCATGACGGTGTCGGTCATCGCGATCCGGTTGGCGAAGTCCTCGGGCGTGGTCGCGCTGAGCGCGACCGAGAGCTGCCCCATCCCCTGGTCCTGGTACATCTGGGCGGCGAAGTTGGCCACCCGCGTGCGGGCGTCCTGGATCTGGGCGTTGGAGCGGGCGAGCTGCTCCACCGCGCGCGCCTCGTTGGCCTGGGCGACCTGGAGGGCCTGGGCCATGGCGTCGTTGTAGGCGTCGGCCCTGGCCAGCGCCGCGGTGGCCTGGTCGAGGCGCTGCTGGGCGGCCGGCATGGCGGCCTGGGTCGTGCGGAGGGCGATGTAGGCGTTGGCGAGGTCCGACGACGTGTCGTCGAGCTGCGCACGGAGCGAGCCGATCTCGCGGTCGATCTCCGCCTTCTGCTGCTTCGGGTCCTTCAGCGGCATCGCGGTCGCGCTGTCGACCACGGCGGGCGCGAGGGCCAGGCTGACCATGCAGGCGAGGCTTGCGCCGAGAGCCGTGGCCCGCAGGGGCAGCCGTCGCCGTGAGCATGGGCGACGTGGGGGAAGCGCGCTCATGGGTCACATTGGTAACAGAAAGATCACCGGTTCAGCGTCCGCCATGCCGTCCGGCAGCCTGTGAATGCCGCCCGGTCAGACGCGCAGGTAGCGCCACAGGGTCACCCACGAGGTGCCCATGGCCACCACCACGATGAGGCCCGCGAGCCACGGCGTGATGACCCAGACGTCCGAGACGCCGATGAGCGCGAGGTCCGGGAAGACCTTGGCGACGTAGGGGATCCCCCACCGCACGGTGGCCCAGAGGAAGACGACCGACAGTCCGACGCCGGCCACTGCGGCGAGCACCGTCTCCATGACGAAGGGGAAGCGGATCGTGAAGTTCGAGGCGCCGACGAGCTTCATGATCCCCGTCTCGCGGCGGCGGCTGAACGCCGCCTGCCGGATCGTCGTCGCCATGAGAAGCACGGCACACAGCACCATGAGGGCCGCCAGGGCGAAGGACGCGATCGTGATGACGTTCATGACCTTGAAGAGCTTGTCGAGCGTCTTCTGCTGGTCCTGGACCCGGCCCACGCCGGGGGCGCCCTCGAAGGAGCTGACCACGACGTCGTACTTCGTCGGGTCGCTGAGCTGGACGCGGAAGTTCTGCGGGATGTCGCCGACGCGGATGTTGCCGGCGAGGGGGCTGTTGCGGAACTGCTCCTGGAACCGGTCGTAGGCCTCCTGCTCCGACTCGTAGTAGACCTGCTTGACGAGCGGCTTCATCTGCTGGAGCTGGGAGCGGATGGCCTGCTTCTGCTCCTCGGTGACGGCCTTCTTGCCGCAGTCCGGCTCACCGGAGTCGGCGGTGCACAGGAAGATCGTGACCTGGACGCGGTCGTACCAGTAGCCCTTGAAGGTGTCGACCTGGCGCTGGGCGAGGATGCCGAGCCCGAGGAGGTACATCGACACCATCGTCACGAGGACGACCGAGATCGCGATCGAGGCGTTGCGGCGCAAGCCGATCCAGATCTCGCTGAGCATGAACTGCAGTCGCATGGGGTTCTGGTCTTCCTGGTGCGTGGCGTGGTCGTCCGGTCAGCGCGCGGTGCCGCCGCCGTAGACGCCCTTGTTCTCGTCGCGGATGACGTGGCCGTCGGCGAGCTCGATGACGCGCTTGCGCAGCTGGTTGACGATGTCGTCGTCGTGGGTGGCCATGACGATCGTCGTCCCGGTCCGGTTGATGCGGTCGAGGAGGCGGACGATGTCGAGGCTGGTCGTGGGGTCGAGGTTGCCGGTGGGCTCGTCGGCGAGCAGGATCGCGGGCTTGTTGACGAAGGCGCGGGCGATCGCCACGCGCTGCTGCTCCCCGCCGGAGAGCTCGTGCGGCAGGCGCTTCTCCTTGCCGTGCAGGCCCACCATCTCGAGGGTCTCGGGGACCACCTGGCGGATGGCGTGCCGCGAGCGGCCGAGGACCTGGAGGGCGAAGGCGACGTTCTGGTAGACGGTCTTGTTCGGCAGCAGCCGGAAGTCCTGGAACACGGTGCCGATCTCGCGCCGCAGTCGCGGCACCTTGCGCTGCGGGAGCCCGCCGACCTCCTGCCCGGCGACGAGGACGGTGCCGGTCGTGGCCTGTTCCTCCTTGAGGACGAGCCGCAGGAGGGTGGACTTGCCCGAGCCGGACGAGCCGACGACGAACACGAACTCGCCCAGCTCGACCTCGAGGCTCACGCCCGTGAGGGCAGGCTTGGTCGAGCGGGGATAGACCTTGCTGACGTTCTCGAACCGGATCATGCGGACAGGCAGCCTTAGGGCGCTCGGGGACTTCGGCGGCATACCGTCCTGGCCCCGGCACGGGGCGTCGCACGGTGCACGGTCGAGGATAGGTGGCGCCAACCCGTATGCCGGGAAGGGCCTTGCGCTCGGCGTTGCGGCGCGTGCGCGGCGGAGGCCGCCCGGACGGCGGGGCCGGCCTCAGACCGCGGGGGCCGGCCTCAGACCGCGGCCTTCTCCTGCGCCAGCCGCCAGCGGATGCCCGCCTCGATGAAGCCGTCGATGTCGCCGTCGAACACCCCGGAGGTGTTGCCGACCTCGTAGTCGGTCCGCAGGTCCTTGACCATCTGGTAGGGGTGCAGGACGTAGGAGCGCATCTGGTCGCCCCAGCTGGCCTTGACGTCGCCCGCCAGCTCCTTCTTGGCGGCGGCCTCCTCGGCGCGCTTGACCACGAGCAGCCGGGACTGGAGGACGCGCAGCGCCGCCGCGCGGTTCTGGATCTGCGACTTCTCGTTCTGCATCGAGACGACGATGCCGGTCGGCAGGTGGGTCATCCGCACGGCAGAGTCCGTCGTGTTGACCGACTGGCCGCCCGGGCCGCTGGAGCGGAAGACGTCG
>JAICIN010000099.1 GCA_025924375.1 Dermatophilaceae bacterium | reverse complement strand
GCATGTTGACGACACCGTCGAGCTCGATCCAGCGCGGGGTGTGCACGTCTCGACCCTAGGGGGCAGCGCGCCCGAGGAGCTGGCCGGCACCGGCATCCTCCGCCGCCCGGGCCACGGCTGCCGCCACGACGAGGTCGCTGAGCCCGTTGCCGAGGTTCTGGCACGTGACGCGCCGGGGGGGTCGCTGCGCCTGGAGCAGGTCGCCCGTCGTTGCCGTGGGAGAGGGGTACCCCTCACCCAGGCCGCCCTTCGCGCGCACCGACTCGAACTGCGCCACGTCGTCGGCGACCAGCACTCCGCTCCCGGCCAGCGCCCGTCCCACCGAGCTGGCGTAGTCGAGCGGCAGCAGCAGCGCGTCCGCGCGCACCCACTCCGGCCGGAGCTCGGCGCCCTCCAGCCCGATGCTCAGCGCCGTCACGACCACCGCGGCTCCGCGGACGGCCTGCTCGACGTCGGCGACGAGCCGCACCCGCAGGCCGGGCGTGTGCCGCGCCGCCCACGCCGCCAGCTCGTCGCGCGCCTGCTGCCGCCGGGCGAACACCACCACCTCTGGGGTGCCGAGCGCCTCCAGGACGCGCAGGTGCGAGCGGGCCTGCACCCCGGCCCCCGTGATGGCGACGTGCCCGCCCCCCGGGGAGAGCGCCCGGACGCACGCGCCGCTGACGGCTGCGGTCCGCGCGGCGGTGAGCGCCGCGGCCTCCATGACGCAGACGGGCACGCCGGTGCGGTGGTCGTTGAGGAGCACCAGGCCCGAGGCGGTCGGCAGACCCTGCGTGGGGTTGCCGGGGAAGATGCTGATCCACTTGCAGCCCAACAGCCCCCGTGCCGGCCAGGCCGCCGGCATCGCGTTGGCGAAGCTGCCCGGCAGGGTGTGCACCGCGGGCTTCGGCGGCGCCTGCGCCTCGCCACGAGCGAGCGCGACGAGGGCCTCGTGGGCCAGGTCGACGGCATCCGAGGGCCCGGGGAGGAGCCGCTCGACGTCGGCGTCGCTGAGGTACCGCACCGGGTGAAGGTACCCGACTGGGACAATGCCACCATGCCGAGCACGCTGCCCGAGGGCGACCCCGCGCCCGCGGACGGCCGGCTCCCGGAGTCCGCCCTGGCGGCCCTGCCGGGCGCTCCCTTCGGCGTCTACCTCCACGTGCCGTTCTGCACGGTCCGCTGCGGCTACTGCGACTTCAACACCTACACGGCCACCGAGCTCGGTGGCGGCGCGAGCGTCGAGACGTACGCCGACACCGCCCTGCGCGAGCTCGACCTCGCGAGTGAGGTCCTCGGGGCTCGGGCGCCGGTGGTGGAGACGGTGTTCGTCGGCGGCGGCACGCCCACCCTCCTCCCGCCGGCCGACCTCGTGCGGCTCCTGCACGGCATACGGGAGCGCTTCGGCCTCGCGCCTGGGGCCGAGGTGACCACCGAGGCCAACCCCGACTCCGTCACCGCGCGCGGCCTTGCCACCCTTGCCGAGGGCGGCTTCACGCGGGTCTCGCTCGGCATGCAGTCCGCCGTGCCGCACGTGCTGCGGACCCTCGAGCGCACCCACGACCCGGCCAACGTCTCGCGCGCCGTGGCGGCCGCGCGCGCTGCCGGCCTGCAGGTGAGCCTCGACCTCATCTACGGCACGCCGGGGGAGGGCCTCGAGGACTGGCGCACCAGCCTGCGCGCCGCGACCGCGCTCGAGCCCGACCACGTCTCGGCCTACGCGCTCGTGGTCGAGGAGGGCACGAAGCTCGCGGCGCAGGTCCGACGGGGGGAGGTAGCCGCTCCGGAGGACGACGACGAGGCGGCGAAGTACGAGGTCGCCGACGAGGTGCTCGCAGCAGCCGGCTACGGCTGGTACGAGGTGAGCAACTGGGCCAGGGACGACACGGCGCGCTGCCGGCACAACCTCGGCTACTGGGCCGACGGCAGCTGGTGGGGCGTCGGCCCCGGCGCGCACAGCCACGTGGGCGGCGTCCGGTGGTGGAACGTCAAGCACCCCAGGGCGTATGCCGGCCGGCTGGCTGCCGGCGCGTCCCCGGCGCACGGCCGGGAGACCCTCACCGGGGAGCAGCGCTACGACGAGCGGGTGCTGCTCGGGGTGCGGCTCGTCGACGGGCTGCCCGTCGAGGACCTCCGGGAGGAGGGCCGGCACGCCGTGGCGGGCCTGGTGGCCGACGGCCTCGTCGACGGTCGGGCGGCCCTGCGCCACCGCCGGCTCGTGCTCACGCTGCGTGGGCGCCTGCTCGCCGACACGGTGGTGCGGCGGCTGCTCGGGCTGCGGTGAGTGCCGCCGTCGTCAGCGCACCCAGTCCGGCGTCAGCGGGTACCGGTACCACTCGCCGTTGCTCGCCCTGACCGCGGCCACGACCTGGAGGACCACGGAGGCGACCACCGTCGCGACGAGGAAGGGGATGCCGATGAGCAGGAGCGAGGCGATCCCGAAGACGACGTAGGCGACGAGCAGGATGAGCTGGAAGTTCAGGGCCTGCGCCGCGTGGTGCCTGATGAACGGACCGCGGTCCCGGCACCCGAGGTAGATGCCCAGCGGGCCCAGGAAGGGCAGCCCCACCCGCGCGCCGGCGAAGGGCGCGAGGTGCACGAGGGTCGACCACGTGCGCTCGTGGGCCGGGCTCATCGGCCCCGGGGCCGACGGCCGGTACGGCGGCTGCTGGCCGGGCGGCGGCTGGTGGCCCGGTGGCGGCTGGTGGCCCGGTGGCGGCTGCTGGCCGGGCGGCGGGAAGGAGGGCTGGCTCACTGGCCTTCCTAGCGGACGAAACGGATGGTGAACGGCGGGTCGTACCACTCGCCGGCATTCGCCCGGACGGCCGCGAGGACGTGGATGGCCACGGCAGCCACGACGACGAGGGGGTAGGTGACGAAGCCGACGAGGACCAGCATGAGGAGCCCGCTGACGATCAGGCCGACGAGCGCGGTGAGCTGGACGTTGACGGCGTTGGCCGCGTGGTGGCGCACGAACGGGCCGCGGTCCCGGTAGAGGAGGTAGATGACCAGGGAGCCGATGAACCCGAGGGTGCCGGCGCTGAGCACCATCGCGGCGCCGGAGATGACGTGGGTCAGGACCGCGAGCGAGCGCTCCTGCTGCGGGGAGAGCGCCCCGGGCTGGGGCGCGTAGGGCGGGCGGGGCTGGGTGGGGTCCGACATGGCTCTTCTCTGTCCTCGTGGTTCGGTCTGCCGCCCAGTCAAACGCATCCTGCTCGCCGGGTCTGCCCCTTTCGGGGTGGGACCAGGGCCGGACCCGGGCGAACCCTGAGGGCCCCAGCGGGTCCCGGGCGGGGCGGCCGGGTCAGTGGCCCGGCTCGGTGACGAAGTCGATGAGCTCCTCGACGCTGGCCAGCAGGCTGGGCTCGAGGTCGGCGTAGCTGCGCACCGTGCCGAGGATCTGCTTCCAGGCCCGGGCGATGTCGGCCTGGTCGTCGTGGGGCCACCCGAGCGCGGCGCAGATGCCGTGCTTCCACGACTCGCTGCGCGGCACCTGGGGCCAGGCGGCCAGGCCGAGCCGCTCGGGGCGCACCGACTGCCAGACGTCGACGTAGGGGTGGCCCAGCACCTTGACGTGGGCCGAGTGCGGCCGCAGGCCACGTGCCTCCTCGACGAGCCGGTGCTCCTTGGTGCCCGGGACGAGGTGGTCGACGAGCACCCCCATGCGCCGGCCGGGACCCGGCGCGAAGTCGCGGATCGCCCCCTCGAGGTCGTCGACACCGTCGAGCAGCTCGACGACCACGCCCTCCACCCGCAGGTCGTGGCCCCAGACCCGCTCGAGCAGCTCGGCGTCGTGGCGGCCCTCGACGAAGAGGCGCGAGCCGCTCGCCACCCTGGCACGGGCGCCCTCGACGGCCCGGGAGCCGCTGGCCGTCCGCGACGCCGCCTGACGGGCCGCGGCGACGGCTTCGCGCGCTGCCGCCTTCGGGGGTGTGAGGACGACCGGTGCCCCCTCGAGGAGGAACCCCGGCCCGATCGGGAAGCCCTTGCTGCGGCCGCGCCGGTCCTCGAGGTGGACGACGTGCATGCCGCCCGCCTTCTCCACGCGGGTCACCGCACCGCACCAGCCGGTCTCGACGTCCTCGACGACGAGACCGGTCTCCGCCTCGACCTCGCGGGACCGTCCGCGCCTCGGTACCCGCCAGTCGCCCGCCAGCACGTCGGTCCCGTATCTGTCGCCCACCCGCGGCAGGGTACGGGTGGCGGCCGGGCCGCCGGGGGCGGCGCGCCCGCGGAGTCGGAGATCGGCCGCCCGAGGACGTAGACTTGGCACTCGGGGATTGGGAGTGCCAGCGCCGGGCCGCCAGAGCGTCGTGTGCTGCCGAGTGAGAGGAAGGAGCCGTGGTGAACGAAGAACGCCGCCTGGCCGTGCTGCGCGCGATCGTCCAGGACTACGTCCAGACCTCCGAGCCCGTGGGCTCCAAGGCCCTCCTCGAGCGGCACCACCTCGGGGTCTCCGCCGCCACGGTGCGCAACGACATGGCGGTCCTCGAGGAGGAGGGGCTGATCGCCGCCCCGCACACAAGCGCCGGACGGGTCCCGACCGACGCGGGCTACCGGCTGTTCGTGGACCGGCTGAGCGCGGTCAAGCCGTTGAGCGGGGCGGAGCGCGCTGCCATCACGGAGTTCCTCCAGGGCGCGGTCGACCTCGACGACGTCGTCGACCGCACCGTGCGCCTGCTCTCCTCGCTGACCCGGCAGGTCGCCGTCATGCAGTACCCGTCGCTGACCCGCTCCACGGTCCGGCACATCGAGCTCGTCCCCATGGGGTCCGGCCGGCTCATGCTCGTGCTCATCGTCAACACCGGCCGGGTCGAGCAGCGCGTCATCGAGGGGGAGCGCGACCTCGCCACCCCGGAGGGCGAGGAGGTGGTCGGACGCCTGCGCACGCTCGTCAACAGCCACGCCGTCGGGCGCCGGCTCGTCGACGCCGGAAGGGCCCTGCAGTCGCTGCCCGAGCAGTTCGAGCTGGAGCACCGCGACCTCGTGCGGGCGGTGCTGGGCTCGCTCGAGGACGCCCTCGCCGAGGAGCGCGAGGAGCGCGTCGTCCTCGCGGGCACCGCCAACCTCGCGCGGGTCCGCACCGACTTCCCCCTGACCATCGGGCCGGTCCTCGAGGCGCTCGAGCAGCACGTCGTGCTGCTCAAGCTGCTCGGGACCGCCCGGGAGTCCGCGGACCTCGTGTCCGTCCGCATCGGTCACGAGAACCCGTATGCCGGGCTGCAGACCACCTCGATGGTCGCGGCCGAGTACGGCACCGGCTCCGACCTCGTCGCCGGCCTGGGCGTCGTCGGGCCGACCCGGATGGACTACCCCACGACCATGGCGGCGGTGCGAGCCGTCGCCACCTACGTCTCCCGGATCCTCGGCGAGTGAGGCGCCCCAGCCCCGTGCCGCCGGCGAGCCCGCGACCACACACCACGACGAAGGAATGCTGGTGAACGACTACTACCAGGACCTCGGGGTCTCCCGTGACGCCTCCCCGGAGGAGATCAAGCGGGCCTACCGCCGGCTGGCCCGCAAGCTCCACCCGGACGTCAACCCGGGGCCGGAGGCCGAGGAGCAGTTCAAGAAGGTGTCCCAGGCCTACGACGTGCTCTCCGACCCGGAGAAGCGCCGGTCCTTCGACATGGGCGCCGACCCCTACGCCGGTGCGGCGGCCGGCTTCGGGCAGGGCTTCTCGTTCAGCGACATCATGGACGCGTTCTTCGGCGCCGGCGCCGCCACCGCGCAGCGCGGCCCCCGCTCCCGCCAGCGCCGCGGCCAGGACGCGCTCGTCCGCCTCGACATCGACCTCGCCGACGCGGTGTTCGGCGCCGAGCGGGAGCTCGCGATCGAGACGGCCGTGGTCTGCGGCACGTGCCACGGCGACGGAGCGCAGCCCGGCACCTCCCGGCGCACCTGCGAGGTGTGCGGCGGGCGCGGCGAGATCCAGCAGGTGCAGCGGTCCTTCCTCGGCCAGGTCATGACCACCCGTCCGTGCATGGCGTGCCACGGCTACGGCGAGGTCCTCGTCAGCCCCTGCTTCGAGTGCTCGGGCGACGGCCGGGTCCGGACCCGGCGCACCCTGACGATCAAGGTGCCGGCGGGCGTCGACACCGGCACGCGGATCCAGCTCACCGGTGAGGGCGAGGTGGGCCAGGGCGGCGGTCCGGCCGGCGACCTCTACGTCGAGGTCAACGTGCGACCCCATCCGACGTTGCAGCGCCGGGGCGACGACCTGCACGTCACCGTCGAGATCCCCATGACGGCGGCCGCGCTCGGCACGAAGCTCAAGCTCGACACCCTCGACGGGATCACCGAGCTCGAGGTCCGGCCCGGCACCCAGCCCGGCGACGTCATGCCGCTGCGCGGGATGGGCGTGACCCACCTGCGCGGGCAGGGCCGTGGCGACCTGCTCGTCCACGCCGACGTGCACACCCCGACGCGGCTCGACGAGCAGCAGGAGCAGCTGCTGCGCCAGCTCGCGGTGCTGCGTGACGAGGAGCGGCCCGAGGGCCGGCTCGCGCCCGCCAACCAGGGACTCCTCGGCAAGCTCCGCGACGCGTTCAAGGGCGCCAGGTAGGCCGGCCGCCGGGCCGGACGGTGGACGGGCCATGACGCTGCCGCTCTTCTGGTGCCGCGAGCAGGACCTCGCTGCGGCCGCCCCCGGCGACCGCCTCGTCCTCGACGGGCCGGAGGGCCGGCACGCCGCCACCGTCCGCCGGCTCGCGGCGGGGGAGCGGGTGCTGCTGGGCGACGGCCGCGGCACGCAGGCCACGGCGACGGTGGAGTCGGCGCGTGCCGAGGCCCTGGGCCTGCTGCTCGAGGAGGTCAGCCACGAGCCGGAGCCGGCGCCGCGCCTCGTGCTCGTCCAGGCGCTGGCGAAGGGGGCCCGCGACGAGGACGCCATCGAGGCGGCCACGGAGATCGGCGTCGACGAGGTCGTCCCGTGGCAGGCCGCCCGCAGCATCGTCCAGTGGCGGGGCCCGCGCGGTGAGAAGGCCCACCGCAAGTGGGCCAACCTCATCGAGGCCGCCGCGAAGCAGTCCCGCCGCAGCCGGGTGCCGGCGCTCGGGCAGCTGGCGACGACCCGCGACCTGGCGGACCGGCTGGCAGGGGCGTCCGCGGCATACGTCCTCCATGAGGAGGCGACGGACCCTCTTGCGGCACAGGGCCTTCCAGACCACGGCGACGTCGTCGTGGTGGTCGGACCGGAGGGTGGCATCGCCCCCGACGAGCTCAGCGAGCTCGTCGCGGCCGGTGGTCGGCCGGTGCGGCTGGGCCGCACCGTGCTCCGGTCGTCGTCGGCCGGGCCGGCCGCCCTCGCGGTGCTCAGTGCGGCGGACCGCTGGCGCTGACCACCGCGAGGTGCGTCACCTGACGGTGAAGCTCACCGACTTGTCGGCGACGAGCGAGCCGTCGCCCTTGGCGCTCGGCTCGAAGACGCGGATCGTGTAGCTGCCGGGAGCAAGGGTGCCGAGCGGGATCGAGTAGGTGCCTCGGCCCGGTGCGCCGATGGTCGCCATCGCGTGGCCGCTGCGGCGCGCCGCTCCGCTGAGCTGCCACTGCACCGTCGCCTCGAAGACGGTGGCCTGGCCGGTGACCGTGACGGGCTTGGCCGCGGGCAGCACCTGCCCGCGCGAGGGCGAGGTGACCCAGATCGGCGCGAGGTCCTCCCACGACCGGTCGGTGGGTGGGCGGTTGTAGGTCTTCGACGTCGGGAAGGCGCCGTAGAGCGCATCCGAGCCGTCCGCGACCGCGAACCTCACCGGGATCGTGCCCTTGCCCACGGCGGCCTGGGCCGTCCACACGAGCTCCTGCACCGCGAGGCGCTCGACCTCCTTGCCGAACCCCTGCGGTCCCGCGTTGCTCAGCGTGATGGTGATGAGCTGGGGCGCCACCGACACGTCGGTGACCTGGGTGCCCGACCACGGGATGAGGTAGCCGTCGGTGTTGGTGAACGGCTGGGCGTTGATCGCGGCGGCGAGGGCCGCCTGCACCGTGGCGTCGTCGCCGGTGCCGGTCACCGTGGCCGGCACGAACTCCCGGAAGAGCTTGTAGGTCGGCTTGGCGTCGCCGACCGGGCCCACGAAGTATGCCGGCACGCTGACCGTGCGGGCGGCAGGCGGTGCCGTCGTCGTCGATGTCGAGGACGGGCCGGTGCTCGTGCCGGACGGCGACGTGGCGCTCGGCGCGGGCGTCGTCGCGACGGTGCCCGGCGACGTGGCGGCCGGCGACGGGGACGTGCGGTTCTCCTCGCCGGCGACCCAGAGGCCACCGCCGATCACGGCCACGGCGGCGGCCGCCGCGAGCGGCACCAGCCAGCGGCGCCGGTGCGATCCGAGGTCGTGCGGCCCGCCCGGCTGCGACGCCGCCGTGAGGATGGCGTCGAGGCGGTCGTGCGGCTCGACGCGGCGCGCCTCGTCGGTGAGGGCACCCCGCAGCCGGCGCTCGACCGCGTCGAACTCCCCGGGCTCGTAGTCGGGGTGCATGAAGTTCCTCTCGTCGCTCATGAGCGTGGCTCCATCCCGGCTCGGAGACGCGCCAGGCCGCGGTGCGCGTGCGCCTTGACCGAGCCGGCCGAGATGCCGAGCGCGTCGGCGATCTGCGCCTCGCTGAGGTCGAGGTAGTAGCGCATGGTGAGCACCTCTCTCTGGCGCTGGGGCAGTCGTGCCAGCGCGCTGATCATGTCGTCACGGGTCTCCCGCTCGGAGGCCCGCTGCTCGGCGCTCGCCTCGCCCACGCGCCCGAACGCCGTCGGCTCCCGCTGCTCGCGCGCGACGTAGCGCTCCTCGACGCCGCGGTGCCGCAGGCCGGACCGGGCGCCGTTGACGACCGCCCGGCGCAGGTAGGCCGCGCCCGCGTCCGCGCTGCGCAGGGTGTGCCAGCGCCGGTGCACCGCGATGAAGGCGTCCTGGACGACCTCCTCGGCGAGCTGGTCGTCACGCAGGAGCAGCCACGCGAGGCGGACGAGGCCGTCCCAGTGGGCGCGGTAGAGGTCGGTGATGGCCTCGTCGGCCACCGCCGTCGTCGTGCCTCCCCGCGGGATGTCGCTGGCCACGCCCAACGCTCTCATGACCCCCTGACGCGCAGGAGGAGCGCGACGTTGACGCGCCGATACGCTGCCGTCCATGACCGCACCGACGGACCAGCCCACCGAGGCCGGGTGCCTCTTCTGCCGGATCGTCGCCGGCGAGGTCCCCGCCGCCCTCGTGCACGAGACTCCCCACACCGTCGCGTTCCGCGACATCGACCCCCAGGCCCCCTCCCACGTGCTGGTCATCCCACGACGGCACGTGCCCGACGTCGGCGCGCTCGCCGACGTCTCGGCGGAGGAGCTGGCGGAGCTGGTGCGCGCGACCGCCGAGGTCGCCCGGATGGAGGGCCTCGACGGTGGCTACCGCAGCGTCTACAACACCGGGCCCGACGCCCAGCAGTCCGTCTTCCACGCGCACGTGCACGTGCTGGGGGGCCGGGCCATGACGTGGCCGCCCGGGTGAGCGGCACCGTAGACTGACCGCAACATGAGTGAACCCGAACAGCTCGAGACCGCGGAGGCCGACGGGGCCCCGACCAGGTCGACGCCCACGCACACCGTCGTCATCCCGCCAGCCGTCCAGATGATCTCCCTCCTGGGACCTCGCGACGAGCTCCTGCGCACCATGGAGCGCGCCTTCCCGCACTCGGAGATCCACGTGCGCGGCAACGAGTTCCACGTCGCGGGGCCGTCGGCCGACGTCGCGCTCGTGGAGAGGCTCATCGACGAGCTGCTGCTCATCATCGAGGGCGGCCAGCCGCTCAACCGCGACGCCGTGGAGCGGTCGATCTCGATGCTTCGCGCGCAGACCTCGGAGCGTCCTGCCGACGTCCTGACGATGAACATCGTCTCCAACCGCGGCCGCACCATCCGGCCCAAGACGCTGAACCAGAAGCACTACGTCGACGCGATCGACAAGCACACCATCGTCTTCGGCATCGGTCCGGCCGGCACCGGCAAGACCTACCTCGCCATGGCCAAGGCCGTCGCGGCGCTGCAGGCCAAGCAGGTCAACCGGATCATCCTCACCAGGCCGGCCGTCGAGGCGGGGGAGCGGCTCGGGTTCCTCCCCGGCACCCTCAACGACAAGATCGACCCCTACCTGCGGCCGCTCTACGACGCGCTCCACGACATGGTCGACCCCGAGTCGATCCCGAGGCTCATGGCCGCGGGGACGATCGAGGTGGCGCCCCTCGCCTACATGCGCGGGCGGTCCCTCAACGACGCGTTCATCATCCTCGACGAGGCCCAGAACACCTCGCCGGAGCAGATGAAGATGTTCCTCACCCG
>JAICIN010000098.1 GCA_025924375.1 Dermatophilaceae bacterium | reverse complement strand
GCACGCGCCCAGCCTGCCCGAGCGCTCAGCGAGGCAGGCGCGTCATCCACAGGGCCGCGAGAGGACAACCAGTGGCCTGGTGTCGAGGGTTGTCGCGGTCCTCCGGGAGTCGGCGCAACAAGTGGCCTCAGGCCGAGGGTTGTCGCGATCCTCCCGGAGTCGGCGCAACGAGCGGCCCCAGGCCGAGCGTTGTCGCGATCCCCCGGGAGTCGGCGCAACGAGTGGCCTCGCGCCAATGGTTGCGCTGCCGGGGCCCTGTGGTCATGTGCGGGCGTGCCCGACCGTGCCCGACCGTGCCCGGCCGTGCCCGGGAGTCGGTGTCCCGGGGGTGGGCCCCTCCTCACGCGAAGTGGCCGGGCCCTGCGCGCCACTCGTCCTCGAGGAGGGCGTAGATGGCGAGGTCCGTCCACCGGCCCTTGAACCACGAGGCGTTGCGGAAGAGCGCCTCCTGGCGCATGCCGAGGCGTTCGCAGATGCGGGAGGAGCCGGTGTTGTCCGGTTCGAGCTGGGCCCAGACCCGGTGCACGCCCAGGTCCTCGAACGCCGCCCGGAGCAGCGCCTGCGCCGCCTCGGTGGCATAGCCCTGGCCGCTGACCGCGGGGTGGAACACCCAACCGACCTCCGCCTGCCGTCCGTCGTGGCCGTCGAGGCCGTCGAGGTGGATGAGCACGTCGCCGATGACATGGCCTTCGCGCTCGACGGCGAGCGTCATGATCGGGCTCTCCGGCTCGACCCTGCCCGCCGTCGCCCGCTCGGCGACGAGGTCGGCCACCTGCTCCAGCGTCCTCGGCTCGCCCGGGATGTAGCGGACCACGTCGGCTCGTGACCTGTAGGCGTGCACCTCCGGCTCGTCACCGGGCCGGAGGCTCCGCAGGAGCAGGCGGTCCGTGGCGATGGGAAGGGGCACGCGCGGCATACGGCTGCTCCCGCTCCGAGCCGGCCGACTAGAGGTTGATCATGTGGCCGGCGATGCCCTCCACGGCCTCCTTGACGGCTTCGGACAGCGTCGGGTGGGCGAAGACGTTGCGGGCCACCTCGTCGGCGGTGAGGTCCCACTTCTGGGCGAGGGTCAGGGCGGGCAGGAGCTCGGTGACGTCGGGGCCGATCAGGTGGGCGCCGAGGATCTCGTTGTGCTTCGCGTCGGCGACGATCTTCACGAAGCCGACCGAGTCGCCGAGGCCCATGGCCTTGCCGTTGGCGGAGAAGGGGAAGCTGGCCGTCTTGACGTCGTAGCCCTTGTCCCGGGCCTGTGTCTCGGAGTAGCCGAACGACCCGACCTGGGGGTGGCAGTAGGTCGCCCGCGGGATGAAGTCGTAGTCGACGGGCATGGTCTCCGCGCCCGCGATGGTCTCCGCGGCGACGATGCCCTGGACCTCGGCCACGTGGGCGAGCATGAGCTTGGCGGTGCAGTCACCGATGGCGTAGACCCCGTCGACGTTGGTCCGCATGTAGTCGTCGATCTTGATCGCGCCGCGCTCGGTGAGCTCCACCCCCGCCGCCTCGAGGCCGTAGCCCTCGGTGCGTGGGGCGAACCCGATCGCGGAGAGGAGCTTGTCGGCCTCGAGCACCTGGCTGTCGCCGCCACCGGCAGGCGAGACCGTGACGCGGACGCCGGAGCCGGTGTCCTCCACACCCTCCACCTTCGTCGACAGCATGACCTTGACGCCCAGCTTCTTGTACTGCTTGAGGAGCTCCTTGGAGACGTCCTCGTCCTCGGTGGGCACCATGCGGTCGAGGAACTCGACGATGGTCACGTCGACGCCGAAGTTCGTCATGACGTAGGCGAACTCGACGCCGATGGCGCCCGACCCCGCGATGATGATCGAGCCGGGCAGCTGGTCGCTGAGGATCTGCTCCTCGTAGGTCACGACGTTCTGCGATACCTGCACGCCGGGCAGCATCCGCGTCACGGCGCCGGCGGCGATGATGAGGTTGTCGAAGGTGAGCGAGCGGGAGCCGCCGTCGTTGAGCTTGACGTCCATCGACTTCGGACCGGTGAGTGTCCCCCAGCCGTCGATCTCGGTGATCTTGTTCTTCTTCATGAGGAAGTGGACGCCCTTGACGATGCCAGCGGAGACCTGGCGGCTGCGCGTGAACGTCGGTCCGTAGGACATCGTGGCGTCGCCCTCGATGCCGAACTTCTTCTTGTCGTGCCGCAGCGTGTGGGCGAGCTCGGCGTTCTTGATGAGCGCCTTCGAGGGGATGCACCCGACGTTGAGGCAGACCCCGCCCCAGTACTTCGCCTCGACGACGGCGGCCCTGAGGCCGAGCTGCGAGGCCCGGATGGCGGCGACGTAGCCGCCGGGACCGGCACCGAGGACGACAACATCGAAGTCAGCCATGGAGCGCAGCCTACTGAGTCGCGTGCGCGGCGCACGGCGCCGGCCTGGTCGGTCCGCGACCCGGGGCAGCCCTGCCGGGGTCACGGCAGCCCGGCTCAGGGCAGCGTGCGCAGGGTGTCCATGATCCGCCGCACCGCCGGAGCAGCCGTCCCCCCGCCGGTGCCGCCCTGCGAGACCACGACGGCCACGGCATACCGGGGGTGGTCCGCCGGCGCGAAGGCGACGAACCACGAGGTGTCCTGCTTCCCGAACACCTCGCCGGTGCCGGTCTTGCCGGCGACCGGCCACTGCCGGACGGGGAACCCGGTGAAGGCACCCCGGCCGGTCCCGCTCCCCACGACGTCGGTGAGGGACCGGTGCAGGAAGGCGAGGACCGGCGCGGTGAGCGGCACGTGCCCGCGCGCCTGAGGCGCGACGGCGGTGGTCGGCTGCCCCGGGCCGGTCAGCTCCCGGGCGAGGTGCGGCGTCCACATCGTGCCGCCGTTGGCGATGGCCGCGTAGACCTGCGCCATCTGCAGCGGGGTGACCGCCACGTCTCCCTGCCCGATGGCGAAGTTGGCGGCGTCGCCGGCGCGGAACTGGAAACCCGTCGCGCAGTTCTCCCGGGCGAGCTCCGTCAGGTAGGCGGCGCGCGCCGGGTCGGTGCGGGCGACGTCGGGATAGCCGCTGGTCCCGCGCTCGCAGGTCTGCGCCCGCGTGGCCTGCCAGGTCTGGCGCTTCCACTCCCGTCCCGGGATCCGCCCCGGCACCTCTCCGGGCAGGTCGATGCCGGTCCTCTGCCCCAGGCCGAAGTCGCGGGCCATCTGCACGAAGGGGTCGCGCGCGTCGGACGTCGCGGCGAGGCCGCCCTGGGCCTTCCACGAGCGGTAGGCGAAGTCGTAGAAGATCGTGTCGCAGGAGACCACGATCGCGTCGTGCAGGGAGATCCGCCCGTAGGCCCGGGACTCGTAGTTGTGGAACTGCCGGTTGCCGATCGTGTAGCTCGAGCTGCAGTCGTAGGTGCCGTCGAGGCGGTTGCCCGCGGCGACGGCCGCGGGCAGCGAGACGACCTTGAACGTCGACGCCGGCGGGAACGTCGAGGCGGTCACCCGTGAGAGGAGCGGGGTGCCGGCGGAGGGGTCGGTGAGCCGGCTGAGCTGCCGCTGGGTGATCCCGCCGGTCCAGACCGAGGGGTCGTATGCCGGGTAGCTCGCGGCCGCGAGCACCCCGCCGTCCCGGACGTCCAGGACCACCGCGGCGCCGCTGTCGGCCGCCTCGCCCACACGGCGCGCCGCCGCCACGGCGTCGCCCAGCGCCTGCTCGGCCGACGCCTGGACCCGCACGTCGAGGGTCGTGACGACGTCGCGCCCGGGCACCGGGTCGGTGTGGCGCAGCTCGCGGGTCACCGCTCCCCGGGGGTCGACAGCGACGGTCCGGGAGCCGGGGGTGCCACGCAGCACGCCGTCGTACTGCGCCTCGAGCCCCGCCCGCCCGACGAGGTCGAGCGACCCGATCCGGCCCCGGCTCGCGTCGACCTCCTCGGCGGTCGGTGGCCCGAGGTAGCCGAGGACGTGGGCCGCGGCCGCGGTGCGTCGCTGGGGGTAGTCGCGCACCGGGCTGGTCGTCACGGTCACCCCCGGCAGCTCCGCGGTGCGCTCGGCGAGCGACGCGGCGCGCAGCGGGTCGACTCCGGTGGCGACCGGCACCGCCGCCCACGGCGACCCCGCCCAGCAGACCGGGGACGGCGGCGCCCCGGTCGTGCCGCACGGCTGCGTGCGGGCCCAGAGCTGGTCGAAGGGCAGCCGCAGCGCGTCGGCGACCCTGCGGACGAGGGCCCGGCCGCCGTCGGGGGCGTCGAGCAGGGCCCGGCGCTCGACCGTCACGACCGTCTCGGCGACGTTGTCGACCAGCGGGACGCCGTTGCGGTCGAGGATCCGTCCGCGCAGGGCCGGGACGGCGACCACGCGGGTCCCGACCGCGTCGGCGGCCGCGGCGTACTCCTCGTGCTGGCCGATCTGCACCTGGCCGAGCCGTCCGAGGAGGGCGCCCATGAGCGCCACCACGACGAGGGCGAAGGTCCACAGCCGGCGTGCCCTCATGCCAAGCCCCGGCGGGCGAGGGCCCGCTGACCCGCGACGAGCACCGGCACCACGACGACGCCGAGGGCGACGGTGAGCGCCCACCTCAGGGCGAGACCTCCCCAGTCCAGGGCGGAGCCCCCGAGCAGCCCCTCCAGGAGCGGCCCCGCGAGCGGCACCGCCGCGCTCGCCGCGAGGACGAGGAGCAGCCACGCCAGCGGGGCCGGCCCCTCCCGGCGGCCGCGTCCGGCGAGGAGGCCGGCGCCGGCATACAGCAGGGCTCCCGTCCCGAGGTGCACCGCTCCCGGCGGCACCAGGTCCAGCAGCCAGCCCGCGGCGAGGCCGACCGCGACGCCGGTGCGCGGCCCGGACAGCAGCGCCGTGGCCACGACCACGAGGACGGCGAGGTCGGGGAGGACCGGGGAGAGCAGCGCGGCGCCGACGCTGGTGGCGAGCGCCGCGAGGACGAGGGCGACGCCGCGCACGAGCGCGACGGGGCTGAGCACGCCGGTCACGGGGTCCCGGCGACGGCGGGTGACCGGGGCGCCGTGCGGGGGGCGCTGAGCAGGATGCCGACGACGTCCAGCGTCGTGGGGTCCGCGGCGGGCAGGACCGTGACCGCTGGTGTGAGCCGGCCGGGCTGCGCGTCGACCGCCGAGACCGTGCCCACCGGTATGCCGGGCTGGAACGGCCGTCCGCCCGGGCTGCCCAGCGTGGTGACCGGGTCGCCGTGGCGCAGGGCGCCTCCCTCGACGGGCGTGAGGGACAGCCGGCGGGCCGCAGAGGTCCTCGAGCCGCTGACGAAGCCGAGGGTCCCCGCGGTGCCGGCGCGGACCGCCACGGTGAGGGAGGGGCTGCCGAGCAGGAGTACGTCGCAGGTCCAGGGCGCGACGGCGACGACCCGGCCGACCAGTCCGGCGGCGCTGACGACGGTCAGGTCGGCGCTGGCGCCGTCGCGTGAGCCGACGTCGAGGGTGACCCGCTGGGGGCCACCGGGTCCCGGTGCGCCGACACCGACGACGCGGGCCGGCAGCACCCGGGCGCCGGCGAGCGCGGGCGCGCCCAGGAGCGCGGTGAGCTGGCGCTGCTCGACCGCCGCCCGCTCGGCGGCGGCCCCCTGCGTCAGGTCCTGCGGCCCTGCGGCGGCAGCCGATCCGCGCGCCGGCGCCGCCCCCCGTGCGGAGCCGACGAGCCGCTCGAGCGGGCCGAGGACGGTGGCGCCCCCGGTGCGCAGGGCGGCGGTGGCCGGCGACCCGGCGAGGTCGAGGAGCACGAGGACGGCCGAGGCGAGGAGCGCGACGACGAGCAGGACCGGTCGGGACCGTGGCATGGCGTCAGTAGCGGTGCACGTCGACCAGGACGCGCTGGAGCGAGGCGAACTCCTCGACGCAGCGGCCGGCCCCGCGGGCCACCGCGCGCAGCGGGTCCTCCGCGACGCGGACCGGGACGCCGAGCTCGTGGCGGAGCCGCTCGTCGAGGCCGGCCAGGAGTGCGCCGCCGCCGGTGAGGGTCACGCCGCCCACGAGGATGTCGCCGGCCAGCTCGGGAGGGCAGACGTCGAGGGTCGCCCGGACGAGCTCGACGACCTGGAGGACGGGCCCCTCGATGGCGCGCCGCACCTCGGTGCTGGAGATCGTGACGGTCTTCGGCAGGCCGGTGACGAGGTCTCGGCCGCGGACGCGGTGGCTGCGCTCCTCCCGCAGCGGGAAGGCGGACCCGGCCTGGACCTTGATGTCCTCCGCCGAGCGCTCCCCGAGCAGCAGGGAGTACTCGCTCTTGACGTGGGCGATGATCGCCTCGTCGACCTCGTCGCCGCCGATCCGCAGCGACCGGGAGCTCACGATGCCGCCGAGGCTGATGACCGCCACGTCGGTCGTGCCGCCCCCCACGTCGACGACCATGGAGCCGGCGGTCTCGTTGACCGGCAGGCCCGCGCCGATGGCCGCCGCCATGGGCTCCTCGATGACGTAGACGCGCCGGGCCCCGGCGCGCACCGCGGCGTCCTCGAGGGCGCGGCGCTCGACGCCCGTCACCTCGCTCGGGACGCACACCACCATGCGGGGGCGCACCAGCCGGGACGGCCGGACCTGGTCGATGAAGTAGCGCAGCATCCGCTCCGTGACCTCGGCGTCGGAGATGACGCCGTCCTGCAGGGGCCGGACCGCCCGGACGTGCCCCGGGGTGCGGCCGAGCATCTCCTTGGCCCGCGTGCCGGCGGCGAGCAGCCGGTGGGTGCCGGCCTCGAGCGCGACGACGGAGGGCTCGTCGAGGACGACGCCCCGGCCCTTCTCGTAGACGAGGGTGTTCGCGGTGCCGAGGTCGATGGCGAGGTCCCGTCCCAGCGACAGCCAGTCCCGAGCACCACCCACGCCCGCGATGGTACGTGCCCGTCGGCGCGGATCGCGGCCACCGCGCCGTGTCGGCGGCGTGCCGCGGGCGCCGCCCGCTGTGGTCGTCCGCTGCCGTCGTCCGCTGCCGTCGCCAGCGGGCGACGGCCCGGTGCTGCCGGCCGCTCAGGTCGCCGGCGGCTCGTACCTCCCGTCGACCGCGGTCCAGCCGCCGTCGACGAAGAGCTGGGTGCCCGTGACGAACGACGACGCGTCGGACGCGAGGTAGACCACCGCGCCGGCCAGCTCGTCGGGGCGCGACCAGCGTCCGAGGGCGCTCTTGGACGCGTAGGCCTCGGCCCACGCGGGCACCGTGCGGATCTGCGCGGTGAGGGGCGTGTCGACGATCCCCGGCGCGATGGCGTTGACCCGGACGCCCGACGGCCCCAGCTCCGCAGCGGCGGTGCGGAGCAGCTGCACGAGCCCGGCCTTGGTCGCGGCGTACACGCCCTGACCGGGCTCCACGGTCACCGCGCGGATGGAGCTGAAGCCGATGATGCTGCCCCTGCCGCGCTCGGCCATCCCGGCCCCGAAGCCGCGGACGAGGTCGAAGGAGGACCGCAGGTTCAGCGAGACCACCCTGTCGAACTCCTCGGCCGTGTAGTCGACGAGTCGCTTGCGCACGTTGGTGGCTGCCGTGAAGACCAGCACGTCGACGTCGCCCAGCTCCCCGGCCGCGGCGGAGACGGCGCGCGAGTCCAGGACGTCCAGCCCGTATGCCGTCAGGCCGGGTGCCGTGGCCGCGGTCGCCTCGGCGGCCGCGAGGTCGCGGTCGGCGCAGACCACCGAGGCGCCGTGCGCGGCCAGCGCGAGCGCGCTCTCCCGCCCGATCCCGCTGCCCGCGCCGACGACCACCGCCCGCCTCCCGTCCAGGCGGAACAGCGTGGAGTAGTCCCGTGTCGCGCGCGGACCCGCCGGGACCTGCGCCGCCTGTCCCTCGCCGTCGCTCATCGCGCCGGGTCCTTCCTCGTCGACGGGCGGATCACGGCCATCCTCGTCACGGTGAGCTCCTCCATCGCGAACCGGGGGCCCTCGCGGCCGGCTCCGGAGTCCTTGACCCCGCCGTAGGGCATGACGTCGGAGCGGAACCCGGGCACCTCGTTGACCACCACGCCGCCGGCCTCGATCCGGTCGACCGCCGCGAAGGCGGTCTCCAGGGACGAGGTGTAGACGCTGGCGTGGAGGCCGTAGCGGGAGGCGTTGACGACGTCGAACGCCTCGTCGCAGTCGCGCACCGACCGGACCGCGACGACGGGGCCGAAGACCTCCTCGGCCCACGCGGCCTCCCCGACCGGGACGTCGAGCAGCACGGTCGGGGCGAGCGTCCCTCCCGGGCCGGTGCCACCGCAGACCACCTGGGCACCCGCGTCGACGGCGCGCGCCAGCCACTCCCCCACCCGCTGCGTGGAGCGGTCGTCGATCAGCGCCGAGACGCGGGTCGCGGGGTCGCGGGGGTCGCCGGTCACCACCTCGCTCATCCGGGTGGCGAGCCGGTCCAGGAACTCCTCGCGCACCGACTCGACGACGACGACGCGCTGCACGCTGATGCAGGCCTGCCCGGACGCGTAGTAGCCACCGCGCACCACCGCGTCGGCCGCGGCGTCGAGGTCGGCGTCACCCGCCACGACGAGCGCGGCGTTGGAGCCGAGCTCGAGCAGCACCTTGGTGGGGGCCGCGTCCCGGGCGATTCGGTGCCCCACGGCCGCCGAGCCGGTGAACGAGACCGCGCCTATGCGGCGGTCGGTCGTCAGGGCCACCCCCACCTCGGGGCCGCCCGTCACGAGCTGCACGGCGGCGGCCGGGCCGCCGGCGGCGACGAGGGCCTCCCGCACGAGGTGGACGAGCCACAGCGTGGCCAGCGGCGTCTGCGGCGCCGGCTTGGCGACGACCGGGCAGCCGGCCGCGAGCGCGGGCGCGATCTTGTGGGCCGCGAGCAGCAGGGGGTAGTTGAAGCCGGCGATGCCGACGACGACGCCGATCGGCCTGCGCACCCAGAAGCCGATGAGGCCCTCGCCGCTGGGCAGCAGGTCCAGCGGCACGGTCTCGCCGTGCAGGCGCGCGACCTCCTCCGCCGCCGTGCGCAGGGTCACGAGGGTCCGGGTGACCTCGACCCGGCAGTCGACCAGCGGCTTCCCGGTCTCGAGCACGAGGAGCTGCTCGACCTCGTCACGCCGGCACGCGATGGCGTCGTGCGCGCCGAGCAGCGCCGCCCGCCGGACGTGGGAGGGCAGCCTGCCGACGGCCTCGCGAGCGGCGACGGCGGCGTCGAGCGCGCGGTGGGCGAGCTCGGCGTCGCCGACGGGCGCCGGTGCCACGAGCGACCCGTCATAGGGGAAGCGGACCTCGTCATGGGCCGCACCGGTGACCCAGCCGTCCCCGACGGGGAGGCCGTCCGGGAACTCGGGGTGGAACAGCGGCTCGGTCATCGGGGCTCCTCGTCACCGGCCGGGCCGGCGTGGTCAGGGCTGGGAACGGCCGACGGGCAGACGTCGCGGTAGCACCGCAGCCGCCCCGCCGGCGTGTGCACCGTCTCGGCCGAGAGGACCGCGCGGCCGATCGAGCGGGTGAAGCAGTCGGCCGCCACCTCGAGCAGGGCGTGGAACGCGTAGGGGTCCGGCGCCCCCCGGGCCCCGGTGGCGAGGCCGAACACGGTGTCTCCGTCGAACATCGTGTGCACCGGCCGGATGCCCCGCGCCATCCCGTCGTGGGCGATGCCGGCGACCTTGGCGCACTGCGCCTTGGTGAGGGTCGCGTCGGTGGCGACCACCCCGATCGTCGTCGCCAGGGACGGCACGCCCGTGGCCGGCCCGGCGAGCGCCTCCACCTCGGCCCGGAGGGCGGCGAGGTCGGCCTCGCTCGGTGGGCGCAGCTCGGGCAGGTCGCCCGGGAGGGCGAAGCGGCCGGCATACAGCTCACCCGTGACGGGGTCCACGCACGAGCCCACCGCGTTGACCACCGCCAGCGCCGCCACGGTGGTGCCGTCGGGCAGGACGGCGCTCGCGCTGCCGACCCCGCCCTTGAGCGCGCCGACGCGGGTGCCGGTGCCGGCCCCGACGACGCCGGCGGCGACGGGCCCGTCGCCGCCCGAGACGGCCGCGTCGTAGGCCACCTCGCCGAAGGAGCGGTCGGGCCGGCACCGGAAGTCGCCGCCCCGGCCCAGGTCGAAGACCACCGCGCCGGGGACGATGGGCACGACCTCGCCGGGCCCGCCGACCGGGTGCCCGACGCCCGCCTCGAAGAGCCGCTGCACCACGCCGTCGGCGGCCGCGAGCCCGAAGGCGCTCCCGCCCGAGAGCACGACGGCGTGCACCCGCTCGACGAGGTTGCGCGGGTCGAGCAGGTCGGTCTCCCGGGTGCCCGGCCCGCCCCCGCGGACGTCGACGCCGCCGACGGCACCTCCGTCGGGCGCGAGCACGACCGTGGTGCCGGTCAGCCAGCCGTCGCCCCGGCGCGTGGCATGACCCACGCGGACGCCCGCCACGTCGGTGAGGCTGTTGGTCGGGCCGGGCCGCACCGCGCTCATGGGCCCTCCGCTCCCCGCGCCCCCGCGGTGGTCTCGACCGTGTCCGCGTCCACCGGGTCCGCTGCGGCCGGCTGGCCCGCCGCCGGCTCGTCCGCCGCCAGCTCGGCAGCGGCGAGGTCCCGCG
>JAICIN010000097.1 GCA_025924375.1 Dermatophilaceae bacterium | reverse complement strand
GGGCCCGCTCGGCGGCCGTGCCGAGGGCGCGTTCGGCGCCCGCGTGGCGGGGGGGCACGGCGAGCCGCAGCACGTCACCCAGCGTCCCGGCATACCTCGCGGCGACCTCACGGCACGCGACCAGGACCGCCGTGGTCAGCACCGGCTCGGGCGAGACGACGCGACGCAGCGGCGTGAGCCGGCCCTCGTGCTCCGGCTCCGCGCGGCGCTCGAGGACGAAGCCGTCGAGGTCCTGGCCCGCGAAGCGGACCTTCACCCGCACCCCGGGGCGTGCCGCCTCGGCCAGCGCCTCGGGGACGGAGTACTCGAAGGGGCGGTCGAGGTGGGCCAGGCCGGTGTCGACGCAGACGGTGGCAACCGGGTCGGTGGCCGCCAGCACGACGGGCGTGGCCGCCCGGGCCGGGCGCCGCGGGCGCAGCTGGGCGCGGACCAGCTCCAGCTGCTCGGTCGCGCTCGGCTCACCCACACCCGGCAAACTACCGACCGGCGCCGACAGGGAGGTCGGGCGGTCCACAGGCCGCCGGTGTCAGCCCTTCACCGCGCGCTGCAGCGCCTCGACGCGGTCGGTCCGCTCCCACGTGAAGGCGTCAGTCACCCCGGGGGCCTCGGTGCGGCCGAAGTGGCCGTAGGCCGCGGTCGGCTTGTAGATCGGGCGCAGCAGGTCGAGGTCCTCGACGATCGCGGCCGGGCGGAGGTCGAAGACCGAGGTGATCGCCGCCTGGATCCTCTCGACGGGCTCCGTCTCGGTGCCGAACGTCTCGACGTAGAGACCGACCGGCTGGGCCTTGCCGATGGCGTAGGCGACCTGCACCTCGCAGCGCCGGGCCAGGCCCGCAGCCACGACGTTCTTCGCCACCCAGCGCATGGCGTAGGCGCCGGAACGGTCCACCTTGGACGGGTCCTTGCCGGAGAAGGCTCCCCCGCCGTGGCGAGCCATGCCGCCGTAGGTGTCGACGATGATCTTGCGGCCGGTCAGGCCGGCGTCGCCCATCGGACCGCCGATCTCGAAGCGGCCGGTGGGGTTGATGAGCGAGCGGTACGACGAGGTGTCGAGCTCGGTGCCCTGCTCCGCGAGGTCCTTGAGGACGGGCTGGATGACGTGCTGCTCGATGTCCGGCGCGAGGAGGTCCTCGAGGGAGATGTCGGCCGCGTGCTGGGTGGACACGACGACGGTGTCGAGCCGGACCGGCCGCTCGCCGTCGTAGCCGATGGTCACCTGCGTCTTGCCATCGGGCCGAAGGTAGGCGACCTCGCCGCCCTTGCGCACCGAGGTGAGCCGTTCCGCGAGCCGGTGCGCGAGGTAGATGGGCAGCGGCATGAGCTCGGTGGTGTCCTCGCAGGCGTAGCCGAACATCAGGCCCTGGTCGCCGGCCCCCTGCTTGTCGAGCGGGTCGATGCCACCGGTGCGGTTCTCGTATGCCGTGTCGACACCCTGGGCGATGTCGGGGCTCTGCTGCCCGATGGAGACCTCCACCCCGCAGGAGAGGCCGTCGAAGCCCTTCGTGGAGGAGTCGTAGCCGATGGCGAGCACGGTCTCGCGCACGATCCTCGGGATCTCGACGTAGGCCTCGGTGGTCACCTCGCCCGCGACGTGCACGAGCCCGGTGGTCACCATCGTCTCCACCGCGACCCGGCTGCCCCGGTCCTGCTCGAGCATGGCGTCGAGGATCGCGTCGGAGATCTGGTCGCAGATCTTGTCCGGGTGACCCTCGGTGACGGACTCGGAGGTGAACAGGCGTGACACTGAGGGTCTCCTTCGGGGGCAGCGGCTGCTGGCTGACGTGCCGCACGGCCCGGGCCGCAGGGCACCGCGAGTGTAGCCGTCGCTACAGGATGTCCTGCACGGCGTCCCAGACCGCGGCCGCGATCGCCTCCTTCGACGCCGGGCCGGCCTCGACGGTGTGCGAGGAGCCCTGCCGCAGGATGGTCACGGTGTTGGTGTCCTGGCCGAAGGCCTTGCCGGCGCCCACCTCGTTGACCACGAGCAGGTCGCAGCCCTTGCGCTCGAGCTTGGCGCGGCCGTGCTCGAGCACCGTGCCGTGCGCGTCGCCGGTCTCCGCCGCGAAGCCGACGACGACCGGGCTCGCGTCGTCCCCCCGGGCGGCGACCAGCTCGGCGAGGATGTCGGGGTTGCGGACCAGCTCGATGGTCGGGGCGGCCTCCGCCCCACGGCCGCCGTCCGCGCCGTCACCGTAGGTCTTCTTGATCTTCTCGGTGGCGTACTCCCGGGGCCGGAAGTCCGCGACGGCCGCCGCCATCACGACGACGTCAGCCGCCTTCCCCGCGCTGAGGACGCCGTCGCGCATCTCGAGGGCGGTGTCGCCGGGGACGACCGTCACGCCGGGTGGGGCGGGCAGCGAGGTGTTGGCACTGATGAGCAGCACGTCGGCGCCTCGCGCGGCCGCCACGGCGGCGAGGGCGAAGCCCTGCTTGCCGGAGCTACGGTTGCCGAGGAACCGGACCGGGTCGAGCGGCTCGCGGGTGCCTCCCGCGGTCACCACGACGGACCGGCCCGCGAGGGGCCCGGCCTCGCGGCGGTCCTCGGCCTCGCGGCGGTCGCCGGCGAGCAGGCGCTCGCACACGGCATACAGGTCCTCGGGCTCCGGCAGCCGGCCGGGACCGCTGTCGGCGCCGGTGAGGCGCCCGGAGGCGGGCGGCACGATCGTCACGCCCCGCGCGGCGAGGGTCGCGACGTTGGCCCGCGTCGCGGCGTGGCCCCACATCTCGGTGTGCATGGCCGGCGCCATGACGACCGGGCACCGCGCGGTCAGCAGCGTCGAGCTCAGGAGGTCGTCGGCCAGGCCGGCGGCCGCGCGGGCGAGGAGGTCGGCGGTCGCGGGGGCGACGACGACGAGGTCAGCCGCCTGGCCGAGGCGCACGTGGGGCACCTCGGCGACGTCGTCCCAGACCTGGGTCGAGACCGGGTGGCCGGAGAGCGCCTCCCACGTGGGGGCGCCGACGAAGCGCAGCGCCGCCGCGGTGGGGACGACGGTGACGTCGTGCCCGTTCTCGGTGAGCAGGCGCAGCAGGGAGCACGCCTTGTAGGCGGCGATGCCGCCGGCCACGCCGAGGACGACGCGTGCCACCGGTGCCAGCCTCTCCCCCGCCGCGCCCGGGCCTCAGCTCTCGATCGGCTCGGAGGTGAGCAGGCCCTGGTTGATCTCGCGGAGCGCGATGGACATCGGCTTCTCGTGCACCTGGGCGTCCACGAGCGGGCCGACGTACTCGAGCAGGCCCTCCTGGAGCTGGCTGTAGTAGGCGTTGATCTGGCGGGCCCGCTTGGCCGAGTAGATGACGAGGGCGTACTTGGAGTCGGCCTTCTCGAGCAGGTCGTCGATGGGCGGGTTCGTGATGCCGATGGGGTTGGCCACGGTTCCGGACACGGGTGACTCTCAGTTCTGTCGGTTCGGGGGGATCACATCAATGATACGAGCTCTTCGGCCGCGCGCCGAACGTCGTCGTTGACGATCGTCACGTCGAACTCCTTCTGGGCCGCCATCTCGAGCCTGGCGGTGGTGAGGCGCGCCTCGCGTTCCTCCTCGCCCTCGGTGCCGCGGCCGACGAGACGACGCACCAGCTCCTCCCAGCTCGGGGGCGCCAGGAAGACGAAGAGCGCCTCGGGCATGACGTCCCGCACCTGCCGCGCACCCTGCAGGTCGATCTCCAGCAGCGCCATCCGCCCTGCGGCGAGCGCCTCCTCCACCGGTCGGCGTGGCGTGCCGTAGCTCGCCCGGCCGTGCACGACCGCCGACTCCAGCAGCTCGCCGTCGCGCTGCATCCGGGCGAACTCGGCCGGGTCGACGAAGTGGTAGTGGACCCCGTCGACCTCACCCGGCCGCGGGGGGCGGGTCGTCACCGAGACCGAGAGCCACACCTCGGGGGCGTGCTCGCGGACGTAGCTGGAGACGGTGCCCTTGCCCACCGCCGTCGGTCCCGCGAGGACGACGAGCCGGTGGCGGCTCACGCCTGGTCGAAGCGGGACAGCAGCGCGGAGATCTGGTTCTGCCCGAGGCCGCGGACGCGCCGGCTCTCGGAGATGCCGATCTCCTCCATGATCTGGCGCGCCCGGACCCGGCCCACGCCGGGCATGGACTCCAGGAGCGCCGACACCTTCATCTTGCCGACCACGTCGTTGTCCTTGCCGTCGGCGATGACCTCGGCCAGGGATCCCTGCGCGTACTTCAGCCGGTTCTTCACGGCGGCCCGCTCCCGGCGGGCGGTCGCGGCCTTCTCGAGGGCGGCGGCCCTCTGCTCCGGGGTCAGGGGCGGAAGGGCCACGGGTGAGCTCCTCTGGGGGGGGTGGAGGTCGTCGGGAGATACGAACCTAGCGACTCACGCCGCAGGCTAGCAACGGCGCCCGCGCCCGTCAGCGGAGGATCTGGGCGAGGTCGCCGGCGGTGCGCCGGGCCCGCTCGCGGAGCGCCGACACGTCCGGTCCGGCGGAGAGGACCTCGCGGCTGGTGCTGGCCACGACGTTGGGCAGCGCGGCGCCGAAGACCCGCCGCAGGTCCTCGGCGGTGCCGCCCTGGGCGCCGACGCCCGGCGCGAGGAGCGGGGCGTGGGAGCCGGCGAGGTCGAGCCGGAGGCGCTGCACCGCGTCGCCCACGGTGGCGCCGACCACCATGCCGACGCTGCCCAGGGCGTGGCGCCGCGCCGCGTCCCGGTTGTCCACCGTGACCGCGTCGACCACCGAGCGCGCCACCGAGTGGCCGTCGTGCCCCTGGTGCTGGACGGTGGCGCCCTCCGGGTTGGAGGTGAGGGCGAGGACGAAGACGCCCCGGCCGGTGCTGCGGGCGAGGTCGACGGCGGGGTGGAGCGAGCCGTAGCCCAGGTAGGGGCTCAGGGTCAGCGCGTCCGCCCGCAGCGGCGCGTCGTCGGAGAGGTAGGCGGCGGCGTAGGCGGCCATCGTCGAGCCGATGTCGCCGCGCTTCCCGTCGAGGATGGCCAGAGTGCCGGCGCTGCGCAGGGCGGCGAGGGTCCGCTCGAGCACGGCGACGCCGGCGCTGCCGAGCTGCTCGTAGAAGGCGGACTGCGGCTTGACCACCGCCACGGACCCGGCGAAGGCCTCCACGCAGCGCAGCGAGAAGGTCTCCAGGCCGGCCGCGGTGTGCGGCAGGCCCCACTGGTCGAGCAGCCCGGGGTGCGGGTCGATGCCGACGCACAGGGGGCCGTGCTGCTCCATCGCGGCCCGCAGCCGCTCGCCGAAGGGCGTGGGCGCCATGTCAGGCGATCCTCTCGTGGGCGACGCCCACGGCGTCGGAGAACCGCGCGAAGCCGCGCTCCGCGAGGAGGCTCTGCAGCTCGCGCCCGACGCGTGCGGGTGCACCGGGGTCGTTGAAGGCGGCGGTGCCCACCTGGACGGCGCTCGCCCCTGCGGCGACCAGCTCGAGCGCGTCCCGCCCGGTGCGCACGCCGCCCACGCCGATGATCGGCACGCGGGGCAGCCGGCCCTCGAGCATGGCGGCGCGCACCTGCCAGATGGCACGGACCGCGACCGGCCGGATCGCCGGCCCTGAGAGGCCCCCGGTGACTCCGGCGACCTGCGGGCGCAGCAGGTCGGTGTCGATGACCATGCCGAGCAGGGTGTTGACCATGGTGAGCCCGTCGGCGCCCGCCTTGACCGCCGCCTGGGCGATCGAGACCAGGTCGGTGACGTCCGGCGTCAGCTTGGCGAAGATCGGGATGTCACGGGGAAGCTGCTCGCGGACCAGGGCCACCGTCTTGCCCGAGGCGAGCGGGTCACACGCGAAGACCAGCCCGCGGTTGGCGACGTTGGGGCAGGAGATGTTGACCTCCACCCCGACGACGCAGTCGAAGGCGTCGCTCGCCCGCAGCCTCGCCGCGACGTCGGCGAACTCGCCGCTGGTGTTGCCGGCGATCGAGACCAGCACCCGCGCACCCACCGACCGCAGCCACGCGAGGTCCTTGGTGACGAACGCGTCGATGCCCGGGCCCTGGAGGCCGATGGAGTTGAGCATCCCCGACGGGGTCTCCGCCATCCGCGGCGTGCCACGGCCCGAGCGGGGCTGGGCCATCACGGTCTTCGTGACGAACGCCCCGAGCTCGCGGAGGTCGAGGAACCGGTGCAGCTCCCGGCCGTTGGCCGCGCAGCCGGACGCCGTCATCATGGGGCTCGGCAGGACGGCACCGCCCAGGTCGGTGCTCATGTCGACCGACGTCGCCGCGGAGACGCCGACGGCGCTCTCGAGCATCGTCATCAGTGGCCCCCCGCCCGTGGCGCGCCGACGGCGTCGGCCGGCACCCGGCACAGGCCGTCGGAGAAGGCGTCCCAGCGCACCCGGTCCCCGCGGAACACCGGGCCCTCCACGCACGAGCGGACCATGCGGGTGAGGCCGTCGTTGCCGCGGACCGGCAGGACGCAGGTCATGCAGACCCCGACGCCGCAGGCCATCGACTCCTCGACCGCGACCTGCGCGACCGCACCCTCGGCGGCGGCGACCTCGGTGACGGAGCGCAGCATCCCCATCGGCCCGCACCCGTAGACGACCGCAGCCCCGCTGTCACGGATGACCCCGGGCAGGACGTCGGAGACCCAGCCACGGTGGCCGAGCGACCCGTCGTCGGTCGTCACGGTGACGGTGTCGGCGCAGCGACGACCCTCCACGACACCGAACAGGCGCGCCTCGGTGGCCGCGCCCAGCACCAGGTGGACGGCGCACCCGCGCTCGCGCAGGGCCTCCGCCAGCCAGAAGAGCGGCGCGCTGCCGTAGCCGCCGCCGACCAGGACGCAGGGCACCGGCTCGGTCGGCAGCGGGAAGGGCCGGCCGAGCGGCCCGACGATGTCGGTCTCGTCGTGGGCGCGCAGGGCGGTGAGCCACTGCGTCCCCGCGCCCTTGGCCGACACGACGACGTCCACGGTGCCGCCGTAGGTGCCCGACGGGCTGACGCGGTGGATCGAGAAGCACCGCCGCAGGAGGGTCGCCGCGGTTGGCCCGCCCACCGTCAGGGCGACGAACTGCCCGGGCCGCGCGTGCTCCGCCAACCCGGGCGCGACGAAGGTCAGGTGGTGGTAGGCGCCGGCGCGGCGGGTCGCGATGAGCTCGCCGTTCACCTGGACCACGCCGGCCGTCACCGTCACCTCCGGACCCCGTAGAGGTCGAGGTCGCGGGCGTGCTCCTGCAGCGGCTTCACCCGCAGCTCGCCGTGGATGAGGGCCTCGATGCCCTGCACCGCCGCCGCGAGCTCCTGCACGGTCGTGATGATCGGCTTGTCCATCGACGTGGTGGCGGCACGGATCGCGTAGCCGTCGGCCCGGGCGTGGCTGCCCGAGGGCGTGTTGACCACCATGTCGATGGTGCCGCCGAGGATGAGGTCGACGATCGTCGGCTCGACGTCGCCCGGCTGCCGCGACGACACCTTGCTGACCACTTCGCTCTGGATCCCGTTGCGGCGCAGCACCTCTGCGGTGCCCGTGGTTGCCACGAGCTGGAACCCGAGGTCCGCCAGGCGCTTCGCCGGGAAGATCATGGCGCGCTTGTCGCGGTTGGCGACCGAGACGAAGACCCGTCCGGCGGTGGGCAGGCCGCCGAACGCCGCGAGCTGGCTCTTGGCGAACGCCGACCCGAAGTCGCGGTCGATCCCCATGACCTCGCCCGTGGAGCGCATCTCCGGGCCGAGGAGGCTGTCGACGACGTCCCCCTCGCGCGTGAGGAACCGCTTGAACGGCAGGACCGCCTCCTTCACGGCGACCGGCGCGTGCTGGGGCATCCGGCCACCGTCGGCGCCCGTCGGCAGCAGGCCCTCCTCCCGCAGCTCCTTGATGGTCGCGCCGAGCATGACCCGGGCGGCCGCCTTGGCCACCGGGACGCCGGTGGCCTTGGCGACGAACGGGACGGTGCGGGAGGCGCGCGGGTTGGCCTCGAGGACGTAGAGGACGTCCTGGGCGAGCGCGAACTGGACGTTCATGAGCCCGCGGACGCCGATGCCCTCGGCGAGCCGCAGCGTGGCCTCCCGGACGCGGTCCAGCTCGCTGTCGCCGAGGGTGACCGGCGGCAGGGTGCACGCCGAGTCGCCGGAGTGGATACCGGCCTCCTCGATGTGCTCCATGATCCCGCCGAGGTAGAGCTCCTCGCCGTCGTAGAGCGCGTCGACGTCGATCTCGATGGCGTCGTCGAGGAAGCGGTCGACGAGGACCGGGTGCTCCGGGCCGGCGACGGTGGCGCGGGTGACGTAGGCGGAGAGGGTCTCGTCGTCGTAGACGATCTCCATGCCCCGCCCGCCGAGGACGTAGGAGGGCCGGACGAGGACGGGGTAGCCGATCTCGCGCGCCACCTCCACCGCTTCGGCTGCGCTGTATGCCGTGCCGTGCCGGGGCGCGGGCAGGCCGGCCTCCGCCAGCACCCGGCCGAACGCGCCCCTGTCCTCGGCGAGGTCGATCGCCTCGGGGGACGTCCCGACAACCGTGACGCCCTCGTCCTTGAGGGCCTTGGCGAGGCCGAGCGGCGTCTGCCCGCCCAGCTGCACGATGACCCCGGCCACGGGCCCCGCCTGCTGCTCGGCGTGGACCACCTCGAGGACGTCCTCGAGGGTGAGCGGCTCGAAGTAGAGGCGGCTGCTCGTGTCGTAGTCGGTCGAGACCGTCTCGGGGTTGCAGTTCACCATGACGGTGTCGTAGCCGGCGTCGCGGAGCGCGAACGAGGCGTGGACGCAGGAGTAGTCGAACTCCACCCCCTGGCCGATCCGGTTGGGTCCCGAGCCGAGGATGATGACCGCGGGCCGCTCGCGCGGCTGCACCTCGGTCTCCTCGTCGTAGGAGCTGTAGTGGTAGGGCGTCAGCGCGGCGAACTCGGCGGCACAGGTGTCGACCGTCTTGTACACGGGACGGACGCCGAGGGCGTGGCGCACCCCGCGCACGACCGCCTCCGGCATACGGGTCAGGGAAGCCAGCTGGGCGTCGCTGAAGCCGTGGCGCTTGGCGAGGCGGAGCAGCTGCGGCGTGAGGTGCTCGGCGGCGGCGACCCGCTCGGCGAGGGCGTTCAGCAGCGCGACCTGGTCCAGGAACCACGGGTCGATGCCCGTGGCCTGGTGGACCTCCTCGACGCCCAGGCCGCCGCGCAGGGCCTGCTGCACCTGCACGATCCGCCCGTCGGTCGGCGTGCGGGCCTCCTCGAGGAAGGCGCGGGCGTCGGCGTCGGTCGGCGTCGGGCCGTCCCAGTGGAAGACGCTCCCCCGCCGCTCGACGGACCGCAGCGCCTTCTGGAGCGCCTCGGTGAAGTTGCGGCCGATGGCCATCGCCTCGCCCACCGACTTCATCGTCGTCGTGAGCGTCGGGTCGGCGGCCGGGAACTTCTCGAAGGCGAACCGCGGCACCTTGACGACGACGTAGTCGAGGGTGGGCTCGAACGACGCGGGCGTCTCCCGCGTGATGTCGTTGGGCACCTCGTCGAGGGTGTAGCCGACCGCCATCTTCGCCGCGATCTTCGCGATGGGGAACCCGGTCGCCTTGGACGCCAGCGCCGAGGACCGGGAGACGCGGGGGTTCATCTCGATGACGATGATCCGCCCGTCCTGCGGGTTCACCGCGAACTGGATGTTGCAGCCGCCGGTGTCGACGCCGACCTCGCGGATGACGTCGATGCCGATGTCGCGCATCCGCTGGTACTCGCGGTCGGTGAGAGTCAGTGCGGGTGCCACCGTGATCGAGTCGCCGGTGTGGACCCCCATGGGGTCGAGGTTCTCGATCGAGCAGACGACGACCACGTTGTCGGCGTGGTCGCGCATCAGCTCGAGCTCGTACTCCTTCCAGCCGAGGATCGACTCCTCGAGGAGCACCTCGGTCGTCGGGCTGGCCTGGAGCCCCGCCCCGGCGATGCGGCGCAGCTCCACCTCGTCGTGGGCGAAGCCGGAGCCCAGCCCGCCCATGGTGAACGACGGTCGGACGACGACCGGGTAGCCGAGATCGTCGGCGCCGGCGAGCACCTCCTCCATGGTGTGGGCGATGACCGAGCGTGCGGCCTCGGCGCCGCAGCGCTCGACGACGCCCTTGAACGCCTGGCGGTCCTCGCCGAGCTGGATCGCCTCGACGTTGGCGCCGATCAGCGGGCAGTCGTACTTCTCGAGCACGCCCCGCTCGTGCAGGGCGATGGCGGTGTTCAGCGCGGTCTGCCCGCCGAGGGTGGCCAGCACGGCGTCGGGCCGCTCGCGGGCGATGATCGCCTCCACGACCTCGGGCGTGATCGGCTCCACGTAGGTCGCGTCGGCGAACTCCGGGTCGGTCATGATCGTCGCCGGGTTGGAGTTGACCAGGACGACGCGCAGCCCCTCCTCGCGCAGCACGCGGCAGGCCTGGGTGCCGGAGTAGTCGAACTCGCAGGCCTGCCCGATCACGATCGGCCCCGAGCCGATGACCAGGACGCTGGAGATGTCGGTGCGCCGCGGCATCAGGCCACGCTCCCCTGGCCGTCGAGCGCGGGTCCGGCCGCCATCAGGTCGGCGAACCGGTCGAACAG
>JAICIN010000096.1 GCA_025924375.1 Dermatophilaceae bacterium | reverse complement strand
GGTGCACCGGCACACGCTGCGGCACCGCATGGCCCGGGTGGCCGAGCTGACCGGGCTGGACCTCGAATCGGCCCAGGATCGGGCCGCCCTGCTGCTGGCGTTGCTGGCCCGCAGGCTGTGACGACCCCTAAAGTTGGCACTGCCACGGCGGGACCGGTCAGGGCTGCGGCTCGGTGTCCCGGCTGGCGAGGGCCAGCGCGAGGACGACGCGGTTGTGGGCGACGTCGAGGCTCAGCCCGGTGAGCTCCTCGACCCGCGCGACCCGGCTGCGCAGCGTGTGCCGGTGCACCCCGAGCGCCCGCGCCGCGGTCTCCCACGACCCGTTGTGGGCGAGGTAGGCCTCCAGCGCCGCGAGAAGGCGGCCGCCGGAGGCAGGGAACCGGTCGGCCGCGAGGAGGGGAGCCAGCGCGACGCCCGCCAGCTCCTGGACCCGCGTCCGGACCACCTCGTCGGAGAGCACCGCCTGCAGGGTGAGCCGCTCGAACCACCCCACCGGCTCGCGCTCTTGACGTGCCGAGCGCGCCGCCTGCCGAGCCTGGGTGAGGGCCCCGCGCGCCCCCTCCGGCGCGACCACGCCGCTCACGCCGACCGCTGCGGAGGCCTGACCGGTCTCGTCGAGCGCCTCACGCAGCAGCCGCACGACCGCCTCGACGGACGCGGCCGGCACCAGCACCGCCAGGCCGTCGTCGGAGGCGGCGGTGAGCGCGTGCACGACCGCGGCTGCCGAGAGCCGGGACTGCACCACGCCCGACAGCACCTGCGGGGACGCCGCACCGACCCACAGCACCCGCAGCTCCTCCCCGTCGCCGAAGCCCAGGTGGCGCAGCTGGCGAACGACTCCCGCGCGGGCCGGCGACTCCTCGAGGAGCAGCCCGAGCACCGTCGCGCCGACGGCCTCCCGAGCCTCCTCCAGCTCGCGCGGCCGGTCCAGGTGCAGCGTCGCCAGCGACACGGCGTGGTGGAGGAGCAGGCGCTCGTCGGGGACCGCGTCGGCGACCCGGCCCACGACCAGCCAGCCCCGGTGCGCCGCGCGCCCACGCAGGGCGTGCGCCTGCGCCACGGTGCCGTCGACCTCCACCCGGTGCGTCACCGCGCCACCGGCGGGGCGGGCCCCCCCCCCCGGGCCCCGCCCCCCCCCCCCGGGCGCCCCCCCGCCCCCGGGGGGGGGCGGGGCCCCGCGGCGCGCCCGGCGGCGGCCGCGGGGGCGAGCCCGGCACCGCCGCGCGAGGCGGCCACCACGTGCAGGTGCTCGTCGAGCAGGACCACCGCACAGCCGAGCTCGCGCGAGAGGCCGCCCACCAGCCCCCCGGCCCCGTCGCGCAGCGTCGCCCGCGTGACGGACTGCTGGAACGCGACCACCCTCCGGAGCGCCTCCCGGTCCTGGTCGGCCAGCCGCTGTGCGATCCGCTGCGCCACCGCGACGAACGGCGTGGGCAGCGGCACCTCCACCAGCGGCAGGCCGAGCTCGGCGCACCGCTCCACGACGCCGCGCGGGATCGAGGCGTAGCGCAGACCGACCCCGAAGGCGAGCGCGGCGACGCCGACGCCGTGCAACCGCTCCACGTATGCCGTCTGCTCGGCGATCGTGCGCGGCAGCCGGATGCCGGTGGTGAGGACGAGCTCCCCTCCGGCGAGCCAGGGGCTGGGGTCCTCGAGCTCGATCGCGTGGGCCCAGGCGATCTCGACCGGCTCGACGTCCCCGGAGACGGCCCGCAGGCCGAGGTCCTCCTGCGCGAGCAGCCAGGTGAGGGGGACCGGCATACGGGCTCCTTCGGCGATGGACGACATGGCGAACCGGGGCACCCATGTCTCGACGAAGTGTCTATATCACTGCACGGTCCTCCCTTCCTAGCGTGTCCCCGTTCCGACCGCGCCCCGCGGACGCCAGAAAGGACCAGCCCATGACCTTCGTGGAGCACACCACCGTGCATCACGACGACGAGGACGCCCACCTCGCCGCACTCGGCTACACCTCGGACTACAAGCGCGACATGAGCCTGTGGGGGAACTTCTCGCTCGGCTTCACCTACCTCTCGCCGGTCGTCGGCGTCTACTCGCTCTTCGCGTTCGCGCTCGCCGCCGGCGGCCCTCCGATGATCTGGGCCGTCGTCCTCGCCGCCGTCGGACAGCTGCTCGTCGCGCTGGTCTTCGGCGAGGTCGTCTCGCAGTTCCCGGTCTCCGGGGGGATCTACCCCTGGGCCCGACGCCTCTGGGGACGGCGCTGGGCCTGGATGGCGGGATGGGTCTACATGGCCGCCCTCGTCGTCACCATCGCCAGCGTGTCGTACGGCGCCGGGCCGTTCGTGGCCATGGTCCTCGGCATCGAGCCATCGACGAACGTGACCATCCTCTGCGCGCTCGCGCTCATCGCGGTCGTGACGCTGCTCAACCTCGGCGGGACCGGCCTCCTGGCCAAGATCGCCTTCTTCGGCTTCGCGGCGGAGCTCGCCGGCGCGGTGGTCGTCGGCGGCTGGCTCCTGCTCACCGAGCGGCACCACGGCCTCGGCGTCCTGTTCGACACCCACGAGGTCTCCAGCGGCGGCTCCTACCTGCCGGCGTTCCTCGCGGCCGCCCTCATCGGCGTCTACCTGTACTACGGCTTCGAGGCCTGCGGAGACGTCGCCGAGGAGGTCAAGAACCCGCGGGTGCAGATCCCGAAGTCGATGCGGATGACGATCTACGTCGGCGGCTTCGCGTCGTTCCTCATCACCCTCGCGCTCCTGCTCGCCGTCCCGGACTTCGGCGCGGTCATCACCGGCAAGGACGCCGACCCGGTCACCACGGTCCTGCAGGACGCGTTCGGCTCCGTCGGGTTCCGCGTGGTCCTCGCGGTGGTGCTCATCTCGTTCTTCTCCTGCGCGCTGAGCCTCCAGGCCGCGGCGAGCCGCCTGATCTACTCCTACGCCCGCGACCACATGATGCCGGCGAGCCACCTGCTCTCCCGGTTCTCGGCCTCGCGCGCGGTCCCGCCCTACGCCCTGCTGCTCGCCGCCGCGGTGCCCGCCGTGATCATCATCGGCTCGAAGGTCTCCGAGAACGCCCTGACGAAGATCGTCTCCTTCGCCTCGCTCGGCATCTACCTGGGCTTCATGATGGTCGTCCTCGCCGCCCTGCGTGCCCGGCTCAAGGGCTGGCGGCCGTCCGGCAGGTTCACGCTGGGTGCCTGGGGCCTGCCGGTGACCGTCGCGGCGTTCACCTACCAGGTCCTCGCCGCCCTCAACATGGCGTGGCCGCGCACCCCGGAGGGGCCCTGGTACGACAACTATGTCGTCGTGCTCTCGGCGGCCGTCGTGGTCGGCGTCGGCCTGCTCTACATGCTGCTGGCCAAGCCCTACCTGCGGAAGGACGCGCCGCACGGCGACGCCATCCGCTCCAGCGTCGACGCGTGAGGAGCGCAGACCCATGGCAGGGATGACCACCCTGGAGAACGTCATCGGTGGCGAGCACGTGGCCCCGGCCGGCGGCCGCCACACCGACGTCACGGACCCCTCGACGGGCGAGGTCTACGCCCGGGCTCCCCTCTCCGAGGAGGCCGACGTCGACAAGGCGTATGCCGCCGCGGAGCGGGCCTTCGAGGGCTGGCGCGACACGACCCCGGCCGAGCGCCAGCAGGCACTCCTCCGGATCGCCGACGCGGTCGAGGCGCGGGCCGACGAGCTCGTGGAGGCCGAGAGCCGCAACACGGGCAAGCTCGTGCCGCTGACCCTCTCGGAGGAGGTGCCCCCGATGGTCGACCAGCTGCGGTTCTTCGCAGGGGCGGCGCGCGTCCTCGAGGGCCGCTCGGCCGGTGAGTACCTCCGCGGCCACACGAGCTGGATCCGGCGCGAACCGGTCGGGGTGGTGGGCCAGGTCGCGCCGTGGAACTACCCGATGATGATGGCGGTCTGGAAGCTGGCCCCCGCCATCGCGGCGGGCAACACCGTCGTCCTCAAGCCGAGCGACACCACGCCGGTCTCGACGCTGATGCTGGCGGAGATCGCCGCGGACCACCTGCCGCCCGGCGTCCTCAACGTCGTCACGGGTGACCGCTCCACCGGCAGCCTGGTCGTCTCGCACCCCACGCCCGCCATGGTCTCCATCACCGGCTCGGTGCAGGCCGGCAGGCTCGTCGCGGAGAGCGCTGCGCACGACCTCAAGCGGGTGCACCTCGAGCTCGGCGGGAAGGCTCCCGTCCTGGTCTTCGAGGACGCCGACCTGGAGGCGGCCGCCGAGGGCATCGCGGTCGCCGGGTACTTCAACGCCGGGCAGGATTGCACCGCCGCCACCCGGGTGCTCGTCCACCAGAAGGTCCACGACGAGTTCGTCGCCCTGCTCGCGGCCCGGGCGCAGGCCACCTCCACGTCCTACGCCAACGGCCGCCACGACGAGGACGCCCTCGTCCCGCCGGTGAACAACGCCGCGCAGCTCGAGCGGGTGCTCGGGTTCCTCGGCGACGTGCCGTCCCACGCCGACGTCGCGGCCGGCGGCGGCCGCCAGGGGGACCGTGGGTTCTACGTCGAGCCCACCGTTGTCACCGGCCTGCGCCAGGACGACCGCCTGGTCCAGCAGGAGGTGTTCGGGCCCGTCATCACGGTCCAGCCCTTCGACGACGAGCAGGACGCCCTCGCCAAGGCGAACGGCGTGGAGTACGCGCTCGCCTCCTCGGTGTGGACGCGCGACTTCGGCCGCGCGATGCGCCTGTCCCGCGCCCTCGACTTCGGCTGCGTGTGGGTCAACACGCACATCCCGCTCGTCGCCGAGATGCCACACGGAGGCTTCAAGCACTCCGGCTACGGCAAGGACCTCTCGCTCTACGGGCTCGAGGACTACACCCGCATCAAGCACGTCATGGCGAACATCGAGGCCTGAGCAGTGACCGACACCATCACGACAGACCAGACCGCCCCCGAGGTGGTCCAGCGGCGTCTCGTCCAGACGGCCGTGCCGGGGCCGCGGTCGCTCGCCCTCCACGCCGAGCGGGAGCAGGAGGTCGCCCGCGGGCTCGGCGTCACGCTGCCCGTGTTCGTCGAGCAGGCCCAGGGCGCGATCGTCGTCGACGTCGACGGCAACCAGCTGGTCGACCTCGCCTCGGGCATCGCCGTCACGAGCGTCGGCGCCTCCCACCCCAGGGTGGCAGCGGCGGTGGCCGAGCAGGCCCAGCGGTTCACCCACACCTGCTTCATGGTCACCGAGTACGACGGGTTCGTCGACGTGGCGCGGGCCCTCAACCGGCTCACCCCGGGCGACCACGAGAAGCGCACCGCGCTCTTCACGACCGGCGCGGAGGCCGTGGAGAACGCCGTCAAGATAGCCCGGGTCGCCACCGGCCGGCCCGCCGTCGTCGTCCTCGACCACGCCTACCACGGCCGCACCCTCCTCACGATGTCGATGACCGCCCGGAACGTGCCCTACAAGGCCGGCTTCGGGCCGTTCGCGCCGGAGGTCTACCGGGCGCCCTCGGCGTACCCCTTCCGGTGGCCCGGCGGGCCGGAGCGGTGCGCGCAGGAGGCGCTGGCCCGGCTGGAGGAGCTCGTCCTCACCCAGGTCGGTGCGGAGAACGTCGCCGCCATCGTCGCGGAGCCCATCCAGGGAGAGGGAGGCTTCGTCGTCCCGGCCCCCGGGTTCCTCCCGGGCGTCGCCGAGTTCGCGCGCGCGCACGGGATCGTGTTCGTCGCCGACGAGATCCAGACCGGCTTCGGCCGCACCGGCGCGATGTTCGCCTGCGAGCACGAGGGGCTCGTGCCGGACCTCGTCACGACGGCCAAGGCCCTCGGTGGCGGGCTGCCGCTGTCGGCGGTCACCGGACGCGCGGACCTCATGGACGCGGTCGGGCCCGGTGGGCTGGGAGGCACGTATGCCGGCAACCCGGTCGCCTGCGCCGCCGCCCTGGCCGCGATCGCCGTCATCGAAGAGGAGGGGCTGGTCGAGCGCGCCCGCGCGATCGAGGCCCAGGCGCTGCCGCGGCTGCAGCGCCTCGCGGACGCCTGCGACGCGCTCGGCGAGGCCCGCGGCCGGGGAGCCATGCTGGCCCTCGAGCTCGTCCGCCCGGGCACGACGGAGCCCGACCCGGCCGCCGCACGCGCCGTCGCGGCGCACTGCCACGCCGAGGGCGTGCTCGTCCTCGTGTGCGGCACGCACGGCAACGTCATCCGGCTGCTGCCCCCCTTGGTCATCGAGCCGGACCTGCTCGACGATGCCCTCGAGGTGATCGAGCGAGGGGTGCGTGACCTGACGTGAGCGCCGACGTGAGCTACGACCCCCGCACGGGGGAGCGCCACGGGGAGGTCCGGGCGACGCCTCCCGAGGAGGTCGAGGCCCTCCTCGCCCGCGCCGCCGCGGCCGGCCGGGCCGTGGCCACCAGCAGCCCGGCCGACCGTGCGGGCTGGCTGCGGGCCGTCGCCGACGCGCTCGAGGTGCCCGACACCGCAGCCGCCCTGGCGTCGCTCGCCGACCGGGAGACCGCTCTCGGCGTCGCCCGGCTCTCCGGCGAGCTGGCCCGGACGGCGGCCCAGCTGCGGTTCTACGCCGAGGTCGCGGAGGAGGGCTCCTGGCTGGGCGCCACGTCGGACCACGCCACCGGCACCACGCCGGCGCTCGCCCGGGTGCGGCAGCCGCTCGGGCCGGTCGCGGTCTTCGGGGCGAGCAACTTCCCGTTCGCCTTCGGGGTGCTCGGCAACGACACCGCGACCGCGCTCGCCGCCGGGTGCCCCGTGGTCGCGAAGGCGCACCCCGCGCACCCGCTGCTCTCGGTGGAGCTGGCGAGGGTCGCCGGCGCGGCCCTCCGGGACGCCGGGGCTCCGGACGGCTCCCTCGGCCTGGTCGCCGGCTTCGCCGCGGGCACCGCCCTGGTGACCTCCGCGCACACCCGCGCCGTCGCCTTCACCGGGTCCCAGCGCGGCGGGCTCGCGCTGTGGCGCCTCGCCAACGAGCGTGAGGTCGTCATCCCGGTCTTCGCGGAGATGGGCACCGTCAACCCCGTGGTCGTCACCGCGGCCGGTGCCGAGCGCCTCGAGGACGTGGCGGGCGGGTTCGTGGCCTCGTTCACTCTGGGCACCGGCCAGTTCTGCACCAAGCCGGGGCTCCTCCTCGCCCCCGTGGGCTCGCGCGCTGCCGAGGCGGTGGGGAGGGCGCTGCGCGCCGCGGCTCCGAGCGGCTGGCTGCTGACCGAGGCGATCGGCCGCGAGGCCGCGGCCGGCGTGGAGGACCTCGTGCGCGCCGGCGGCGACGTCGTGGCGCGCGTCGCGACCGCTGCCGGCGGGTGGGCGGCGCCGGCCACGGTGCTGTCGGTCGAGGCGGTCGAGCTCGTGCACGGGAGCCGCCTCCTCGAGGAGTGCTTCGGCCCCGTCGCGCTGGTGGCCGAGTACGCCGACGAGGCCGAGCTGCGGCGGGTCCTCGGCGAGCTGCAGGGCGCCCTCGCGGCGAGCGTCATGAGCGGCGGGCCGGAGGACCCGGACCTCCCGGCATGCGTCGCGGTCCTCGCCCCGCTCGTGGGGCGGGTCGCGGTCGACGACTGGCCCACCGGCGTGGCGTGGACGTGGGCGCAGCACCACGGCGGTCCCTGGCCGGCCACCTCCGCGCCCCAGGCCACCTCGGTCGGCGCAGCGGCCCTGGACCGGTTCACGCGTCCGGTGGCCTACCAGTCGGTGCCCGACGCCGCGCTCCCGCCGGCCCTGCGGGCCGACAACCCGTGGCGCCTCCCGCGGCGGGTCGACGGCGTGATGGAGTGGCCCCCGTGACCGCACCGCTCGACGGCGTGCTCGTCGCGGACTTCAGCCGCGTCCTCGCCGGGCCCCTCGCCACCTCGATGCTCGCGGACCTCGGGGCGGAGGTGGTCAAGGTCGAGCGGCCCGGCGCGGGCGACGACACCCGCCACTGGGGCCCGCCGTGGACCGAGAGCTCCTCGTCCTACTTCGAGTGCGCCAACCGCTCCAAGGAGAGCGTCGAGCTGGACCTCAAGGACCCGGCCGACCTCGCGCTGGCCCGCGAGCTCGCCCGGCGCGCCGACGTCCTCGTCGAGAACCACCGCAGCGGCGCGCTCGACCGGCTGGGCCTGGGCTACGACGCGGTGAGCGCCGACAACCCCGGCATCGTCTACTGCTCCATCACCGGCTTCGGCAGCGACGCCGGCGCGGCCCTGCCGGGCTACGACTTCCTCGTGCAGGCCGTCGGTGGACTCATGAGCATCACCGGGGAGGCGGGCGGCGAGCCGACGAAGGTGGGCGTCGCGCTCGTCGACGTGCTCACCGGCAAGGACGCCGTCATCGGGGTCCTCGCGGCACTGGCGGAGCGCAGCCGGAGCGGCCGCGGCCAGCGCGTCGAGGTCAACCTGCTCTCGAGCCTGCTCGGCTCGCTCGTCAACCAGGCCGGCGCCTACCTCGCGACCGGGGTGGCGCCGGGCCGGATGGGCAACGGCCACCCCTCGATCGCGCCCTACGAGACGTTGCGCTGCCGCGACGGCCTCCTCGCCGTGGCCTGCGGCAACGACGGCCAGTTCCGCCGGCTGGTCTCCGCCCTCGGCCGCCCCGAGCTCGCCGACGACCCGAGGTTCGCGACCAACGCCGCCCGTGTCGGGCACCGGCCCGAGCTCGTCGCGGCCCTGGAGGCGTCGCTGGCCCCTGCGGGCACGGCGACCTGGGCCACGGCCCTCGCCGAGGCGGGGGTCCCGGCGGGTCGGGTCGGCGACATCGGCTCGGCCTTCGCCCTCGCGGAGTCCCTCGGCCTGCGGCCGACGCTCGACGTCGGAGCGGGGCACCCTCCGCAGGTGCGCCACCCGGTGACGTACTCGCGCAGCGCCGTGCGCCCGCCGACCGCTCCGCCTCGCCTGGGGGAGCACAATGACCGCATCCGTGACTGGCTCGCCAAGGAGACGACCCCATGAGCGCCCCCACGAAGAAGCTCCCGCCGATCGACCCGATGGACCTGGCCGGCATCGACGACCTGCTCTCGGACGAGGAGAAGGCGGTGCGGGACTCGGTCCGCCGGCTGTGCGAGACGGTCGTCGACCCGTTCGTGGCCGACTGGTTCGAGCGCGGCGAGATCGACGACCCTCGCGGCCTCGCCAAGGAGCTCGGCAGCCTCGGCCTGCTCGGCATGCACCTGGAGGGCTACGGCTGCGCCGGCATGACCGCCACCGACTACGGGCTGGCCTGCCTCGAGCTCGAGGCGTCGGACTCCGGCGTCCGCTCGCTCGTCTCGGTGCAGGGGTCGCTGGCGATGTTCGCCATCTGGCGGTGGGGCAGCGAGGAGCAGAAGCAGGAGTGGCTGCCGCGCATGGCCACCGGCGAGGCGATCGGCTGCTTCGGCCTCACCGAGCCCGACCACGGCTCCGACCCCGGCTCGATGCGCACCCGGGCGCGCCGTGACGGCGACGACTGGGTCCTCGACGGCCGCAAGATGTGGATCACCAACGGCTCGATCTCGGACGTCGCCGTGGTGTGGGCCCGGACCGACGAGGGCATCCGGGGCTTCGTCGTGCCCACCGCGAGCACCGGCTTCTCCGCCCCGCTCATCAAGCACAAGCTCTCGCTGCGCGCCTCCGTCACGAGTGAGCTCGTCCTCGACGGCGTGCGGCTGCCGGCGGACGCGGTCCTCCCCGAGGTGCGCGGCCTCAAGGGCCCGCTGTCGTGCCTCAACGAGGCCCGCTACGGGATCGTCTGGGGCGCCCTCGGCGCTGCCCGGTCCTCGCTCGACGCCGCCCGGCGCTACGCCATCGAGCGCGAGCAGTTCGGCCGGCCCCTGGCAGCCTTCCAGCTCACCCAGTCCAAGCTCGCCGACATGGCGCTCGAGCTCGTCAAGGGCCAGCTGCTCGCCCTGCACCTCGGTCGCCGCAAGGACGCCGGCACCCTGCGCCCGGAGCAGGTCAGCCTCGGCAAGCTGAACAACGTCCGTGAGGCCCTGGAGATCTGCCGCACCGCGCGGACCGTCCTGGGCGCCAACGGCATCAGCCTGGAGTTCCCGGTCATCCGCCACATGAACAACCTCGAGTCGGTGCTCACCTACGAGGGCACGGTGGAGATGCACACCCTCGTCGTGGGGCAGGCGATGACCGGCGAGTCCGCCTTCCGGTGAATTTCATGACGAGGCGCCCATGCGTGTAGTCTCGCCGTCGCCCTCCCGCGCGGTCCGCCGCGGGGAGGTCGGCCAGCCCCCTTCGCCCTGTCGGCTGCGCGTTTCCCTGGTATGGAAACGGTCGTCGGTTCGATTCCGACCGGGGGCTCTGGGACGGCGCCGGCCGGCGCCGCACCCCGAGGCGGGGTAGCTCAGGTGGTTAGAGCGCACGACTCATAATCGTGAGGTCGCGGGATCGAGCCCCGCCCCCGCTACTGGCGTGATTTCAGGAAATCCCCTGGGGTCGCGTAGTCTGGTGCGTCGCCGCCCGCCCGCGGCCCGCAGACCCCCGAAGTTCCGAGAGCAGGTTGCCCCGTGGCTAGCAAGAGCGCAGACGTCCGCCCCAAGATCACCCTGGCGTGCACGGAGTGCAAGGAGCGCAACTACATC
>JAICIN010000095.1 GCA_025924375.1 Dermatophilaceae bacterium | reverse complement strand
TCTCGCGCTACGTCGCCGAGATCCGCTCGCGGCTCGACGAGCTCTCGGCCGGCATCCCGTTCTACGTCATGAAGTCCAACGGCGGCGTCCTGTCCGCCGGCGAGGTCGTCCACCAGCCGATCACCACGGTCCTGTCCGGCCCGGCCGCCGGGGCCCTCGGCGCCGGCCTCGTCGCCACCAGCGCCGGCTTCGACAAGGTGCTCACGTGTGACGGCGGTGGGACGTCGACCGACGTCTCGGTCGTGCTCCACGGCGAGCCGACGCTCACCACGGAGGGCACGATCGGCGCCCATCCCAGCAAGATCCCGATGATCGACGTGGTGACCGTGGGCGCCGGCGGTGGCTCGGTCGCCTGGGTCTCGCCCGAGGGCACGCTCAAGGTCGGCCCCCGCTCGGCGGGAGCGGACCCCGGACCCCTCTGCTACGCCCAGGGCGGCACGGAGCCGACGACCACCGACGCCCACGTCGTCCTCGGCCGCATCCCGCCACACCTCCTCGGCGGCGAGATCGCCCTCGACGTCGAGCTGGCCCGCGCGGGCATCGACAGCCTGGCCGCCCGGCTCGGGCTCGACCCGGTGCACTGCGCCGCCGGCATCCTGGAGATCTCGGCGTGGAACCAGGCCAACGCCCTGCGGCAGGTGAGCGTCCAGCGTGGCCTCGACGTGCGCGACTTCATGCTCACGACGTTCGGCGGCTCCGGCTCCCTGCTCGCCTGCCGGCTCGTCGACATCCTCGGCCTGGCGGGCGTCCTCGTCCCACGCGACCCCGGGAACGTCTCGGCGTTCGGGCTGCTGACGGTCGACGTCAAGAACGACTACGTGCAGACGATGGTGATGAGGCACGCGGGGCTCGACCGCGCGGACGTGCAGAAGACGTTCGAGGCGCTCACCGACCGCGCGGCCTGCGCCCTTGACGCAGAAGGGTTCCCGCGCACGAGCCACCGCTACGCGCGCACCGTCGACCTGCGCTACTTCGGCCAGGCCTTCGAGGTCCGGGTCCCGGCGCCGGAGGGCGACGTGGACGAGCCGTATGCCGTGGCCGTCGCCGAGCGCTTCCACGATCAGCACCGCGCGCTGTACGGCTACGACTTCCGTGACGACCCCTCCCAGCAGGTGGAGTGGGTCAACCTGCGGGTGACGGGCACCGGCCCGATCACGCGCCCGCAGCTCCGCTCCCTGCAGTCTTCGGAGCTCCCTACCGGTCACGACCGGCCAAGGCCTCCGAAGACTCCAGGGCAGGAGCGGGGGGGCGCCCGTAGGCAGGTGTGCTTCGACCCTGCTGTCGGGTTCACCGGGACGGCGATCCACTGGCGGCCGGACCTGCGTGCCGGGCAGGTCCTCGAGGGACCCGCGGTGGTCGAGGAGTTCGGTGCCACCGTCCCCCTGCACCCCGGCTTCACCCTCCGGGTCGACCACCTGGGCAACCTCGTCATCACCCGGCGGACCGCGGAGGTGGCCCGGTGAAACCCGCCGACTCGCCCCCGCACTACGAGCACGGGAACCGGCTCACCCCCGAGGGCGGCACGGTCGACCCGGTTCTCGTCGAGATCGTCCAGGGCACGCTCGCGAGCGTCGAGAAGGAGGTCGAGACGGCCATCGCCCGCACGAGCCGGTCGCCGATGATCCGCGACGCCCACGACTTCCGCGCCGGGATCCACGACCGGCAGCTGCGCAAGCTCACCGGCCGGTCCTACTCGGCGCTGGTCCACCCGGTCGCCCGCGACTTCCCGCTGGCCGACATGCACGAGGGCGACGTGTTCTTCCACAACGACGTCTACGAGTCCGAGGGCGGCATCGGGCACCTCCCCGACCTGTGCGTCACGGTGCCCGTGTTCCACGAGGGAGACGTCGTGGCGTTCGTGCAGGCCTTCGGGCACCACGACGACATCGGCGGTGCGGTGCCCGGGTCGATGCCGAGCAGCGCCACCTCGGTCTTCCAGGAGGGGCTCCTCGTCCCGCCGATCCGGTTGTGGGACAAGGGGGTTCCCAACGAGGCGGCGCTGCGGATCATGACGCGCAACTCGCGCATGCCCGAGTCTCTCGCTGCCGACCTCGACGCCGAGTGCTCGGCCTGCCTCATGGGCGCGCGCCGCCTGGCGGAGCTCTTCGAGCGCTACGGCCGGGACGGCGTCGAGGCGGCCTTCGACACCATCCTCGAGCGCACCACGCAGACCTACCGTCGCGAGATCCTCTCCACGATCCCGGACGGCACCTACGTCTGGGAGGACTACGCCGAGCACGACGGGGTGGACGAGCCGCGCCTGCACGTGCAGCGGATCACCCTGACCAAGGAGGCCACCGGCGGTCCCGGTGGTGGACCGCGGCTCGTCATCGACTTCACCGGCACCGGGCCCCAGGCCAGGGGTCCCATCAACCACTGCGGCGACTACGTCGGCGGCAACTTCCTCAAGAAGTGGCTCGCCCCGGTCCTGCGCAACCTCGCCGAGAGCCCCGAGCGCATGGCCGAGCTCGACGTCAACGAGGGCGTCGTCCCCCTCATCGAGATGCGCTTCCCCGACAAGGGAACCCTCCTCACGCCGGTCTTCCCCGCCCCCACCAACGCGCGGACCTTCGTCATCCTCCGGCTCCTCGGCGTGCTCGCCGGAGTGCTGGCCAAGGCGGTCGACGGCCGGATGCCCGCGGACCAGGAGACGATCCGCTACACCGGCGTCCACGGCACCGACCGCGACGGCCGGCCCTACCTCATGCGCGAGGTCCTCGGCGGCGGCTCGGGCGGCCGCTGGTACGCCGACGGGGAGGACACCATCCACGTGGTGCCCGACAGCCGCAACCTGCCGACCGAGTTCACCGAGGCCCGGTTCCCCTTCCTCGTGGAGCGGCTCGGCCTGGCCGTCGACTCCGGCGGCCCGGGCCGCTACCGCGGCGGCCTGGGCTACGAGACGCACATCCGGATGCTGGAGGACGCCCACTTCATGTCGATCGCCGACCGCTCGATCCTCGCCTGCTGGGGGGTGAAGGGCGGCAGGGCCGGCATGCCGTTCCGGGTCACCATCGACCCGGGAGGCCCCCACGAGCGCGAGGTGGACGCCCTCGCCGACGCCGAGCCGGTGCGCGCCGGGGAGGTCATCCGCATCCGGACGACCGGCGGCGGCGGGTGGGGCGACCCCCTCGACCGCCCCTACGCGGAGGTGGAGCGCGACCTGCGCTGGCGCAAGGTCTCCTTCGAGGGTGCCCGCACGGCATACGGGGTCGTCGCCCACGGGACCACCGACGAGCCGGTCGTCCACGTGCAGGCCTCCGACGCCCTGCGAGCGCACCTGCGCGCCGGGCGGACCGGCGACGAGCCGTTCTTCGACCGCGGTCCCGGCTACGCCCGGCTGGCAGGCGGCAGGACCTCCGCCGACGTCGACTGGCGGTGAGCATGCACTGTCAGTGTCGCGCGCGGTCCCGGACCACCTCAGGTGGGCCGCGCGTCGTGCCGCAGCACGGCATACAGCAGGTTGTCCCGGTAGGTGCCGTCGCGCCACTGGGCTCCACGGAGGACGCCCTCGCGCCGGAACCCCGCCGCCTCGAGGGCTCGCTGCTCGGCCAGGTTTTCCACGTCGGTGCCCGCCTCGACGCGGTTCGTCGTCGTGTGGCGGAAGGCGAGGTCGACGAGCTCGCGCTGGGCGCGGCTGCCGAGCCCGCGACCGCGGTGGCCGGGCCGCAGCCAGATGCCGATCATGAGGCAGCGCGAGCCGGCGGTCGGCCCCCAGTGGCGCCACAGCCACGTCACCTCGCCGGCCACCTCACCCGCGTCGTCGACCACGGTCAGGGCGCCCGCGCCGTCCAGCTCGGCCGGCGCGGGCGCCGGACGAGGGCTGCGGGGCCCGAACTCGTCGAAGGGGCTCTGGCCCCCGGTCAGCAGCGGCAGGTCACCGGCTCGTTGGGGACGCAGGAGGGCCATGGAGCCAGTGTGCCGCCTTGGCTTCTGACATGATCGGCGCGCGGAGGAGCGGGGAGGAGGACCACGTGGGCGGGCCGCTCGAGGACATCGTCGTCATCGACCTCTCGCGCGCCCTCGCCGGACCGCACGCCGCCATGATGCTCGGCGACCTGGGTGCGCGCGTCATCAAGGTCGAGGCGCCGGGCGCCGGTGACGAGTCCCGCGGCTGGGGGCCGCCGTTCGTCGGTCCGGACGACGCCCAGGTCTCCACCTACTTCCTGTCCTGCAACCGCAACAAGGAGTCCGTGGAGCTGGACCTCAGGTCGGACGCGGGCCGCGAGCTCCTCGCCCGGCTGGTCCGTCACGCCGACGTGCTCGTCGAGAACTTCCGCCCCGGTGTGCTCGACAGGCTGGGCTTCCCGGTGCCGCGCCTCCACGACCTCAACCCGCGGCTCGTCGTGCTGTCGATCAGCGGGTTCGGGCACGACGGCCCGGAGGGCGGACGGCCCGGCTACGACCAGATCGCCCAGGGCGAGTCGGGGCTCATGTCGCTCACCGGGCCGGGCCCTGAGGAGCCGCAACGCGTCGGCGTGCCCATCACCGACCTGCTCGCCGGCATCCACGGCGCCTACGGCGTGGCCGCGGCCCTGCACGAACGCCACCGCACCGGCCGGGGACGGGTCGTGCGAACCTCCCTGCTGGCGGCCGGGGTGGGCGTCCACGCGTTCCAGGGCACCCGCTGGACGGTGGCCGGTGAGGTCCCGGCGGCCCAGGGGAACCACCACCCGTCGATCTGCCCCTACGGCCTCTTCCGCTGCGCCGACGGCATGGTGCAGGTGGCCTGCGGCAGCGAGGACCTGTGGCGGACGCTGGCGGTGGAGCTCGGGATCGACCCGGACTCGGCCGGGATGGCCACCAACCGCGAGCGGGTGGCCCACCGCGCGGAGGTGGTGGCCGCGCTGGAAGGGGCGTTCGCGTCACACGGCATGGCCGACCTCCTGCCGCGGCTCGCAGCGCTCGGCATCCCGGCCGGCGAGGTGCGCACGCTCGACCGGGTCTACTCCTCGCCCCAGACGCGGAGCCAGGGCCTGGTCGTCGAGGTGGACCACCCGGTGCTGGGTCCGGTGGAGCTGCCCGGGCCGCCACTGCGCTTCGACGACAACGCGTATGCCGGTGGGCGCGCCGAGCACCTGCCGCCGCCGGCTTTGGGTGAGCACACCGCCGACGTGCTCGCCTGGCTCGAGGAGCAGGAGGCGCACAAGTGACGGCCGGCGTGCGCGTCGTCATCGCCCTGGGGGGCAACGCCATGACCGGGCCCGACGGCACCGCGACGCCGGCCGCCCAGACCGAGGCGATCGGCCGCGCGATGGCGCACGTGGCGCGCGTCGTGGCCGGTGGCCACGAGGTGGTCATCACCCACGGCAACGGCCCGCAGGTCGGGAACCTCCTCGTCAAGAACGAGCTCGCCGCCCACGTCGTCCCGCCCGTGGCGCTCGACTGGTGCGGGGCGCAGACCCAGGCGACGATCGGCTTCACGGTCCTCGACTCGCTCGAGGCCGAGCTGGCCCGTCTCGACCGCCGCGACCGGGTGGCGGCACTGGTCACGCGCACGCTGGTGAGCCTCGACGACACGGCGTTCGCGAGGCCCAGCAAGCCGATCGGCCGCTACCTGCCGCGGGAGCAGGCGCAGGTCCTCGTCGACCACGGCGAGACCTGGGAGGACCGCGGCGCCCGGGGCTGGCGCCGAGTCGTTGCCTCGCCGGAGCCGCTCGAGGTCCTCGACGCGCCGGCGCTGCTCGCGCTCCTCGGTGCCGGCTATGTCGTCGTGGCCGCCGGCGGAGGAGGCATCCCCGTCGCCCGCGGCGCCGACGGTGCGCTGCGCGGCGTGGGCGCCGTGGTCGACAAGGACCTCACCGCCGCGCTGCTCGCGACCGCGATCGGTGCCGAGGTGCTCGTCATCGCGACCGACGTCGAGCACGCGTCGGTGGGGTTCGGGACGCCGTCGGAGCGCCCGCTCGGCCGGGTGCCGCTGACCGAGCTCGAGCGGTATGCCGGTGCCGGCGCGTTCGCGTCGGGGTCCATGGGCCCGAAGGTGGAGGCGGCGATGCGCTTCGTCCGCCACGGTGGCCGGCACGCCGTGATCACCTCGCTCGAACGCATCACCGAGGCCGTGGACGGTGAGGCGGGCACCGTCGTGGCCGACCCGGCATACCAGACGCCTGCAACCGCAACCGAACCAGGAAGGTGACCGACCGTGCCCGAAGCCATTGAGGTGCGCAAGATCCCGTTGCTGTCCGTCACCGACGCCTCCGGGCTGACCCAGCTCATCGACGACGGCGTCATCGAGGCCGACCGGGTCGTCGCCGTCATCGGGAAGACGGAGGGCAACGGCGGCGTCAACGACTACACGCGGATCATCGCCGACCGCGCGTTCCGGGAGGCGCTCATCGGCCGGGGCGCACCACCGGAGCAGGTCCGGCAGGTCCCGATCGTCTGGTCGGGTGGCACCGACGGCGTGATCAGCCCGCACGCGACGGTCTTCGCGACGGTGCCCGCGGACCGGGCGGAGCCGTCGGAGGACCTGCGGCTCACGGTCGGCTTCGCGATGAGCGAGGCGATCCTGCCGGAGGAGATCGGCTACACGCCGATGGTGGAGAAGGTCGCCGCGGCGGTGCGGGACGCCATGGCCAGGGCCGGCATCACGGACCCGGCCGACGTGCACTACGTGCAGACCAAGACGCCGCTGCTGACCATCCACACGATCCGTGACGCGGAGTCGCGAGGGAAGGGCGTCTGGACCCACCACACCCACGAGTCGATGGACCTCTCCAACGGCACCACCGCCCTCGGGGTCGCCGTGGCCCTCGGCGAGATCGAGATGCCCCGCGACGAGGACGTCATGGCCAACCCCGACCTCTACTCCTCGGTGGCCTCCTGCTCCTCGGGTGTGGAGCTCGACCAGGCGCAGGTCGTCGTGGTCGGCAACGCGCGGGGAGTCGGTGGCCGCTACCGGATCGGCCACTCGGTGATGCGTGACGCGCTCGACCAGGACGGCATCTGGGAGGCGATCCGCGACGCCGGGCTCGAGCTGCCGGAGCGGCCGCACCCCAGCGACCTGCAGGGCCGGCTCGTCAACGTCTTCCTCAAGTGCGAGGTGAGCCAGGACGGGCAGGTGCGCGGGCGCCGCAACGCCATGCTCGACGACTCCGACGTCCACTGGCACCGCCAGATCAAGTCGTGCGTCGGCGGCGTCGCGGCTGCCGTGACGGGCGACCCGGCCGTGTTCGTGTCGGTGTCGGCGGCCCACCAGGGGCCCGACGGCGGCGGCCCGGTCGCGGCCATCGTCGACCTCGGCTGACGCGGCGCCCGCCAGACCGGTTCGAGGTATAGAGGTCCGGGATCACGGACCTCTATACCTCGAACCGGCGTGGGGTCCGGCGTGGCGGCTAGTGGGCGAAGTGGCGCGTGCCGGTGAAGTACATCGTCACGCCGGCGTCCTCGGCGGCCCGGACGACCTCCTCGTCGCGGACGGACCCGCCCGGTGCCACGACGGCTCGCACGCCGGCGTCGAGGAGCACCTGGAGGCCGTCGGCGAACGGGAAGAACGCGTCCGAGGCCGCGACCGCGCCGCGCGCACGGTCGGTCCCGGCCGAGGCCGCGCGCGACACCGCCAGGTGGCAGGCGTCGACCCGGTTGACCTGGCCCATGCCCACGCCGATCGAGGCGCCGTCACGGGCGAGCAGGATGGCGTTCGACCTCACCGCTCGCACCGCCCGCCAGGCGAACTGCAGGTCTGCCAGCGTCGCCTCGTCGGCCGGCTCCCCCGACACGAGCCGCCACCGCGACGCGTCGTCGCCGCCGCCCTCGACCTCGGCGTCCACCGCGTCACGGCTCTGCAGCAGCAGCCCGCCCGAGATGGGACGGCTCTCGACGCCGATCCGCTCGGGTGGCGCCGCCCGGAGCAGCCGGAGGTTCTTCTTCTCGGTGAGGACGGCCAGGGCGTCCGGCTCGAACGCCGGCGCGACGACGACCTCGGTGAACACGCCCTTGGCCTTCTCGGCCAGCTCACGGGTGACCGGGCGGTTGGTCGCGATGATGCCGCCGTACGCCGAGACCGGGTCGCAGGCGTGTGCACGCTCGTAGGCCGTGGCGATGTCGGGTCCGACCGCGATGCCACAGGGGTTGGCGTGCTTGACGATGGCCACGGTCGGCTGGTCGCCGTGGTCGTGCGCGGCCCGCCAGGCCGCGTCGGCGTCGACGTAGTTGTTGTAGGACATCGCCTTGCCGTGCAGCTGCTCGGCCTGCGCGAGGCCCGGCTGGGGCGCAAAGCCGTTGCCGTACAACGCTGCTCGCTGGTGCGGGTTCTCGCCGTAACGGAGCACGGCCTGCTTGGTCCAGGTGGCGCCCACCCAGGCCGGGAAGCCGGTGGCGTCGGAGGTGTCGGCGACGACGTTGCCCATCCAGCTCGCCACCGCCACGTCGTACGTCGCGGTGTGCACGAAGGCCTCCGCGGCCAGCCGCTGTCGCTCGGCGAGGGTGAACCCGCCGGCCTCGACGGCCGCACGGACCTTCGCGTATGCCGTGGGGCTGGTGACCACCGCGACGCTCGCGTGGTTCTTCGCCGCCGCCCGGACCATCGTGGGTCCACCGATGTCGATCTGCTCGACGCACTCCTCCGGCGTCGCGCCGGACAGCACGGTCTCGGTGAAGGGGTACAGGTTCACGACCACGAGGTCGAACGCCTCGACACCGAGCTCCTCGAGCTGGGCCACGTGGTCGGGGTTGCGGCTGTCGGCCAGGATCCCGGCGTGCACCCTCGGGTGCAGGGTCTTCACCCGGCCGTCGAGGCACTCCGGGAAGCCGGTCAGCTGCTCCACCGGCGTCACCGGCACCCCGAGCTCGGCGATGCGCGCCGCGGTGGAGCCCGTGGAGACGATGGCGACGCCGGCCTCGTGCAGCGCCTCGGCGAGCTCCTCGAGCCCGGTCTTGTCGTAGACGGAGACGAGGGCGCGGGCGATGTGCCGGCGCTGCTCGCCCGGGCCGGTGGTCTGCTCGCTCACGGGATGGTGACCTTCCGTTCGGTGACGGTGAACCCGTCGCGGGCCATGCGCCCGACGACGTCGACGAGGAGCTCGCGCTCGACCGCCTTGATGCGCTCGTGGAGCCCGTCCTCGGTGTCCCCGGGACAGACCTCGACGGCGCGCTGCGCGACGACCGGTCCGGTGTCGATGCCGTCGTCGACCAAGTGGACGGTGCAGCCGGTCACCTTGGCGCCGTAGGCGAGGGCGTCCCGCACGGCGTGGGCGCCGGGAAAGGCCGGGAGCAGCGCCGGATGGGTGTTGACGACGGTCCACGCGCCGAGGACCGCGGGCCCGAGCAGCTTCATGAACCCCGCCGAGACGACGAAGGCGGGCGCGTGCGCAGCGATCTGCGCGGCGAGGGCGGCGTCCCAGGCGGTCCGCTCGGGGAAGTCCGCCACGCGGCGGACGAACGTCGGGATGCCCGCTGCCTCGGCCCGCTGCAGCCCGGCGATGCCGTCACGGTCCGCTCCGACCGCCCGGATGGTGAGGCCGTATGCCGGGTCGCCGGCAGCGTCGATGAGCGCCTGGAGGTTCGTGCCCGACCCGGACACGAGGACGACGACGCCGGTCGGTGCGGGGAGCTCCCCACTCGGCGCGGCCGTCGTCACGCCCGAGACGATACCGAGTGCTCGCGCGCTTGTTCGCCGGCACCCCCGGCGCCACGTACCCCCGCTCGCCCTCGCACGTCGACGACCACGGTCGGGGCGCGGGCAGCCCGCACGTGCCCGGCGGCGCGGCCCCGACGGCCACCGTGGTCGCCCATCCACGCGAGCGCCGGTGAGGCGTGAGGCGTGAGGCGTGAGAAAACCGTGGCGCGTGGGGCAGGGCGGGACAGGTCAGCGGCGGAGGCGCCAGTGGTCCCACGCGAGCACGAGAGCCGCCCCGACGCCGAGCTCGACGAGGAGGGCGAGCGCCATCGCGCCGGCGGGCGCCCCGATGTCGGCCAGCCGCCGGGCACCGAGCGAGCCGCCCCCGAGCGCGTCGAGCAGCCCGACCGCGGCGGCGGTGAGCGTGACCGCCAGCGCGGCCACGGTGGCCTTGGTGCGCAGGCCGGAGAGCCGGGCCACGGCGCGCAGCGAACGCCAGCCGACGAGCGCGCCGATGCCCACGGGCAGCAGGACGAGCCCTGGGAGGACGCCCGGGAAGGCTCCGGGCTGGGGCAGCGCGCCGAGGACCGGGACCATCGGCATGACGCCGCCGCGGGCACCGGTCCAGGTCAGCGTGGCGCCCTGGACGACCTCGACACCGGTGCCGGCCACGAAGGAGACCGCCCAGAGCCCGAGGTTCGGCAGCGCGAGGACCTGGACGACGGCGAGCACGGTGCCACCGACCACCCCGGCGCCGAGCTGGCCCTGGAGCCCGGTGACCGCGTGCAGGTGCACCGCGATAAGCGCGATCGCGACGAGGACCCCGGCCGCCAGCACCGCCGAGGTGCCCACGACGGCGGGCCAGAGGCTGCGGCGGACCGCCCCGGGCACGGCTGCCGGCCACCTCCACCGCTCGCCGGCCAGACCGGAGGTCGCGGCCGCGTGCCGGGACGTCGCCCACGCCGCCGCGACGAGCGGCACCGCGAGGACCGGCACGGCCAGGGACCACAGGACCGGTCGCAAGGGGCCGGCGAGGGTGAGGAGGGCCAGGAGGCCGGCGCACCCGGCATACCCGG
>JAICIN010000094.1 GCA_025924375.1 Dermatophilaceae bacterium | reverse complement strand
GCCGAACACCAACTTCTATCGGGCGCCGGAACACGGCGACAACCTCAAGGACTTCGGCCTGTGGGCGGCCAACCAGATCGAGGCCGCGATCGTCATGGAAGGACCGGAGTCGGTCGCCGCGGTGTTCCTGGAGCCGGTGCAGAACTCGGGCGGCTGCTTCCCGCCGCCCCCCGGCTACTTCGAGCGCGTCCGGGAGATCTGCGACGAGTACGACGTCCTGCTGGTCTCCGACGAGGTCATCTGCTCCTTCGGCCGCATCGGCTCGATGTTCGCGTGCAGCGACTTCAACTACGTGCCCGACATCATCACCTGTGCCAAGGGCATGACCTCGGGCTACTCCCCCATCGGCGCCATGATCGCCAGCGACCGGCTCTTCGAGCCGTTCCGGAAGGGCACGACCTACTTCCCGCACGGCTACACCTTCGGCGGGCACCCGGTGTCGGCGGCCGTGGCCATGGCCAACCTCGACATCTTCGAGCGCGAGGGGCTCAACGACCACGTCAAGGAGACCGCCCCCGCCTTCCGCAACACCCTCGAGAAGCTGCTCGACATCCCGATCGTCGGTGACGTGCGAGGCGCCGGGTTCTTCTACGGCATCGAGCTCGTCAAGGACAAGGAGTCGCGCGAGACGTTCGACGACGACGAGTGCGAGCGGCTGCTGCGCGGCTACCTGTCCAAGGCGCTCTTCGACGCGGGGATCTACTGCCGGGCCGACGACCGTGGCGACCCGGTCATCCAGCTCGCACCGCCGCTGATCATCGGGCAGGAGCAGTTCGACGACATCGAGCAGCGGCTCCGCTCCGTGCTCACCGGCGCGCTCGAGCACCTCTGAGGTCGCGCGTGACCCAGCCCCTGTGGTGGGCTGACGTTGCCCCGTATGCCGGTCCGCCGGCACACGGGGCAACGTCGCCTGCACTGCCCACGTCCGCCGACGTCGTTGTCGTCGGCGGCGGGTTCACCGGGCTCTGGACCGCCTACTACCTGCTGCGGAAGGAGCCGTCGCTCGACGTGCTCGTCCTCGAGGCGGAGCACGTCGGCTTCGGGGCCAGCGGCCGCAACGGTGGCTGGGTCTCGTCGCTGTGGCCGGTCGGCCCGGAGGCGCTGGCACGCCGGAGCGGTGCGGCTGCGGCCAGGGCCATGGTGGTGGCCCTCCAGGAGACCGTGCGCGAGGTGGGGGCGGTGGCCGAGGAGGAGGGCATCGACTGCGGGTTCCACCAGGGCGGCACGCTGGTGCTCGCCCGTGGGTCGGCCCAGGAGCGACGGGCCCGCGCCGAGGTGGCGCACTCCGAGCACTGGGGGCTGGGCACCCGGTGGCTCGGCCCGGGCGAGGCCCGGGAGCGCCTGGCCGCCACGCAGGTCCGAGGTGCCACCGCCAATCCCCACTGCGCGCGCGTGCACCCCCGCCGCCTCGTCGACGGCCTCGCCGCGGCGGTGCTCCGTCGCGGCGGGCAGGTCGTCGAAGGGGCCCGCGTCACCTCGGTGGAGCCGGGGGCCGTGACGCTGGAGGGTGGCCGCCGGGTGGGCGCACGCCACGTCGTCCGGGCGACCGAGGCGTGGACGCCGACCCTCCCCCGCGAGCGCCGCACCGTCGCCCCGGTCTACTCGCTCATGGTCGCCACGGAGCCGCTGCCCGAGGAGACGTGGCGTGAGGTCGGCCTCGCGGACCGGCAGGTGTTCTCCGACCACCGCCACGTGATCGTCTACGGCCAGCGCACCGTCGACGACCGCCTGGCCTTCGGCGGCCGGGGTGCGCCCTACCACTTCGGCTCGGCGGTGCGCCCCGAGTTCGACGAGCACCCGGGCGTCTTCGCCGACCTGCGGGCCACGCTGCTCGACCTGCTGCCCCAGCTCGGCGACGTGGCGTTCACCCACGCCTGGGGCGGTCCGCTCGGCATCGCCCGTGACTGGCACCCCAGCGTCGGCCACGACCCCGGCACGGGGCTCGGGTGGGCCGGCGGCTACGTCGGTGACGGCGTCGCGGCCACCAACCTGGCCGGGCGCACACTGGCCGACCTCGTGACGGGCCGGCACACCGGGATCACGGAGCTGCCCTGGGTGGGGCACCGCAGCCGGCGCTGGGAACCGGAGCCGCTGCGGTGGGCCGGGATCAACGCCGGCCTGCGGCTCGCCGGGCTCGCCGACGCCGAGGAGGCGCGCACCGGCCGGCCGGCCCTGCTCGGGCGCGCGCTCGCCGCCCTCACGGCGCACTGACCCACCAGCCGCCTGCCATGGACGACGCCGTGCCGGACCTCGAGATCGACAGCCGGGCCGACCTCGACGCCGTCCTCGCCTCCGGGGCGACCCTGTGCGGCCGCCGCATCCAGGACCTGGACCTCACGGCATACGGCGACCGGATCCTGGCTCGCACCGACCTGGAGGGGCTCGTCGTCCTCGGCGGCCGCCTGCCACCGGGGCTCGACGCGCACCTGCGCGCCCACGGCGCGCTCGTCTTCCCCACCGACCCGCAGGCTCCGGTCAACCCCTACCGCTCGACGCTCTACCAGCCGCACGAGCTCTATGCCGGGCTCGCGGAGCGGGGCTATGAGAGCACGCCGGACGCCCGCGCCTACCACTGGGCGCGGGACGCCGCGCTGGCGCACGACGCGTTCGTCACGCTGCTGCGGGCGATCCACGACGACTCCATGTCCGACGCCCTCGCGGAGCTGACGGCCGGCCGGCCCGTCGTCGGCGTCATGGGCGGCCACGCGGTGGCGCGCGGCACCCCACGGTATGCCGGCGCGGCGACCCTCGGGCGCGAGCTCGCCGCTGCGGGCCTCACCGTCGCGACCGGTGGTGGCCCGGGCGCGATGGAAGCGGCGAACCTCGGCGCGTTCTGCCTGGACGGCGAGCGGCTCGGGGCGTCGCTGGAGCGGCTCGCCGCCGTGCCGTCGTTCCGGCCCTCCGTTGCGGCGTGGGCCGAGGTGGCGCTCGAGGTCCACGACGAGCTCATGGCAGCCGGCCGGGCAGCGGCAGTGACCAGCGTCGGGATGCCGACGTGGTTCTACGGTCACGAGCCGCCGAACGTCTTCTGTGACGGCATCGCCAAGTACTTCTCCAACGCCATCCGCGAGGACGGCCTGCTCGTGCGGTGCGACGCCGGCCTCGTCGTCCTGGAGGGAGCCGCGGGGACCGTGCAGGAGGTCTTCCAGTCGGCGACCCCGCTCTACTACGCGCAGGGCGAGCGGCCGCTGCCGCCCCTCGTGCTCGTCGGCCGCGACCACTGGACCGAGGCCGTGCCGGTGTGGCCGGCGCTGCTCCGGCTCGCGTCCGGGCGCCCCATGGAGTCGGCCCTGCACCTCGTCGACACCCCCCTCGAGGCCGTGGCCGTCGTCACGTCGGCGTTTCGCGACGGCGTCGGCGGGGCACCTCGTCCGCAGAGGACATGAGCAGAGAGGCAGACACCACCATGAGCACCAGCAACGAACCTCGGATGCCCAGTGAGGTCTCCCACGACGTCACGGGGTTCGACAAGTTCGCGGGCGCCGCCTCCAAGCTCGCCAGCCGGGCATGGTTCTTCGCCTTCTGCGTGGCCCTGGTCGTCGTCTGGGCGCCGTCCTTCTTCGTCCTCAAGAGCGTCGACACGTGGCAGCTGATCATCAACACCATCACGACCATCGTCACCTTCCTCATGGTCGCGCTGCTCCAGAACAGCCAGACCCGCGCCGACCAGGCGGTGCAGCACAAGCTCAACGCCATCGCCGACGGGCTCGGTGACCTCATGGACCACCTGTCGCAGTCCGGTGGCCGCGACATCAGCAAGGACATCGAGGAGCTGCGGCAGGCCGTCGGGCTCGAGCGCCGGGAGAGCACCTCTCACAACGCCGCCTGACCGCTCCACCACAGCGGATTGGGTGCCCAGACGTCACGAATAGGCGTCGTCTGGGCACCCAATGCGGGGTCGGTGTCAGTGTCGAGACCAGCTCGGTCGGGTCAGTCGAAGACGATGGTGCGGCGGCCCCGCAGGACCACCCGGTGCTCGGCGTGCCAGCGCACCGCCCGGGCAAGGGCCATCGCCTCGAGCTCCTGACCGGCCGTCGCCAGCTCGGCGGGGCTGAGCCGGTGGTCGACCCGCCGGAAGTCCTGCTCGATGATCGGCCCCTCGTCGAGGTCGGCGGTGACGTAGTGGGCCGTGGCGCCGATGACCTTCACACCGCGGTCGTGCGCCTGCGTGTAGGGCCTGGCGCCCTTGAAGCTCGGCAGCAGGGAGTGGTGGATGTTGATGACCCGGCCGGGGAAGTCGGCGCAGAGCTCCGCGGAGAGCACCTGCATGTAGCGGGCGAGCACCACCGTGTCGACCGCGTAGTGCTCCACGAGCCGGCGCAGCTCGACCTCGGCCTGCGGCTTCGTCCCCGCAGTGACCGGGACGTGGTGGAACGGGATCCCGTGCCACTGCGCGAGGGCCCGGAAGTCCTCGTGGTTCGAGACGATCGCCGGCACGTCGACGGGCAGCTGACCGGTCTGCGTGCGGAAGAGCAGGTCGTTGAGGCAGTGGCCCTGCCGCGAGACCATGACGAGGACGCGGTTGCGCTCGGCGAGGTCGTGCAGCGCCCACGCCATCGCGAACTCGTCGGCGACGGGCTCGAACGCCCGGCGCAGCTCCTCGGCGCCGACCGGGTCGCCCTCGCGCGCCACGTGGACCCGCAGGTGGAACTCGCCGGCGCTCGCGTCGGCGAACTGCTGGCTGTCGGTGATGGTGAGGCCCTCGTCGAGGAGGACGCCGCTCACGGCGTGGACGATGCCACGCCGGTCGGGGCACGACACGGTGAGGACGAACTCCCGACCGGGCTCCGGTCGGGTCGCGGCGACCGGTGCCAGGGGCACCTGCTCGCCGCGGGTCACGCCGTGGCCGCGGCGAGCTGGCCGCAGGCGCCGTCGATGTCCTGGCCCCGGGTGTCGCGGATCGTCGTGGGCACCCCGTAGGCCCGGAGCCGCTCGACGAACTGCTGCTCGACCCCGGGCCGGGACGCCGTCCACTTGGACCCCGGTGTGGGGTTCAGCGGGATCGGGTTGACGTGGACCCAGCCGCGGCCGCGGGCGTTGAGCTTGTCGCCGAGGAGGTCGGCCCGCCAGGCCTGGTCGTTGATGTCCCGGATGAGCGCGTACTCGATGCTCACCCGGCGCCCCGTCGTCTCGAAGTAGCGCCGGGCGGCGTCGAGCGCCTCGTCGACCTTCCACCGCGTGTTGATGGGCACGAGCTCGTCGCGCAGCGCGTCGTCGGGTGCGTGGAGGGAGAGGGCCAGCGTGACCGGGATGCCCTCCGCGCCCAGCTTGTCGATGGCCGGCACGAGGCCCACGGTCGACATCGTGATCCCACGGGCCGACATGCCGAGGCCGTCGGGCGAGGGGTCGGTGAGGCGCCGGATGGCCCCGATCGCCGCGCGGTAGTTGGCCAGGGCCTCACCCATGCCCATGAAGACGACGTTGGAGACCCGCGCCGGCCCCGACGGGTCGGCAGCCGTGGCGCCGTCCTCCCCACCGAGCTCCGCGCCGTCGCTGTGGCCGGCCCCGGGAGCGAGCTCTCCCCGGCGCAGCATGCGCGCCGCCGCGACGACCTGCTCGACGATCTCACCGGCCGACATGTTGCGTGTGAGCCCGCCCTGGCCGGTGGCGCAGAAGGGGCAGTTCATCCCGCAGCCGGCCTGGCTCGAGATGCAGAGCGTCACCCGGTGCGGGTAGCGCATGAGGACGGACTCGACCAGGGCGCCGTCGTGAAGGCGCCACACCGACTTCACCGTGGCGCCGTCGTCGGCCAGCCGGGTCCGCACGGGGGTGAGCAGTGGCGGGAGGAGGTCGCGCACGAGCTCGTCGCGGACCGCCTTCGGCAGGTCGGTCATGTCCTGCGGCGACTCCACGAGCCGCTCGAAGTAGTGGGTCGAGAGCTGCTTGGCCCGGAACCCCTTGTGCCCCAGCGCCTCCACCGCCTCGCTGCGCTCTGCCGGGGTGAGGTCGGCGAGGTGGCGAGGCGGCTTGCCGCGCCGGGGCGCGGCGAAGGTCAGCTGGCCTGGCCGGGGGCGGGTGGTCGGGTCGGGCAGCTCGGTGGGCTGGGGGTTCTCGGGCATCCGCACCAGTGTCTCAGGTCAGTGGTTCGGCACGAGCCACGCGAGGAGCACCCAGGCGAGGGGCGCCGTGACGACGAGCGAGTCCAGCCGGTCCATGAGGCCGCCGTGCCCCGGGAGGATGTTGCTCATGTCCTTGATCCCGAGGTCGCGCTTGATCGTGGACTCGGTGAGGTCGCCGACTGTGGCGCCGACGGCCATCGCGACCCCCATGGGCACGCCCACCCACCAGCGGCCGTCGAGGAGGAACACGACCGCGAGGCAGCCGCCGACGGCACAGGTCAGCACCGAGCCGGCAAACCCCTCCCACGACTTCTTGGGGCTCACCGAGGGCGCCATGGGGTGGCGGCCGAACGCCACCCCGGCCGCATAGCCGCCGACGTCGCTCAACACGGTGACGAGGATGAACGTGACGACCCGCGCGACCCCGTCATCGGCAGCGAGCAGGAGGGCCGCGAACCCCACGAGGAAGCACGGGTAGGTCGCGACGAGGATGCCACCGCCGATGTCGCGCACCGCGTCGCCCACGCCGTCGGCGACCCGCCACAGGAGGATCCCGATGCAGGTGAGGCAGAACGTCACCGCGAGCGCCTGGGGACCACCGCTGTAGGCGGAGACCAGCATGCTCACCATGCCGACGAGGCAGGGCACGAGCGGGACGTGGATGGCGGCCTTGGCGAGGGCGGCGCGCAGCTCCCAGACCGCGAGGGCGACGGCCACCGCGACGACGACGAGGAACGACTCCTTGCGGACGAGCAGCGTCCCGATGATGAGCACACCGAGCCCGACGCCGACGCCGATGGCCGCGGGCAGGTTCCGGCCGGCGCGCGAGACGGTGGCGGGGGCTTGGCTGGTGGGGGTCATGGACCGGCGGGCGGGCTGCCCTCAGACGGCGAGGAGCTCGCCTTCCTTGCCCTTCAGCAGCTCGTCCACCGTGTCGACGTACTTCTTCGTCGCGGCGTCGAGCTCCTTCTCGGCCCGGGTGCCCTCGTCCTCACCGACCTCGCCGTCCTTGACGAGCCGGTCGAGCTCGTCCTTGGCACGGCGGCGGACATTGCGGATCGCAACCTTCGCGTCCTCGCCCTTGTGGCGTGCCAGCTTGATGTAGTCGCGGCGCCGCTCCTCCGTCAGCTGGGGCAGGACGCACCGGATCACGTTGCCGTCGTTGCTCGGGTTGACGCCGAGGTCGGAGTCGCGAAGGGTCTTCTCGATCTCGTGCATGGCGGACTTGTCGAACGGCGTGATGAGGATGGTGCGGGCCTCGGGCGTCTGGAAGGAGGCCAGCTGCTGCAGCGGCGTCGGGGCGCCGTAGTAGCTCACCAGGAGCTTGTTGAACATGCCGGGGGTCGCACGGCCCGTGCGGATCCCGGCGAAATCCTCCTTGGCGACCTCGACGGCCTTCTCCATCTTCTCCTCCGCCTCGAGGAGTGTCTCGTCAATCATCTCCGGCTCCTTCTCCCACGTCGTCTGGTCGCCGTCACCCCGAGGTGACCAGCGTCCCGATCCTCTCACCCCGCACGGCACGGGCCACGTTGCCCTCACCGTCCATGCCGAAGACCACCATGGGCAGCTTGTTGTCCATGCACAGGCTGAATGCGGCGGCGTCGACGACCCGCAGGCCCTGCTGGATGGCGTCGGCGTAGCTCACGGTGTCGAGCTTGCGGGCGTCGGGGTTCACCCGGGGGTCGGAGTCGTAGACGCCGTCCACGCCGCTCTTGCTCACCAGCACCACGTCGCACTTGATCTCCAGCGCCCGCTGCGCCGAGACCGTGTCGGTCGAGAAGAACGGCATGCCCGCGCCGGCGCCGAAGATGACGACCCGCCCCTTCTCGAGGTGGCGGATGGCGCGGCGTGGGATGTAGGGCTCGGCGACCTGCCCCATCGTGATGGCGGTCTGCACGCGGGTCTCGACGCCCTCCTTCTCGAGGAAGTCCTGCAGCGCAAGGCAGTTCATGACGGTGCCGAGCATGCCCATGTAGTCGGCCCGCGTGCGGTCCATCCCCTGCTGCTGGAGCTCGGCGCCGCGGAAGAAGTTCCCGCCGCCGACGACGATCGCCACCTGCACGCCCTCGCGCACGGCCTGCGCGATCTGCCGGGCGATACCGCGGACGACGTCGGGAGCCAGTCCGACCCGCCCGCCACCGAACGCCTCCCCGGAGAGCTTCAGGAGCACCCGGCCGTAGCGCCGAGGTGTCTGCGGGGCCTGCGTCGTGGCGTGGGTCGTCAACGTGCCTCCCGGCGTCCGTGGGTGATGCGCTCGCGGAAGTCTGTCACACGCGACACCGGCCGGGCGACGCGGGCGAGGCGCCGCGACCTAGAGCGGCACGCCGTAGCGGAGCATGAAGTCGCGCTCGGTGTTGCGCCCTCCGCGCGGGTCACGCGCGGGGGTGACGTCCTCCCTGCAGTATGCCGGGTGCCCCCGCCCGTGACGAGCGTCACCGGTTCCGGTGGCCGGCGCGCGCGCGGACGCACACAGGCCCGCCCCCCGGAGGGGGCGGGCCTGTGAACGGTGCGGTCGGTGTCAGCTGCCGACGCGGAAGCGGGCGAAGGAGGTGACCTTCGCGCCGGCCTCGTCGAGCACCTTGCCGACCGTCTTCTTGGGGTCCTTGGCGAACGGCTGCTCGAGGAGGACGTTCTCCTTGAAGTAGCCGCCCACGCGACCCTCGACGATCTTGGGGAGCGCGGCCTCGGGCTTGCCCTCCTCGCGGGCGGTGGCCTCGGCGACGCGGCGCTCGTTCTCGACCGTTTCCGGGTCGACGTCGTCGCGGGTGAGGACGGTCGGCGAGAAGGCGGCCACGTGCATCGCGACGTCGCGCACCGCCGCCTCGTCGCCTCCCTCGGCGCCGACGAGGACACCGATCTGCGCGGGCAGGTCGGGGCTCGTCTTGTGCAGGTAGGACACGACGACCGGGGCCTCGACGCGGGCGACCCGCTTGACCTCGATCTTCTCGCCGATGGTCGCGTTGGCCTCGTCGAGCAGTGCCTGGACGGTCTTGCCGTCCTCCGTGGTGCTCGCCAGGAGCGAGTCCGGGTCCGCGGCGCGGCTCGCGACCGCCTGCGAGAGGACTGTGTCGGCGAGGTCGATGAACCTCTGGCCCTTCGCGACGAAGTCCGTCTCGCAGAGGACCTCGACGAGGGTGCCGACGCCGTCGGCGGCCCTGGCGGCGACGAGGCCGTTGGAGGTGGTGCGGCCCTCGCGCTTGGTGACGCCCTTGAGGCCCTTGACGCGCAGGATCTCCGTGGCCTTGGCCTGGTCGCCGTCGGCCTCGTCGAGCGCCTTCTTGACGTCGAGCATGCCCGCGCCGGTGGACTCCCGGAGCGCCTTGATGTCAGCGGCGGTGTAGTTCGCCATGAGTGTCAGTCAGCTCTTCTCTGCGTCGGGTGGTCAGGCGGTGGCGTCGCTCGTGGCCTCGGGTGCCGCGGCCTCGGGCGCGGCCTCCTCGGCGGCGGCCTCGGGGGCATCGGTCTGCTCGGCAGCCGCCTCGGTGGCCTCCGGCGTGGCCGCCTCGGTCACGGGGGCCTCGGACGTGGTCGTCTCGGCGGTGGCGGCCTCGGCGGTGGCTGCCTCTGGGGTGGAGACCTCGGCCGCCTGGGCGGCGTCACCGGCGAGGAGCTCGCGCTCCCACTCGGGCAGCGGCTCGTCGCCGGCGAGACCCTCGGCAGCAACCTCGGCACCGCTGCGGCCCTGGCTGCGGGCGATGAGGCCCTCGGCCACCGCGTCGGCGACGACTCGCGTCAGCAGCGTGACGGAGCGGATCGCGTCGTCGTTGCCCGGGATCTTGTAGTCGACCTCGTCGGGGTCGCAGTTCGTGTCGAGGATCGCGATGACCGGGAGGCCGAGCTTGCGCGCCTCGTCGACGGCGAGGTGCTCCTTCTTCGTGTCGACGATCCACACCGCGGAGGGCACGCGAGCCATGTCGCGGATGCCGCCGAGGGTCTTCTCGAGCTTGTCCTTCTCGCGCTTGAGGATGAGGAGCTCCTTCTTCGTGCGACCGGAGCCGGCCACGTCGTCGAAGTTGATCTCCTCGAGCTCCTTGAGCCGCGTGAGGCGCTTGGAGATGGTGTTGAAGTTCGTGAGCATGCCGCCGAGCCAGCGGTGGTTGACGTAGGGCATGCCGACGCGCGTCGCCTGCTCGGCGATCGGCTCCTGGGCCTGCTTCTTCGTGCCGACGAAGAGGATGGTGCCGCCGTGGGCGACGGTCTCCTTGACGAACTCGTAGGCGTTGTTGATGTACGTCAGCGACTGCTGCAGGTCGATGATGTAGATCCCGTTGCGCTCCGTCATGATGAAGCGCTTCATCTTGGGGTTCCACCGGCGGGTCTGGTGCCCGAAGTGGACGCCGCTCTCGAGGAGCTGGCGCATGGTGACGACGGCCATGCCGTTGTTCTCCCTTGTGTCGTTGTCAGTTGCGTCGGTGTGCCGGGGAGGCCCCGGCACCCTGCCTGGCGCCTGCGTACGCACCCCGCCGCTGGGCCGCGCGGACGGGTGGACCCGGCCGCCCGGCATACGGACTGCTGTGGTGCGCCCCGGGTTCGGAGGGTTCCTCGTCACCCGGCGAGAAGACGCGCGAATTAGGTCGCG
>JAICIN010000093.1 GCA_025924375.1 Dermatophilaceae bacterium | reverse complement strand
GCGGCGCCCTCCGCGGCGCCGGCCACGTGCGCGCCCCCTGCGGCTGGGAGACCGCCGGTGCCGTGTGCTCCGGCGACGTCACGCTCTCCGGCACGCGCGCGCAGCTCCGCCGCCTCCCGCCGGGCCACCGACTCGCGCTCGCGCGCGTCGTCCCTCTCGGCCTCCGCCTGCGCACGGCGCCCGGCCTCCTCCTCGCGCACCGCGTCGAGCTCCTGCTGGTGCCGGTCCTCGAGGTCGCGGCGAGCCGACTCCTCGCGGTCGCGGCGCTCGGCCTCGGCACGCTCCGCCTGCTCCTGCTCACGCGCCTCGCGGCGGCGGCGCACCCCTCGCCGCACACTCGAGCGGATCAGCCACAGCCCGAGCCACAGCAGCAGCACCACGACGGCGCCTGCGACGAGCAGCGCGAGCGGGGTCGCCTTCGCCGTGAAGCCGAGCGCGGTCATCTCGACCGGCGTGCTGAGTGGCGCGGCCCCGAGGTAGAGGACGACGCCGCCGGCGACCGCCACGATGATGAGGACCACTCCGAGCAGGATCACGCGTCCCGCCTCCGTCCCGTCGTGAGGGACCAGGCGCCCCTCCCGTCACAGACCCTAGCGACGCAGCAGTGCCGGCGCCCCCGGAGCACCAGGCGCTGGCGCTCCGGCTCCGGGCGGCCGGGAGCCGGTCCGCGGGACAAGCCCGACCAGCCCCTCGGGCGCGGGGGCCGCCGGGCGGCCGCCCTCGTCGAGGACCGCGCGCAGCAGCCTGGCCGCGGCCGCCTTGTCGAGCGGCTCGTTGCCGTTGCCGCACTTCGGCGACTGCACGCAGGAGGGGCAGCCGAGCTCGCAGGCGCACTCGGAGACCGCCCGCCAGGTGGCCGCCAGCCAGGTCTCGAAGGCGTCGAACGCGCGCTCGGCGAACCCAGCGCCGCCCGGGTAGCCGTCGTAGACGAGGATCGTCGGCAGGCCCGTGTCGGGGTGCTCCGCGGTGGACACGCCGCCGACGTCCCAGCGGTCGGAGGTCGCCACGAGGGGCAGCATCCCGATGGCCGCGTGCTCGGCGGCGTGGGCCGCCCCCGGCACCTGCGTCTCGTCGATGCCCACCGACTGCAGGAGCGGGCCGGGCATCGTCCACCAGACCGCCCTGGTCCGGAGCCTCCGTTCCGGGAGGTCGAGCGGGTGCGAGCCGATGACCTCGCCGCCCGGCAGCCGCCGGAGGAACGACGTCACCCGGGTCCGCACGTCGACCGTGCCGAAGCAGAGCCCCACTGCGCCTCGCACCTCAGAACGCTCCCGCGCCACGATGTCGAAGGCGCTCTGCGACTGCGCGTACGTGCTCCAGCCGGGGTCCCCGCGGACCACGCTCGCGGTCCGGGCCTCGAGGTCGAGGCCCGTCACGACGTACGCCTGGCCCTGGTGCACGTGCACCGCACCGGTGTGCACCTGCGAGTGCGCCGACGCCTCGTCCACGGTGCCCACCACCCGGCCGGTTCGGTCCTCGACGACGGTCACGACGTCGGTGGTCCCCCGCAGGGTGACGTGGTCGGTGGCCCGGTCGCTGCGGGCCCAGTACCAGCCGCGCGGTCTCCGGCGGAGGATGCCGCGTGCCACGAGCGCGTCGAGCAGCTCGCGGGCCTGGCCGCCGAACAGCGGCAGGTCGGCCTCCGTCAGGGGGAGCTCGGCCGCCGCCGCGGCGAGGTGCGGCGCGAGCACGTGGACGTTCGCGGGGTCGACGACGCTCGCCTCCACGGGCCGGGAGAAGAGCGCCTCAGGGTGCCGCACGAGGTAGGTGTCGAGCGGGTCGTCCGCAGCCACCAGCACCGCGAGCGAGGGCTCGCCAGCCCGGCCGGCGCGGCCGGCCTGCTGCCACAGCGACGCGAGCGTGCCGGGCCAGCCGGCGAGGATGACGGCGTTGAGCCCGGTGACGTCGATCCCGAGCTCGAGGGCGCTGGTCGCTGCCAGGCCGGCGAGCCGTCCCTCCCGGAAGCCGCGCTCCAGGGCGCGGCGCTCCTCGGGGAGGTAGCCCCCCCGGTATGCCGCGACGGCACCGTGCAGCGCCTCCTCCGGGAGGCGCCGCCGCGCGCCCGCGGCGAGGGCCTCCACGCCGGCGCGCGAGCGTGCGAAGGCGACCGTCTGCACGCCCTCCCCGACCAGCCCCGCCAGCAGTGCGGCGGCTTCCGTCGTCGCGCTCCGCCGCTCCCCGTCCGCGCCCTCGCCCGGCTCCCACAGCGCGAAGGTCATCGCCTCGCGAGGCGAGCCGTCACGCTCGACCGGGCACACCGGCATACCGACGAGGCGCGAGGCGTGGGCCTGCGGGTCGCGCACCGTCGCGGAGGCGAGGACGAACGTCGGCGCGGCGCCGTAGCGCGCGGCGACGCGGCGCAGCCGGCGGAGCACCGCGCAGAGGTGGGAGCCGAACACCCCCCGGTAGACGTGGCACTCGTCGATGACGACGTAGCGCAGGGCGCGCAGGAACGGCGCCCACCGCTCGTGCCCGGGCAGCAGCGAGTGGTGGACCAGGTCCGGGTTGGTGAGGACGAGCTGCGCATGGTCACGGATCCAGCGACGCTCCTCGCTGGGCGTGTCACCGTCGTACGTCGCCGCGCGCACGCCGGGGATCGCCAGGCTGGTCACTCGGGCGAGCTGGTCGGCGGCCAGGGCCTTCGTGGGTGCGAGGTAGAGCGCGGTCGCCCCGCGTCCGGTGGGGGCGGCGCTTCCGTCGAGGAGGTCGGAGAGCACCGGCAGCAGGTAGCCCAGGCTCTTGCCGGAGGCTGTGCCCGTCGACACCACGACGTGGCGCCCCGCGTGCGCGAGCTCCGCCGCCTCCGCCTGGTGCGACCACAGGGAGCCGACCCCCGCGCCGGCCAGCGCCCCCTGCACGACCGGGTGCACCCACTGCGGCCACGGCGCGAGCTGCGCCCGCCGCCCCGGCAGCGACTCGACGTGGCGCAGCACCCCGGGCTCGGCCGCCGCGACGAGACGGCCCAGGGCGACGGCCGGGTCGAAGGCCACCGGAACGGCGCATGAGGCGGTGCTGGACATTGTGGATACGGTAATCCCGACATGCGCGGCGCGAAGGCGCGCCTGCCCGACGAGCCAGAAAGAGGTGGGTCTGTGGACCTGACGGTGTCCACGGGGGAGCGCGGCGCCTTGACCGTCGTCCACGTCGGCGGCGAGATCGACGTCTACACCGCACCCCTGCTGCGTGAGGCCCTCGACAAGCAGGTCTCTGCGGGCCGGGTCGACCTCGTCGTCGACCTCGACGAGGTGACCTTCATGGACTCCACCGGGCTCGGAGTCCTCGTGGGGCGCCTGAAGCTGGTCCGGAGCCAGGGCGGCACCCTGCGCATCGTGAGCAGCCAGGACCGCATCCTCAAGGTCTTCAAGATCACCGGGCTCGACAAGGTCTTCCACATCTTCGCCTCGGTGGACGAGGCGACCTCGCCCGCCGAGGTGGAGTCGGCGCCCGCCGACGTCGAGACCGCGCCCTCCGAGGTCGAGACCGCGCCGTCAGGCGACCCGGCCCGGCACACCAACGGCGCCCTGCCTGACGGTGCCGACCCACATCCGGTCGTCGGCGAGATCGACGGCTCCCCGAGCGCGACCGGGGCGGCCGTCGAGCGGTGACACGCGTGTGACCCTGCTCATTGCCGTCCCGTCGGTCCTGTGACGTGCATTACTGTCACCTCCGACGTCGCTTCGTTCGCTGCAGAAAGCCGGCGGGTCCGCGGACGCGTCGCTTCCACGCACCCCCATCAAGGAGGATGGAATGTCGGGCCTCGCGCTCGCCCCAGCAGCTTCGGTTCCGCTGACGGGCAGCAATCTCACCCTGGTCATCGTGGTGTTGGTGATCGCCGTCATCGCCCTCGCCATGGGCTTCTTCTTCCGCCGGCAGGTCCTCGGCGCCGACCCCGGCACCGAGAACATGCAGAACATCGGTGCCGCCGTCGAGGAGGGCGCGCAGGCCTACCTCGCTCGCCAGTTCAAGACTCTGAGCATCTTCGTCGTGCTGGTCTTCGGCCTCCTCCTGCTCCTCCCCGCCGACACCGCGGGCATCCGCTGGGGCCGCTCCGGCTTCTTCGTCCTGGGGGCCGCGTTCTCCGCCGCGATCGGCTACCTCGGCATGAGCCTCGCGGTCAAGGCCAACGTCCGCGTGGCCTCGGCAGCCCGGCACGGCGACCGTGACTCCGGCATGCGGATCGCGTTCCGCACCGGTGGCACCGTGGGCATGGCCACCGTCGGACTCGGCCTGCTCGGCGCCTCGGTCGTGGTCCTCTTCTACAAGGGCGATGCTCCCAAGGTGCTCGAGGGCTTCGGCTTCGGCGCCGCCCTGCTGGCGATGTTCATGAGGGTCGGCGGCGGCATCTTCACCAAGGCCGCCGACGTCGGCGCCGACCTCGTCGGCAAGGTCGAGGCCGGCATCCCCGAGGACGACCCGCGCAACGCGGCCACCATCGCCGACAACGTCGGCGACAACGTGGGCGACTGCGCCGGCATGGCGGCGGACCTGTTCGAGTCGTATGCCGTGACCCTGGTCGCCGCCCTCATCCTGGGCTCGGTGGCGTTCGGCTCCTACGGCCTGGTCTTCCCGCTCATCGTCCCGGCGATCGGCGCGGTGACGGCCCTCATCGGCGTGTTCATCACCCGCGTCAAGCCGGGCGAGAACGCCCTCAAGGCGATCAACCGCGGCTTCTACATCGCCGCCCTCATCTCGGCGGTGCTCTCGGCCGTGGCGGCCTACACCTACCTGCCGAGCAGCTTCTCCGACTTCGGCACCGAGGCCACCCAGGGCCTGACCGGCGACCCGCGCCGCACCGCCATCCTCGCGGTGTTCATCGGCATCGTGCTCGCCGGCATCATCCTGTGGCTCACCGGCTACTTCACCGGCACGGACAAGCGCCCCACCCAGGACGTCGCGAGGACCTCCCTCACGGGTGCCGCCACCGTGGTGCTCTCCGGCATCGGCGTGGGCTTCGAGTCGGCGGTCTACACCGCCGTCATCATCGGCGGAGCCGTCTACCTCGCGTTCCTGCTCGGCGGCGGGTCGATCATCCTCTCGCTGTTCCTCATCGCGCTGGCCGGCTGCGGGCTGCTCACCACGGTCGGCGTCATCGTCGCCATGGACACCTTCGGCCCGGTCTCGGACAACGCCCAGGGCATCGCGGAGATGTCCGGCGACGTCGACGGCGAGGGCGCCCAGATCCTCACCGACCTCGACGCCGTCGGCAACACCACCAAGGCGATCACCAAGGGCATCGCCATCGCGACCGCGGTGCTCGCGGCGAGCGCGCTGTTCGGCTCGTTCACCGAGGCGTGGCAGAGCGCGATCGGCAAGCTCGACACCGCCGGGCTGACCCAGGAGCAGATCGACACCGGCAACAAGTTCATCCAGAACGCCCAGGGCGTCATCACCACGCCCTCGACCCTGGTCGGCCTGCTCCTCGGTGCCGCAGTGGTGTTCCTCTTCTCCGGGCTGGCCATCAACGCGGTGACCCGCGCCGCGGGCGCGATCGTGTTCGAGGTCCGCCGCCAGTTCCGCGACATCCCCGGGATCATGGAGGGCACGACCAAGCCGGAGTACGGCAGGGTCGTCGACATCTGCACGAAGGACTCCCTGCGCGAGCTGGCCACCCCCGGCCTCCTCGCGGCCCTAGCCCCCGTGGCCGTCGGCTTCGGCCTCGGCATCGGCGCCCTGGCCGGCTTCCTCGCCGGCGCGATCGGCACGGGCTGCCTCATGGCGGTGTTCCTCGCCAACTCCGGTGGCGCCTGGGACAACGCCAAGAAGATCGTCGAGGACGGCACCCACGGCGGCAAGGGCAGCGAGGCCCACGCCGCCACCGTCATCGGCGACACGGTCGGCGACCCGTTCAAGGACACCGCCGGGCCGGCGATCAACCCCCTCATCAAGGTGATGAACCTCGTCTCGGTCCTCGTGGCGCCGGCGATCATCACGCTGAGCATCGGCAAGGACGCCAACGGCTGGCTGCGCTACGGCATCGCCGCCGTCGCCCTCGTCGTGATCATCGGCGCGGTCGCCGTGTCCAGGAGCCGCGACCTCGCGATCGGCGGTGACCAGCAGACCGGGCCGGCGGCGGCGGCACCCGACGGTGCCGCGGCGGCGGAGGGCACGGGGGTCCCGCACATCGGCCCCGGCGACGAGACCCGCGGCAGCGACGTCGAGGAGCCCGTCAACCGGCACTGAGCCGACACCCGGCACCGACGGCGGCCGGTCCACCAAAGGGGTGGACCGGCCGCCGCGTCTCGTGACGCCCGGCCCGTATGCCGGCGGCGCGCCCGGCCCGTATGCCGGCGGCCCGCCCGGCCCGTATGCCGGCGGCGGGCCCGGGCCGTATGCCGGCGGCGCGCCCGGGCCGCATAGGGTGCGCCTGTGGACCGCGTCACCTCCGTGCGGACGAGCAGGGTCACCAGCGAGGACCTGCCCGACCTCGTGCCGCTCCTGGCCGCCTACGCGGCCTTCTACGGCGAGTCCCCGGCGGACGCCGACCTGCTCGCCATGGCCGAGGCATTCCTGGCCGCGCCCGAGCACGACGGCGTGCGGGTCGTCGCCCGCGGCCCGGAGGGCGACGCCCTGGGGTTCGCGACCGTGCTGTGGTCCTGGGACACGACGCTCGGCCAGCGGCTGGCGGTGATGGAGGACCTCTTCGTCGCCGAGGCCGCGCGCGGCGCCGGCGTCGGCCGGCGGCTCCTCGAGGCCTGCCGGGAGGTGGCGGCTGCGGTGGGCTACCGGTGGCTCCAGTGGCAGACGGCGCCCGACAACGCCACCGCGCAGCGGCTCTACGACGCCACGGGTGCCAACCGCAGCACCTGGCTCACCTACCGGCTGCCGACCTGAGGGCCAGCCGGCACCGGCGGGCATTCGCGCACCCCTAGGCTTCCCCCATGCAGAGCACCCTGTTCGAGCAGGCCAACCTCGAGGTGCAGGCCGACCAGCGCTTCGCCCTCCAGAACCCGCAGATGCTGCGCGTCCACCTCGGCGGTGACGTGCTCGCCGTCAAGGGCGCGATGGTCGCCTACCAGGGCCAGATCAGGTTCGACCACGAGAAGGCCGGCAGCGTCGGGAAGCTGTTCAAGAAGGTCGTGACGGGCGAGGACGTCTCGCTCATGCGGGTCTCGGGGGAGGGCGAGGTCTTCTTCGCCTCCGAAGCGGGCTTCGTCTTCCTCGTCGAGCTCGGTGGCGACGCGCTGAGCGTCAACGCGCGCAACCTCCTCGCCTTCGACTCCTCCATCGACTGGGACATCAAGCGGGTGCAGGGCGCCGGCATGCTGAGCGGCGGCCTGTTCAACACCACCCTGCAGGGCAGCGGGACGGTGGCCATCCACACGGTGGGCCAGCCCGTCATCCTCGACTGCAGCGTGCAGCCGACCTTCGTCGACGTCCAGGCCTGCGTCGGCTGGTCGGCGCACCTCGTGCCCCAGGTGGTCTCGAGCATGAACGTGCGCTCGATGATCCGCGGCGGCTCCGGCGAGGCGTTCCAGTACGCGTTCCACGGCCAGGGCTTCGTCATCGTCCAGCCGAGCGAGTGGACCCCCGCCACCGCCCAGCAGTCCTCCGGTGGCGGGTTCAACCTCGGCGGGCTCCTCGACGGATGAGCGGCTCCCCGCCGCCACCGCGCGCCGACGCGGCCCAGGTGGGCCGGCTGCGCGACGACCTCGCGGCGGCCGGCTTCACGGTCGACGGCGTCGCCGCGCTCCTCGGCCCGCTCGCCAGCGGCGCACTGGCCCGCGAACACGTCCTCCCCGCCCAGCGTGCGACCGCTGCGCGACCCGGCCCGTTGAGCACACTGGTGCGGCTCTTCACCCTCGGGGACGCCGTCGACGAGGACGAGGCGCTCGCTGCGCTGCCCTCCCTCGGGGTCCCCGGCGCCAAGGCGCTCGGCCTCGTCGTCGAGCAGGGTCCCGGCGTCATCGCGACGTGCGACCTGAGGCCCTACGGCGAGGAGTCCCGCGACTGGTGGGTCGCCTCCGACCTCTCCGAGCTCGCCACCCGCCGGCCGCTGCGCGAGGACCACGTCCTCGGCGTCGGGGGCGCCTCGACGACCCTGGCGTCGTGGACGCCGCGGCCCGACGTGGAGCGAGCACTCGACCTCGGCACCGGCTCCGGCGTGCAGGCGCTGCACCTCACCGCCCACGCCCGCCAGGTCGTCGCCACCGACATCTCCGCACGCGCGCTCGCCTTCGCGGCCTTCAACGCCGTCCTCAACGGTGTGGAGTGGGACCTGCGGCAGGGCTCGATGCTCGAGCCCGTCGCCGGCGAGCGCTTCGGCCTCATCGTGAGCAACCCGCCGTTCGTCATCACCCCGCGCGGAGCGGGCGTGCCGCTCTTCGAGTACCGCGACGCCGGAGCGGCCGGCGACGAGGTCGTCGCAGACCTGGTCCGCTCCATCGGCGACCACCTCGAGCGGGGCGGGATAGCCCAGTTCCTCGGCAACTGGGAGGTCGTAGACGGCGCCGACTGGCGGGCGCGCGTGCGCGGCTGGGTCGCCGACAGCGGGCTCGACGCCTGGGTCGTGCAGCGGGAGGTCCAGGACCCGGCGCAGTACGCCGAGACCTGGGCCCGCGACGGTGGCCACCACAGCGCGACGAGCGAGTTCGCTGCGATGTATGCCGCGTGGCTCGACGACTTCGCGGCGCGCGGCGTGACGTCGGTGGGCTTCGGCGTCATCACGCTCCAGCGACCTGCCACGGACCGCCCGCCGTTCGTCGACCTCGTCGAGGCGAGCGGTCCCCTCCCGGCGGCGATGGGACCGGCGGTCCTCGCCGGCATACGGGCACGGACCTGGCTCGCCGAGCACGATGACGACGCGGTCCTCGACGTCGCCTGGCGCTGCGCCGACGACGTCACGGAGGAACGGCACGCGCGGCCCGGCGCCGAGGACCCGGCGGTGGTGCTCCTGCGGCAGGGCGGCGGCCTGCGTCGCGCGGTCCGGCTGGACACCGTCACGGCCGCGCTCGTCAGCGTGTGCGACGGCCAGCTGCCGGCGCGCGCCGCGCTCGCGGCGATCGCCGAGCTCCTGGGCGAGGACGAGCACGACGTGCGGCGCGTGGCGCTGCCGCTGCTGCGCGAGCTCGTGGCCGACGGCCTCCTCGTGCGCGACCGGTGAGCTGCCCGAAACCTGTTGCTGAGTGAGCGCTCACTCACTAGACTCCACCGCTGTGACACCCCGCGCTCCCGCCATGCAGCCCGAGGAGCGGCGCGCCGCCCTCGTCGCCGTGACGGTGCCGCTGCTCCACGAGAAGGGCATGGCCGTCAGCACCCGGGACATCGCGCATGCCGCTGGCGTCGCGGAGGGGACGATCTTCCGCGTCTTCGCCAGCAAGGAGGAGCTCCTCCACGAGGCGCTGCACTCGGCCTTCGACCCCGAGCCGATGGTCGAGCGGCTGCGCGCCGTCGACCTCGGCGCGCCGTTGCGCGAGCGCCTCGTCCAGGTGGTCACGGTGCTGCAGGAGCGTTTCGTGGAGATCTTCCGCCTGCTGACCGCGGTAGGGATGGTGCAGCCGCCGCACCGGGCGCCCTCACGCGACGGCCGCGACTGGAACCGCGAGGCGCTCGAGCTCGTGACCGACATCATCCGCGCGGACGAGGAGAGCCTCACCGTGCCCGCGGAGCAGCTCACCAGGCTGCTGCGGCTGCTCACGTTCGCCGGCAGCCACTGGGAGATCTCCCACCACCAGCTGCTCACCCCGGAGGAGATCGTCGACACCCTCCTCCACGGCACCGTCAAGGACCCGACCGACAGGGGCACCACCTCATGCTGATCCGCATCATCCGCGACTTCCTGCGGCCCTACCGCGGGCTGGTCGCACTGCTCGTCGTGCTCCAGCTGGTCGGCACGATGGCCTCGCTCTACCTGCCGAGCCTCAACGGCAGCATCATCGACGAGGGCGTGGCCAAGGGCGACACGAGCTACATCGTGCGCACCGGCGGGGTCATGCTCGTCGTCTCGCTCGTCCAGATCGCGGCGACGATCTCGGCGACCTACCTAGGCGCCCGCTCGGCCGCAGGCCTGGGGCGTGACCTCCGGGCGGCGATCTTCGGCCAGGTCGGCCGGTTCTCGGCGCAGGAGGTCTCCCGCTTCGGTGCCCCGACGCTGATCTCCCGCAACACCAACGACGTGACGCAGGTCCAGCAGGTCGTCTTCATGGGCTCGGTGATGATGGTGTCGGCGCCCATCATGATGGTCGGCGGCGTCATCATGGCGCTGCGGGAGGACGTCGGGCTGTCGTGGCTCGTCGGCGTCGCCGTCCCGCTGCTCGCCCTCTGCGTCGGGCTCGTCATCAGCCGGATGATCCCCCAGTTCCGGCTCATGCAGAAGTCGGTCGACTGGGTGAACCGCGTGCTGCGCGAGCAGATCACCGGCATCCGCGTCGTGCGCGCCTTCGTCCGCGAGGACCACGAGCGGGCCCGGTTCGCCGAGGCGAACACGCAGTACACCGGCACGGCGCTGGCCGTCGGCCGCCTCATGGCACTGGTCTTCCCCATCGTCATGCTGATCTTCAACGCCTCGACCATCGCGGTGCTGTGGTTCGGCGCCCACCGCGTCGAGAGCGGGCAGATGCAGATCGGGCAGCTCACCGCCTTCATGTCCTACCTGATGCAGATCCTCATGTCGGTGATGATGGCGACGTTCATGTCGATGATGATCCCGCGGGCCACGGTGTCGGCCGGCCGGGTCGTCGAGGTGCTCGACACGGGGTCGACCGTCGTGCCACCGTCCAGCCCGCGCCCGCTGCCCCGCGGGGGCGT
>JAICIN010000092.1 GCA_025924375.1 Dermatophilaceae bacterium | reverse complement strand
GGTCGAGAAGACCGCTCCCCCGACCCGCTGCGTCGGGCTGTCGGGCGAGCGCAGCTCGGGGTGGGTCTCCTCGATCTCGACGAGCCGCCGGATGATCGCGTCGTAGTCGCCGTCGCTGATGGTCGGGGCGTCCCGCACGTGGTAGGCGAACTGGGCGGCCGAGGCCTGCTCCGCAAGGTCGTGCCACTCGTGGCGGACCTCGTCGGGGACGGTCGTCGAGACGATCTCACTCACGGTGACATCCTGCCGCACGGGGCCGACAGGCAGCGGCCGCCGAGCAGCCGCAGCCGCGGGACCGTCGCGGCCCGAGGTCAGTGCCCGCGCACCCGGCGCCGCCGTGCCGGCAGCCCGATGACGACCGCCGAGCCCAGGACGATCGCCGCGCCGAGCACCTGCGGCCACGCCAGCCGCTCGCCCAGCAGCGTCACGCCGAGGACGACGGAGACGACCGGGATGAGGTAGGTGACGGTGGTGCTCACGGTCGCGCCCGCAGCCCGGACGACGTCGAACTGCAGCATGTAGGCCACGCCGGTGCCGACCATCCCGAGCGCCAGCACGGCCACGACCGGCAGGGCGGCCGAGTGGTGGGGCGGGGTGTGGAGCGACCAGGGGGCGGCGACGGTCGCGCGGTTGAGGAGCCACCAGACCAGGACGACCGGCACCATCATGGAGCTGCCCACGCAGAGCAGCGCGGTGGGCATGGACAGTCCGCCGAGGTCGGCCTGCGCGAGGAAGCGGCGGTTGTAGGTCCACCCGACGCCGTAGCAGGCGGCGGCGAGGACCGTGATGCCGAAGCCGAGCAGGTCGGGGCGGCCGGCCGAGGCCCACGGCTGCATGATGACGACGACACCGAGGAAGCCCACGAGGATGGCGGCCAGCTTGCGGGACGAGAGCCGGTCGCTCGGCAGGATGAGCAGCGCGAACAGGACGGTCGCGATCGGTGTCGTCGCATTGCCGATGCCCGCGAGCGCGGAGGACACCCGCTCCTCCCCGAGCGCGAAGAGGGTGAAGGGCAGCACGGTGAGGAACAGGCTCGACACCGTCAGGTGAGCCCAGGTGCGCAGGTCGCGGGGCAACCGCCCACCGGTCGTGGAGAAGAGCACCAGCAGGATGGCGGTGCCGGCGAGGATGCGCAGGCTCGAGATCTGGATCGGCGCGAGGGACCGCAGCCCCACCTTCATGAGGAGGAAGCTGGACCCCCAGATCCCCGCGAGGAGGAGGAACTTCGCCTGCCACGGCACCCGCGTCGTCGTGCCGGTGGAGGTGGTCGGGGTGACGACGGCGGCGGTCATGGCGCTGTCAACTCTCTGCTCGCTCGGACAATTCCGCGGCGACGTCGACCGCTGCCCGTTGGAGCGACCGGGCGGCTGCCGGCGCGAGGCCGGCCAGCCCGCACGCTGGTGAGACCACGATGTCAGCGAGCACCGACAACGCCAGCCCGGCGGCATTCCAGCCGGCGGTGACCGACTCCACCGCGGCGCGCGCGGTGCCGCTGCCGTCGGTCGGCAGGCACCCGGCATACAGGCTGGTGCCGTCCTCCACCGTCGCGGCGACGGACTCCCAGCCGGCCGGCGAGAGGAGCGAGGTGTCGACCGCGACGGCACCGGCGCCGGTCCGGCGCAGGAGGGGCAGCGGTGCACCGGGCGCGCAGCAGTGGACCACGGTGGCCCTGCTCCCGGCTGCCTCGAGGACACTGCCGATGGCGTCCGCGGCGGCCTGGGGGTCCACCGCCCTCAGGTGGCCGTAGCCGGACGCCGTGGGCAGACGGCTCGCGAGGACCGCGGGCAGTGAGGGCTCGTCGAGCTGGAGCACGAGGGAGGCGCCGGGCACGAGCCGCTCGAGGTCGGCGAGGTGGAGGCGGACGCCCTCGGCGAGCGAGTGGGTGAGGTCGCGGGTGGCGCCCTCGTCGACCAGCGCGCGCTCGCCCCGGTGGAGGAACACCCCGGCGGCGAGCGTGAGCGGGCCACATACCTGGACCTTGAGCTCTCCGGTGTAGCCGTCGTAGGCCTCGGCGAGCTCGTCGAGGTCCTGTCGCCACAGGGCTGCGGTGCGCCGGGCGTCGCGCCCCGGCCGGTCGACGAACCGCCACCCGGAGGGCTGGAGGTCGACGGGCAGCTCGACGAGGAGGCCGGCGCTGCGGCCCACCAGCTCGGAGCCCGGACCACGGCCGGGCAGCTCGGGCAGGTAGGGGAGGTGGCCGTCGGCCAGCAGGTCGCGAGTCGCCCGGATCGCGTCCCGGACATCCGTCCCCGGCCAGGAGCCCACACCTGTCGCTCGCACCACGGTGCGGAGCCTACTGAGAGCCGGCGACCCGGCGGCCGACCGGTCGGGGGCCCGGCAGCTGCCTCACCGCTCCAGGGTCGCCGAGGCGATCGTGGCCGACCCCACGACCCTCGTGCCGTCGTAGAGGACTACCGCCTGGCCCGCCGCGACCCCGCGGACCCGCTCCCCCAGCCGGACCTCGAGGTGCCCACCGTCGGCCCAGGCCTGCGCCGGCACCTCCTCGCCGTGGGCGCGAAGCTGCGCCCCCACCGCCACGACGCCCTCTGGCGCCGGCCCGCACCAGCGGGCCCGCTCGCCGCGGATCGCGTTGACCCCCAGCAGCTCCCGCGACCCGATGGTCACGGTGTTGCTCCCGGGGTCGACGCCCACGACGAATCGGGGGGAACCGTCGAGCGAGGACCGGTCGAGGCCGAGGCCGCGCCGCTGGCCGACGGTGAACGCATAGGCGCCGGTGTGCTCGCCGACGACCGCGCCGGTGCCGTCGACGATCGGCCCGGGGCGCTCCCCCAGACGCCTGGTGAGCCAGCCCTTGGTGTCGCCGTCGGCGATGAAGCAGATGTCGTGGCTGTCCGGCTTCGAGGCGACGTAGAAGCCTCGCTCCCTCGCCTCGGCGCGGATCTGCGGCTTGGTGGTGTCGCCGAGCGGGAAGAAGGACCGCGCCAGCTGGTCGGCGGTCAGCACGCCGAGGACGTAGGACTGGTCCTTGGCGCCGTCGGTGGCACGGTGCAGCTCGCGGGACCCGTCGGGGCGGTCGACGATGCGCGCGTAGTGGCCGGTGGCGACCCCGTCGAAGCCGAGCGCGAGCGCCTTGTCGAGCAGGGCGGCGAACTTGATCCGCTCGTTGCAGCGCAGGCACGGGTTGGGGGTGCGGCCGGCCGCGTACTCGGCGACGAAGTCCTCGACGACGTCCTCACGGAAGCGGGTGGCCATGTCCCACACGTAGAACGGGATGCCCAGCATGTCGGCGACCCGGCGCGCGTCACCGGCGTCCTCGATGGTGCAGCAGCCGCGGGCCGACTCCCGCAGGGTGGCCGCGCTCTGCGAGAGCGCCAGGTGGACCCCGACGACCTCGTGGCCGGCGTCGCGCATCCGGGCGGCGGCGACCGCCGAGTCGACGCCGCCGCTCATCGCGGCGACGACCCTCATCAGCGCCCGGCTCCCGAGGCGCGCCGGGCGCGCTCGACGGCGGCGGGCAGCGCGGCGAGGAAGGCGTCGACGTCGGCGTCGGTGGAGGTGCGGCCGAGGGTGAGGCGCAGCGCGCCCCGCGCCTCCTGCTCGGGGATCCCCATGGCGAGGAGCACGTGGCTGGGCTGGGGCACCCCCGCCTGGCAGGCCGAGCCGGTGGAGCACTCGACGCCGGCCGCGTCGAGGAGGTAGAGCAGCGAGTCGCCCTCGCAGCCCGGCACGAGGAGGTGGGCGTTGCCCGGCAGCCTGCGTGTGCCGTCGCCGGGCTCCCACTCGCCGGTCACCGTGATGTCGTAGGGCATCGCGAGCGCGGAGGAGACCAGCCGGTCGCGCAGCGCGGTGACGCGGGCCGCCTCCTCCTCGCGGGTGCCGACCGCCTCCTCCAGGGCCACGGCGAAGGCACGGATCGCGGCCACGTCCAGCGTGCCGCTGCGGACCTGCCGCTCCTGGCCGCCGCCGTGCGACTGCGGCACCAGCTGGGTGCCTCGGGTGAGCACGAGCGCGCCGACGCCCATCGGCCCGCCGAGCTTGTGCCCCGTGACCGTCATGAGGTCGAGGCCGCTCGCGGCGAAGTCCACGGGCAGGTGGCCGACGGCCTGCACCGCGTCGGAGTGGACCGGGATGCCGTGCGCGTGGGCGAGCTCGACCACCTCGGCGACGGGCTGGACGGCCCCCACCTCGTTGTTGGCCCACATGAGGCTGACGAGGGCGACCGACTCCGGGTCCTGCTCGATCGCTGCGGCCACGTCGGCGGGGGCGACCCGGCCGGAGCGGTCGGCGTCGACCCACGTCACCTTGGCCGACTCGTGGGTGACGAGGTGCTCGACCGTGTCCAGCACGGCGTGGTGCTCGATGGAGCTCACCAGGAGACGGTTGCGGGCCGGCTCGGCGCCCCGGCGTGCCTGGAAGACCCCCGCCACCGCGAGGTTGTCGGCCTCCGTCCCACCGGAGGTGAAGACGACCTCCGAGGGCCGGGCGCCGAGCGCGTGGGCGATCCGCTCCCGGGACTCCTCGACGACCCGGCGCGCGGTGCGGCCCGCGGTGTGGAGCGACGACGCGTTGCCGACGGTGCGGAGCTGGTCGGTCATGGCGTCGACGGCGGCGGGGAGCATCGGCGTCGTCGCCGCGTGGTCAAGGTAGGCGGGCACCCGCAAAGTCTACGTTCGCCGCCGACCAGCAGCTCGTGGGTGGACCTGCTGTTGCCATGGCACCAGCAGACCGACCCACGAGACGAGGGCGCCCACGCGGGACCGCCCCGGAAGCTGACCATCTCCTGACGTTCCCGGCAGTAACCCGGCGCACCCGCGGTCGTTGCACCCGGCATACGGCCTGCAACGGAGCTGGTCGACCCAGAAGGGAACCCATGCGCACCCTCACGAGAACCCGCGCGGCCGTCGCAGGGGCGGCGGCCCTGGCCGCCGCCGCCCTGGCCCTGCCCACCACCGCGACCGCGTCGCCGACCCTCACCGCGTCGGGCGTGCTCGCCCCGGTGCAGCCGTGGCTGGGCCGGCAGCTGGGCCTGCTCGACGCCCTGACGCCCACGACCGTGCTCGTGCACGGCACCGACCTGCGCGCGGCGCGCGACGCCGTCGCGGCAGCCGGTCTGCGGCCCGTGACGAGCTTCGACCGGATCGGCGTGGTCGTCGCCACCGGCCTCCCGGCACAGGTGCGGGCGGTACGAGCGCAGCCCGGTGTGACCTACGTCGAGGGCAACCAGCCGATCGAGATGTTCCTCTCCACCTCCAACACCGCCACGAGGGGCAGCGAGGCGCGGGACACGCTCACCGGCGCCGACGGCACGAGCCTGGACGGCAAGGGGGTGTCGGTCGCCGTCATCGACTCCGGCGTCGACCCGAGCCACCCGTTCCTGCGCAACCCCGACGGCAGCTCCGCCGTGGTGAAGAACCTCAAGATGGTGTGCGAGCCGCTGACGGAGAGCACCTGCGCTCCCGTCGACGCCGGCTCCCTCGACACCGACCTCGTCGCGGTGGGCGGCCACGGCATGCACGTCAACGGCATCGTCGCGGGCCGCGACGTGACGCTCAGCGACGGCACGCGGATGCACGGCGCCGCGCCGGGCGCGAGCCTCGTGAGCATCAGCACCGGCGCGGTGCTGTTCATCATCGGCGCCGACGCCGCGCTCAACTGGGTGCTCGAGCACCACGACGCCCCGTGCGGCGCAGGTGTCCCCGCCAGCACCTGCCCGCCGATCAAGGTGACGTCGAACTCCTACGGACCGACGGGCGGCGGCCCCTTCGACCCGAGCTCCGCCACGGTCAAGCTCCAGCGCGAGCTCGTCAAGGACGGCGTCGTCACGGTCTGGGCCAACGGCAACGACGGCGGCGACGGCACCGCCAACCTCTCCAACCCGCCCGGGCAGGACCCGACGCCGGGGATCATCTCGGTCGCGTCCTACTTCGACGAGAACACCGGCACCCGCGACGGCCGGGTGTCCGACTTCTCCTCCCGCGGCCTGCGGGGCGACCTGGCGACCTACCCGGACATCTCCGCTCCCGGCGAGGACATCACGTCGTCGTGCCGGATCTACCTGCCCATCTGCACCACCGGCCTCGACCCCAAGGAGAACGGCGACTACAACACCATCAGCGGCACGTCGATGGCCACGCCGCACATCTCCGGCATCGTGGCGCAGCTGATCCAGGCGAACCCCGCAGCCACCCCGGCCGAGGTCGAGAGCGCGCTCGAGTCGACCGCGCACAAGTACTCCGATGGGGCGGCCTACGAGAGCGACGGCACGGGCGGCACCACGTCGTACGACAAGGGGCACGGGCTCGTCGACGTCGTGGCGGCGGCCCAGGCCGTCACCCGACGCGCACCGGTGGTCGCGGCCCAGCGGCGCCACCGGTAGGCGTGTCCGGCTCCGCCGCCGCGCCGATCGGTGCCGCCCGGGGTAGCCTGCGTGAGCAGTCCAGAGCAGGGGGATCCATGGCCATCCAGCCGACACCGGCCGCAAGCAGCCCGAACCAGCACGCGTGGCGCCACGCGGCCTTCAGTGGGTTCGTGCTGTGGACGGTCGTGCTGCTCGTCTCCGTCACTGCCCTGGCCACGGCCGTGCCGGCCCTGTCGTTCGTCGGCCCGATGGCCCTCGGCTGCGGGATCTGCGGCCTGGTCGCGAGCAACGTCCGGTTCCGCATCCCACCCGTGGTCTACCCGGTCGCGATCCTCGCCGTCGCCTTCACCGTCAACGCGCCGGTGCTCGAGCTGCTCTTCTGACAGTGACAAACGCCGAACGCCCCCGACCATGTGGTCGGGGGCGTTCGTCGCTGGCGGGACGTCGGCCTAGCTGCCGGTGCCGCCCTCGTTGCCCTGGTAGTCCTCCGGGTCGCCCTCGCCGCTCGTCTGCGGGTCGCGGTTCCCGAGGGCGGTCTCGGCCGGCATCTCCTCCATGCGCTTGCGGGCCTCTTCGCGCAGGTCCTCGGTGTTCTCGGGCTGCTCGCTCACGGCGGCTCCTCTCGACGGGCGGGTTGCACGGACCGAGGTTCCATACCCCTTCGCAGTTGGCTCACTCAGCGCGGACGCGGAGACGTCCCGGACCATGCCGGTCCGGGACGTCATCGCCGTATGCCGGGCGGCCGGCCCACGCACGCGGGTACCGGCGGGCTCACGGACGCCGGTACCGGCTGCCGCGCACCCGCATGCCGCGCAGCCCCTGCCGGCCGGCCGGGCTCGGGAGGAGGGTCAGCCCTTCGCGGCGTTGACGGCCTCGGTGGCCTGCGGGAGGACGGTGAACAGGTCACCCACGACGCCGAAGTCGACGAGCTCGAAGATCGGCGCCTCCTCGTCCTTGTTGACCGCGACGATGGTCTTGGACGTCTGCATGCCGGCGCGGTGCTGGATCGCGCCGGAGATGCCGCAGGCGACGTAGAGCTGGGGTGAGACCTGCTTGCCGGTCTGGCCGACCTGGCTGGTGTGGGGGTACCAGCCGGCGTCCACCGCGGCCCGCGAGGCGCCGACCGCGGCGCCGAGGCTGTCCGCGAACGCCTCCACCGGCGAGAAGTCGCCGGCGGTACCGCGGCCGCCGGAGACGACGATCGCGGCCTCGGTGAGCTCAGGGCGGCCGGAGGCCTCCTTGGGCTTGGACTCGGTGATCCGGGCACCCTTGGCCGCCTCGGAGATGGTCACGTCGACGACCTCGTCGGCCGCTGCCCCGGGAGCCTCCTCCGGGGTCACGGAGTTCGGCTTGACGGTGACGATCGGCGTGCCGTGCGTGACGGTGGCCGTGACGGTGTAGGAGCCGGCGAAGACCGACTGGGTGGTGCTCACGCCGCCACCCTCGCCGGCCTGGACGTCGACGGCGTCCGTAACCAGCCCGGAGCCGGTCTTGATGGCGAGCCGGGCCGCGATCTCCTTGCCGGCGGTGCTGCTGGGGACGAGCACGGCTGCGGGAGAGGCCTTCTCGACGAGCTGGGCGAGCACCTCCGCCTGCGGGGCCACGAGGTGGCCGGTGACGTCGGGTGACTCCACGCGGTAGACCTTCTGGGCGCCGTAGCGGCCCAAGGCCTCCGCGGCGGCGGCGTACTCGCCGGCCTCGCCGACGAACACGGCCGAGGGCTCGCCGAGGCGGCGGGCCAGGGTGAGGAGCTCCGAGGTCGTCTTGCGCACCGTGCCGTTGGAGTGGTCGACGAGGACGAGAACTTCAGCCATGGGTGGTTACCTCTTTCCGCCGGTGCCGGCTCAGATGAACTTCTGGGCGGACAGGAACTCGGCGAGCCTGGTGCCGCCGTCGCCCTCGTCGGTGACGATCTGGCCCTGCTGGCGAGGGGGGCGCTTGGTGAACGACTCGACCTTCGTCCACGCCGCGTCTAGGCCCACCTGCGAGGCGTCGACACCGAGGTCGGCCAGCGACCACGTCTCCACCGGCTTCTTCTTCGCCGCCATGATGCCCTTGAAGGACGGGTAGCGCGGCTCGTTGATCTGGTCGGTGACGGACACCAGCGCGGGCAGCGTCGCGACGATGGTCTCGGACGCGGTGTCGCCGTCGCGGCGGATCGTCGCCGTGCCGTCGGAGACGGTGAGCTCGGAGGCGTAGGTGACCTGCGGCACGCCGAGGCGCTCGGCCAGCATCGCCGGGACGACGCCCATCGTGCCGTCGGTCGAGGCCATGCCCGTGAGGACGAGGTCGGGGCTGCCGATCTTGCGGATGGCCTCGGCCAGAACCAGCGAGGTCGCCACGGCGTCGGAGCCGTGGATCGCCTCGTCGCTGACGTGGACACCCTTGTCGGCGCCCATCTGGAGGGCCTTCTTCACCGCGTCGGCGGCCTGCGCGGGCCCGATGGTCAGGACGGTGACCTCCCCCTCGCCCTCCTCGACCAGCTTGAGGGCGGCCTCGACGGCGTACTCGTCGAGCTCGGACAGGAGCCCGTCCACGCCCTCCCGGTCGGTCGTGCTGTCGGACTCGTTGAAGGTGCGGTCGGACTGGGCGTCCGGCACGTGCTTGACGCACACGACGATGTTCATGGTCGTCCTCTTCGCTAGGCATTCCCTGTGGGGTCAGGGCCATCCTGACAGGAGGCCTCGGCGATCAACACATCGAGAGCGCGTGACGCTCAACACGCGTGGGAGGACGCGTCAGGCGCCCTCGAACTGCGCCTTCCCCGGGCCGTGCTCCACGAACGAGCGCATGCCGATCGCCCGGTCCCTCGTCGCGAACAGCCCGGCGAACAGGGCGCGCTCGATCTCCAGGCCGGTGTCGAGGTCGACCTCGAGGCCACGGTCCACCGCCTCCTTCGCGGCGCGGAGCGCGTATGCCGGCCCCCCGGCATACCGCTGCACCCTCGCCCTGGCGGCGTCGTAGACGTCGCTCGGCTCGACGACCTCGTCGACGAGCCCGATGGCGAGGGCCTCCTCGGCGCCGACGAAGCGGCCCGTGAAGACGATGTCCTTGGCCCGGGAGGGGCCCACGAGGCGGCTGAGCCGCTGCGTGCCGCCGGCGCCGGGGATGAGGCCGAGCAGGATCTCTGGCTGTCCCACCTTGGCGTCCCTGGCGGCCACCCGGAAGTCGCAGCAGAGGGCGAGCTCGAGGCCGCCGCCGAGGGCGTAGCCGGTGATCGCGGCGACCGTCGGCTTGGGGATACGGGCGATCGCGGTGAAGGAGGACTGGAGTGCGCCGGAGCGGTCGACCATGTCCGTGTAGGACATCTGCTCCATCTCCTTGATGTCCGCGCCCGCGGCGAAGACCTTCTCCCCACTGTGGAGGACGACAGCCGCGACGTCCTTGCGCTCGGTCACCTCGGCGGCCGCCGCACGCAGGGCCTCCTGGAGCTCGATGTTCAGCGCGTTCATCGGGGGGCGCTGGAGCCGCAGGGTGGCGATGCCCTCCGCGACCTCGACGGCGAGGAGGTCGCTCATCCCTCGTCGCCGGACGCCGGCTGGCCGCCGTTCTCGCCACCGCCGAGGAGGCGCTCGTGCCACATCTGCACGCCGGCGAGGACGAGCTGGATGGTCACCGCGACGAGGGTGCTCACGTCGGTGGAGGGGCTGACGACGTGCTCGCCGGTGACCACCAGCGTGCCGTTGGCGATGCCGGCCTTGACGATGTTGAGCTGGAGGGTGAGGTCGTTGCACGCCTGGAGGCGCACCAGCGGGTCGGCCGGGACGGCGTCGGCGATCTGCCACTGGCCGAAGACCCGCATGATCTGGAAGTCGCCCTCGGTGCAGCGGACGAACAGCTGCTGGTCCTGCACGGTGAAGGCGACGTCGCCGTCGGAGTCGATGTCCGGCTTCAGCCCCTGGTCGATGAGGGCGTCGAGGACGCGGCCGCGGAGCGGGTGCTCGTCGGGCGGCGGCGGGAAGTTGGGCAGCGACGTCGGGTCGGTCATGGGCTCCACCGTAACGAGTGCCTACGCTGAGGGCCATGCCGCCCGCACGCGTGCCGCGAGAGCTGCCACCGACGCTCGGGATGACGCTGCTCGAGGGCGGTGCGGAGTTCGCCGTCTACGCAGGTCAGGCGGATTCGGTGGAGGTGTGCCTGTTCGACGAGGGCGACGTTGCCGGGGCGAGCGAGCGGCGGATCCCCCTCCCCGACCGGGTGCACGACATCTGGCACGGCTTCCTGCCGGGGGTCGGTCCCGGCCAGCGCTACGGGCTGCGCGTCGACGGACCGTGGCGGCCGGAGCAGGGCCTGCGGCACAACGCCCGCAAGCTCCTCCTCGACCCCTACGCGCGCGCGATCGACGGCGAGGTCGTGTGGTCCCCCGACGTCTTCGCGCACCAGGTCGACGGGGAGCTCCACGGCGACGGAGAGATCCCGAGCGACATCGACAGCCGGAGCGCGATGCCGCGCTGCGTCGTCACGGCCGACGGCTTCGACTGGGGGGACGACCGGCCGCCGCGCACGCCGCTGGTCGACACGGTGCTCTACGAGGCGCACGTGCGCAGCCTCACGATGCGGCACCCGGAGGTGCCCGCGCACCAGCGCGGCACGTATGCCGGGTT
>JAICIN010000091.1 GCA_025924375.1 Dermatophilaceae bacterium | reverse complement strand
CCGATGTAGAGCTTGTAGGTCTTCCGGACCTCGAGCCGCCCGGCGTCCCCCGGCTGCTCCTCGTCGCTGCGGCGAGGGCGGGGGCGAGGGCTGCGCTGGCGCTGGGTGGTCGGGCTCACTGGCTCTCTCCGGTGGTGACGTAGGCGGCCAGCCCGTGCCGGCCGCCCTCGCGGCCGTAGCCGGACTCCTTGTAGCCGCCGAAGGGGCTGGTGGGGTCGAACTTGTTGAACGTGTTGGCCCACACCACGCCGGCGCGCAGCTGGTCGGCCATCCACAGGATCCGCGACCCCTTCTCGGTCCACACCCCGGCCGAGAGGCCGTAGGGCGTGTTGTTGGCCTTGGCGACCGCCTCCTGCGGGGTGCGGAAGGTCAGCACCGACAGCACCGGCCCGAAGATCTCCTCCTGCGCGATCCGGTGCGTCTGGCTGACGCCCGTGAACACGGTGGGGCGGAACCAGAAGCCCTTGGCCGGCAGCTCGCACCCGGTGTCCCAGCGCTGGGCCCCCTCGGCCTCCCCGGCCGCGGTCAGCGCCGTGATCCGCTCCAGCTGGGCCCTGGAGTTGATCGCGCCCACGTCGGTGTTCTTGTCCAGCGGGTCGCCGACGCGCAGGGTGGCCAGCCGCCGCTTGAGCCGCTTCTCGACCTCCTCGGCGACCGACTCCTGCACCAGCAGCCGCGACCCGGCGCAGCAGACGTGGCCCTGGTTGAAGAAGATGCCGTTGACGATGCCCTCGACGGCCTGGTCGATCGGCGCGTCGTCGAAGACGATGTTGGCCGCCTTGCCGCCCAGCTCCAGCGTCGCGTGCTTGCGGGTGCCGGCGATCGAGCGGGCGATCATCTTGCCGACCGCGGTGGAGCCGGTGAAGGCCAGCTTGTCGACGCCCGGGTGGTCCACGATCGCCTGCCCGGTCGCGCCCGCGCCGGTGACGATGTTGACCACCCCGGGCGGCAGGTCAGCCTGCTGGCACACCTGCGCGAACAGCAGCGCCGTCAACGGCGTCGTCTCCGCCGGCTTGAGGACCACCGTGTTTCCGGTCGCCAGCGCCGGCGCGATCTTCCACGCCAGCATCAGCAGCGGGAAGTTCCACGGGATCACCTGCCCGACGACCCCGTGCGGGCGCGGGTCCGGGCCCAGCGAGGCGTACTGCAGCTTGTCGGCCCAGCCCGCGTGGTAGAAGAAGTGCGCCGCCGCGAGCGGCACGTCGACGTCGCGGGACTCCCGGATCGGCTTGCCGTTGTCGAGGCTCTCCAGCACCGCGAACTCGCGTGCCCGCTCCTGGAGGATCCGCGCGATCCGGAACAGGTACTTGCCGCGGTCACCACCCGGCATACGTCCCCACACCTGCTCGTATGCCGCGCGCGCGGCTGCCACGGCCGCGTCCACGTCCGCCGCGGTCGCATCGGTGACCTCGGCGAGCACCTCCTCCGTGGCCGGGCTCACCGTCTTGAACCCCGCCCCGCCCTGGCCCGGGACGAACTCGCCGCCGATGAACAACCCGTAGGAGGGCTGCAGGTCCACGATCGCCCGCGACTCCGGTGCAGGGGCGTACTCGAACTTCGCCATGATGCCTCTCGCCAGCCTCGTCAGTCGGTGGTGTCGGTGTCGGTGGGTGTCTGGGTGTGGGGTGGTGTCGGGTCAGTCGATGGTCACGTAGTCGGGCCCGGAGTAGGCGCCCGTGCGCAGCTTCTGCCGTTGCAGGAGCAGGTCGTTGAGCAGGCTCGACGCGCCGAAGCGGAACCACTCCGGCGTCAGCCAGTCCTCGCCGGCGGTCTCGTTGACGGTCACCAGGTACTTCAGCGCGTCCTTGCTCGTGCGGATCCCGCCCGCCGGCTTGACCCCGACCATCTCCCCGGTCAGGTCGCGCCAGTCGCGCACCGCCTCCAGCATGATCAGCGTCACCGGCAGCGTCGCCGCCGGCGCCACCTTGCCCGTGCTCGTCTTGATGAAGTCGGCGCCGGCCAGCATCGACAGCCACGACGCGCGCCGGACGTTGTCGTAGGTCACCAGCTCACCGGTCTCCATGATGACCTTCAGGTGCGCCGAGCCACACGCCTCCTTGACCCGGGCGATCTCCTCGAACACCTGCAGGTAGCGGCCCGAGAGGAACGCGCCCCGGTCGATGACCATGTCGATCTCGTCCGCCCCGGCCGCCACCGCATCCGCCGTGTCGGCCAGCTTCACGTCCATCATCGCCCGCCCCGACGGGAACGCCGTCGCCACCGCCGCAACATGGATGCCGCTGCTGCCCAACGCCTCCCGGGCCGTGGCCACCATGTCGCCGTAGACGCACACCGCCGCAGGGCGGGGCGTCGCGGGCTCGGACGGGTCCGGCACCAGCGCCTTGGCACACAGCGAGCGGACCTTGCCCACCGTGTCGGCGCCCTCCAATGTGGTCAGGTCGATCATCGAGATCGCCGCGTCGATCGCCCACGCCTTCGCCGACGTCTTGATCGACCGGGTGCCCAGCGCCGCCGCGCGCGCCTCGCAGCCCACCTGGTCCACCCCCGGCAGCCCGTGCAGCCACGACGAGAGGGCGGCGTTGCTCAGCCGGGACACGCCCAGGAGGTCCCGCGCCCGCGCACTGACGTCAGCCGCCGCGGCGGTGGTGGAGGTGGTCACCGAGCGAGTCTATCCGCGGCTCAGGGCGCCGTGAGGCGGCTCAGGGCGGCGCGGAGCCGCGCGAGCCGCTCGCCGGCGTACCACTTGGCGTCGTCGAGGGCGGTCTCGTCGGCGACCGCCTCGACGACCTCGAGGTAGACCTTGAGCTTCGGCTCCGTCCCGGAGGGCCGGACGATGACGCGGGACGCGTCCTCGAGGTACCACCGCAGCCCCTCCGTGGGCGGCAGCCCGTCCACCCCGGTGGACAGGTCGTCCGCCTTGACCACCCGGACCCCCCCGATCTCGGTGGGCGACTCCTGGCGCAGTCGCGCCATGACGGTGTCGATGACGGCAAGGTCGTCGACCCGCACGGAGAACGAGTCGGTCGCGTGGACGCCGTGCTGCACGGCGAGGGTGTCGAGGAGGTCCGGGATCGTGCGCCCCTCCGCCTTGAGCGTCGCCGCCAGCTCGGCCATGAGCAGCGCGGCGCTGATGCCGTCCTTGTCGCGCACGCGCTCCGGCGCGACGCAGTAGCCGAGCGCCTCCTCGTAGCCGTAGCGCAGGCCGGGCACGCGGCCGATCCACTTGAAGCCGGTCAGCGTCTCCTCGTGGGCGACCTCGGCGGACGTCGCCATCGCGGCGAGGAGGCGCGAGCTGACGATCGAGTTGGCGAAGACCGCGTCGCGTCCGACGCCCCGGTGCAGCAGGTGGGCGCCGAGCAGGGCGCCGACCTCGTCGCCCCGCAGCATCCGCCAGGCCCCATGGTCCTCGACGGCGACCGCGCACCGGTCGGCGTCGGGGTCGTTGGCGATGACGAGGTCCGGTGACAGCTCGCGCGCCAGCTCCAGGGCGGCGTCGATGGCGCCCGGCTCCTCGGGGTTGGGGAAGGAGACCGTCGGGAACGCCGGGTCGGGCTGCTGCTGGCTGGGCACCGGTGCCGGGGTCGGGAACCCGGACCTCTCGAACGCCCGCAGCAGCACGTCGCTGCCGACGCCGTGCAGTGCCGTGTGGACGACCGTGACGTCGCGCGGCGACTCCGGCGCGACGACCGAGGCCATCGCGTCGAGGTACGCCTCGACGACGTCGTCCCCCAGCGTCTCCCAGCCGTCCGCGTAGCGCGGCACGGCCGCGACGGCCTCGACGCGGGCGATCTGCCGCGCGATGTCGGCGTCGGCCGGCGGCACGATCTGGCTGCCGTCGCCGAGGTAGACCTTGTAGCCGTTGTCCTGCGGCGGGTTGTGGCTCGCCGTCACCATGACGCCCGCGTCCGCTCCGAGGTGGCGGATCGCGAACGCCAACACGGGGGTCGGCAGCGGGAGCGGGAGGACCATGGCCCGGCCGCCCGCGGCGGTCACCACCTCGGCGGTGTCGCGCGCGAACACGTCGGAGTTGCGGCGGGCGTCGAAGCCGACGACGACGCAGGGCTCCGGTGTGGACTGCTTGAGGTATGCCGTGAGGCCGGCTGCCGCGCGGATGACCACCGAGCGGTTCATCCGGTTCGGGCCGGCGCCGAGGGCGCCGCGCAGGCCGGCCGTGCCGAACTCCAGCATCCCGGAGAAGCGGTCGCGCAGGTCCGCCACCGCCGGGCCGTCGCCCTCGCGGGCGGCCGCGACCACGGCCGCCAGCTCGGCACGGGTCTCCTCGTCCGGGTCGTCCTGGGCCCACGCCTCCGCCGCGGCCACCAGCTCGTCCACGTCGGTGAGCTCCGGCTCCGGTGCCAGGTCCGCGGCGCCGTGCCGCCCGGCATACCTGCTCATCGCTGCCCCTCAGATCCTGGCCACGACGGCGGCGAGGAGGCGCCCGCAGCGCTCGGCGGCGGCCTGGCCGGCCTCGATGACCTCCTGGTGTGACAGCGGCACGTCGCTGATGCCGGCCGCCGGGTTCGTCACGAGCGATATCCCGAGCACCTCGAGGCCGGCCTGCCGAGCGGCGATGGCCTCCAGGGCCGTTGACATGCCGACGAGGTCGCCGCCGATGGTGCGGGCCATCTGCACCTCGGCCGGCGTCTCGTAGTGCGGCCCGCGGAACTGGACGTAGACGCCCTCGTCGAGGTCCGGCTCGACCTCGCGGGCGAGGGAGCGCAGCCGGGGGGAGTAGAGGTCGGTGAGGTCGACGAAGTTCGCGCCCTCGATGGGGGAGTCGGCGGTGAGGTTGATGTGGTCACGGATGAGGACCGGGGTGCCGGGGCGCCACGCGGGGTCGAGGCCGCCGCAGCCGTTCGTCAGGACGACGGTCCGGCAGCCGGCGGCCGCGGCGGTTCGGACGGCGTGGACCACGGCGCGCACGCCGCGGCCCTCGTAGTAGTGGGTGCGCGTGCCGAAGACGAGGGCGCGCCTGGCCGTGCCGGCGACCGCGACCGAGCGCATCGTGCCCGAGTGGCCGGCGACGGCAGCCTTCGCGAAGCCGGGGACCTCCGTGTTGTCGACGGTCGCGACCGTCTCACCGACGAGGTCGGCCGTCTGTCCCCACCCGGACCCGAGGACGAGGGCGATGTCGTGGTGGTCGGCGCCCGTGCGCTCGGCGACCACGGCGGCGGCCGAGCGCGCCACCTCGAAGGGGTCGGTGGCGGGGTCCTGGAGGTCGAGGGCGGTGGCGGCGTCGGTCACGGGCGCAGCGTACCCACCGGGCTGGCCCGACGGGGCCCTGTCAGGACCCGCCCAGACAGGCCCGTCATAGTGCTGCCCGTGGCAGACACCGACGCCGACCAGCCCGCACCCGCGCCCGGGCCCGACCGCAGGCGCTTTCTCGGTGCCCTCGCCCTCGGCCTCGGCACGGCCGCCTGCGCCGGGCCGGCGCAGACGCATCCGTCGCCGGGAAGCCAGGCACCGCAGGGGCAGGCCGCGCCCAGCCACCCGGGCGCCGCGACGAGTGGCGGAGCCGGTGCCGGCACGCCGGCGCCCACCCCGGCCCCGTCCGCGGGCCCAGCGACCGAGCCCTCGATCGCCCGGACGGCAGGCCCCGACATCGATTACGGCCCCCGGACCCGTCAGGAGGTCGCCCTGACCTTCCACGGCCAGGGACCTGCCGACCTGACGGACGCCGTCCTCGCCGAGTGCCGGACCGCGGGTGCGGCCATCACCGTCTTCGCCGTGGGCACCTGGCTGCATGCCGACCCCTCACTCGGCCGGGCGATCCGCCGGGCCGGCCACGAGCTGGGCAACCACACCTGGAGCCACCAGCAGATGCCCTCCCTCTCCGCCTCAGCCGCCACCAGTGAGGTGGCGCGTGGCGCCGCGGCCCTGCGCGCCGCGGTGGGCACGGCGGGCTGGTGGTTCCGGCCCTCGGGCACGAGGCACAGCACGGCGACGATCCGGGCCGCCGCCAGGCAGAGCGGCTACCAGCGGTGCGTCTCCTACGACGTCGACCCCGAGGACTTCCTGGACCCGGGAGCGACCCTCGTGCGCTCGAGGACACGCCGAGCGGTGCGGCCTGGTTCGGTCGTCAGCCTCCACCTCGGCCATGCTGGGACCGTGGACGCCCTGCCGGGCATCCTGTCCGACCTGTCGCAGGCCGGGCTCCGACCGGTGACCCTGTCCACGCTGCTGCGGGACTGACGCGAGAGAAGAGATGAGCCGCACCGCCACGCGCCGCCGCTCCGCCGCCGCTGCCCTCCTGCTCGTCGCGGCCCTCACGGCGGCCGGCTGCTCGGGGGGCAGCCCCGCCGACGCCGGCACGACCCACAGCGGCGCGTCGTCCTCGCCAGCTCCCTCGAACCCGAGCCCGACGCCGTCGTCCTCGACGACGAACGTCTACGCCAACGACGCCGCGGGCGCGCTCACAGGAGCCGCGACGGACGCCAGGCCGATGGTCTACGTGCCCAACACCATGAGCGACACGGTCCAGCTCATCGACCCCAAGACCTACAAGGTCGTGGGGAGGTTCTCGACCGGGCGGGAGCCGCAGCACGTCGTGCCGTCGTGGGACCTGAAGACCTTGTGGGTCAACGACGACCTCGGCAACGACCTCATCCCCATCGACCCTCGCACCGGCAAGGCCGGCAAGCGCGTCCCGGTCGACGACCCGTACAACCTCTACTTCACGCCCGACGGCGCCCACGCCCTGGTCATGGCCGAGCGCCTGCGCCGGATCGACGTGCGGGACCCGCACACCATGAAGCTCCAGCGCTCGCTGCCGGTGCCGTGCTACGGCGTCAACCACGCCGACTACTCCGCGGACCTGTCCTTTTTCGTCGCCAGCTGCGAGTTCAGCGGCAAGCTCCTCGTCATCGACAAGGAGGCCACGAAGGTCCGCAAGGTCATCGACCTCAACGCCGTCAAGACCCCCGGCGCGACCTCGCCGCAGGAGGCCATGCACATGCACGGCAGCCCCAAGCAGGGCCTGCGCCCCGGCGCCTCCGCGATGCCGCAGGACGTCCGCCTGACGCCGGACGGCCGCTACTTCCTCGCGGCCGACATGCTGCGCAACGGGGTGTGGGTCATCGACGCCTCGACGCTGAAGGTCGACCGCTTCATCCGGACCGGCATGGGCGCGCACGGCATCTACCCCTCGCGTGACGCGACCCGGCTCTTCGTCTCCAACCGCGACGCCGGGTCGGTGACCGTCCTCGACGCCGGCACGCTCGACAAGGTCGCGCTGTGGAAGATCCCCGGCGGCGGCTCGCCGGACATGGGCGGCGTCACGGCCGACGGCTCCGAGCTGTGGCTCAGCGGTCGCTACGACGGCGTGGTCTACGTCATCGACACCACGAGCGGCAAGGTCACCCACCGCATCCGCGTCGACTCCGGTCCGCACGGGCTCTGCGTGTGGCCCCAGCCCGGCCAGTACTCCTTGGGGCACACCGGCAACATGCGCTGAGGGCGCGCGGACCCCGGGTGGTTGGATGGGGCCCGTGAAGGCTCGTGCGACGTCGGTGGTGGTGCTCGGCGGGGGACCGGGGGGCTACGAGGCGGCCCTCGTCGCCGCCCAGCTCGGCGCCACGGTGACCGTCGTGGAGCGTGACGGCCTCGGAGGCGCCGCGGTGCTCACCGACTGCGTCCCCTCCAAGGCGCTCATCTCCACGGCCGACGTCATGTCGCAGCTCGAGACCGCCTCGGATCTCGGCGTCCACCTCGAGGACATCGAGGGCGACGAGGTCTCCGACTCGGTCGCCGAGGTCAGCGCGGTCAACCGCCGCATCCTCGCGCTGGCCGCCGCGCAGTCCCGCGACATCACCCGCCGGCTCGAGCGCGACGGCGTCCGCCTCCTCGCGGGCACCGGGCGCCTCGCCTCGCCCTCCCTCGTGACCGCGGAGCTCGAGGACGGCAGCACCGAGGAGCTGCAGGCCGACGTCGTGCTCCTCGCCACCGGCGCCACCCCCCGCGTCATGCCCAGCGCGCAGCCGGACGGCGAACGGATCCTCACCTGGCAGCAGATCTACTCGCTCAAGGAGCTGCCCGAGCGGCTCGTCGTCGTCGGCTCCGGCGTCACCGGTGCCGAGCTGGCCCAGGCCTACCTCGGGCTGGGCTCCCACGTCACGCTGGTGTCCTCGCGCGAGCGGGTCCTGCCCCACGAGGACGCCGACGCCGCCACGGTCATCGAGGACGTCTTCCGCAAGCGGGGCATGGAGGTCCTCAACCGCTCGCGCATGGCTGCCGTCGAGCGCACGGACCTTGGAGTCGTGGTCCGGCTCGAGGACGGGCGGGCGGTCGAGGGCACCCACGCCCTGCTGGCGGTCGGCTCCGTCCCGCAGACCTCCGGCATCGGCCTGGAGGAGGCCGGCGTCGAGCTGGGGGAGCGCGGACACGTCGTCGTCGACCGGGTGTCCCGCACCTCCGCGCGGGGCATCTACGGCGCGGGGGACTGCACCGGCGTCCTGCCCCTAGCCTCCGTGGCGGCGATGCAGGGCCGGATCGCCATGGCCCACGCCCTCGGCGACGCCGTCGCGCCGCTCAACCTGCCGGCGGTCTCCGCCAACATCTTCACCGACCCCGAGATCGCCACCGTGGGCTTCTCGCAGAAGGAGGTCGACGACGGCGTGGTCGACGCCAGCTCCGTCATGCTGCCCCTGGCCACCAACCCGAGAGCCAAGATGCAGGGCATCACGGACGGCTTCGTCAAGCTGTTCGCCCGCCGCGGCACCGGCCAGGTCGTGGGTGGCGTCGTCGTGGCGCCCCGCGCGTCCGAGCTCGTCTACCCCGTCACGATCGCCGTCCAGCACCGGCTCACCGTGGACCAGCTGGCCGGCACCTTCACCGTCTACCCCTCGCTGTCGGGGTCGCTGGCCGAGGCGGCCCGCCAGCTCCACGACCCGCAGTAGCCACCGCTCCGGCAGGCGCCAACGCTCCGGCCGGCGCCAACCCTCCGGCAGGCGCCAACGCTCCGGCAGGCGCCAACGCTCCGGCAGGCGCCAACGCTCCGGCCGGCCCGGCGGCACCTCTGGCGCCCGGCCCACGCCTGTGGTGGGCTGAAGGGGTCCACAGCAGGCACGGCGGAGAGGCGCGTCATGGCGAACGAGTGGGTCGACAGGGCCAAGGACTTCATCAAGGGGCACCCGGAGCAGGCGGAGTCCGCCCTCGAGAAGGGTGAGCAGGCCATCGGGGAGCGCACCGGCGGCCGCTACACGGAGGAGCTCGACAAGGGCGCCGACCTGCTGCGCGGGCAGCTCGGCCTCCCCGACTCCGGGCACCGTGGCGGGCAGGACGCGGGCCCCCGCGGCGAGTCGGTCCCCAACCCCTCGCCCGCGACGAACGACCCGCAGGAGACCCAGGGTGGCGAGGGCCCCCTCACGCCCGGCGAGCCGCTGCCGCAGGGCGGCCCGACGCAGCAGGGGTCGCCCCAGCCGACGCCGACGCCCGGCGGCACGCAGCCGGACACCGGCGGCGTCGCGCAGATCCCCACCGACGAGACGGGGGGCGACGCGCAGCTTCCCGGCAGCCGCGACCCGGCCCCCGGCACCGACGAGCTGCCCGGCGACACCCGCCCCGACAAGGAGCTGCCGCCCTTCGGGCGCACCTGAGCCGCCCGGCAGGGCTTACGGGCGGCGGCACGGCTGCTGTCCCGCGACTACGGCACTGATCCGTCTGACGGATCAGTGCCGTAGTCGCGGGAGGCCTTGGCAATTCCCCCGGCGCGTATGCCGGCGGGCTCAGTCCGCGATCTGCGCGATCACCGCGCCGTTGGTCACCGTCTGGCCGACATCGGCGGTCAGCCCGGTGATCGTGCCGGCCTTGTGGGCGGTGATGGGCTGCTCCATCTTCATCGCCTCGAGGACGACGACGAGGTCGCCGGACTCGACCTGCTGGCCCTCCTCGACGGCGATCTTGACGATCGTGCCCTGCATCGGGGCCGTGAGGGAGTCGCCCGAGGCGGCCGCGCCCGAGGAGCCGCCGGTGGCTCGCCGGGGCGCCTTCTTCTTCTGGGCGGAACCGCCGCCGCCGCCGCCCAGGGAGAGGCCTCCGGGCAGGACCACCTCGAGCCGCTTGCCACCGACCTCCACGACGACGCGCTGGCGCTCGCCCTGGTCCTCCGCCGCCTCGGCGAGGGGACCGGCATACGGCTCCACGGTGTTGTCCCACTCGGTCTCGATCCACCGGGTGTGCACCGAGAACGGCTGGTCGGCGTCCGCCGGCGCGAAGGCAGGGTCGTCGACGACGGCGCGGTGGAACGGGATGACCGTGGGCATGCCCTCGACGACGAACTCGGCGAGCGCCCGGCGGGAGCGCTCGAGCGCCTGCTGCCGGGTGGCGCCGGTCACGACCAGCTTCGCCAGCATCGAGTCGAACGCGCCCCCGACCGTGTCACCGGCCTCGACACCCGAGTCGACGCGCACGCCGGGGCCCGACGGCGGCCGGAAGACCGTGACCCCGCCCGGCGACGGCAGGAAGTTGCGCCCGGCGTCCTCGCCGTTGATGCGGAACTCGATGGAGTGGCGGACCGGCGGCGGGTCGTCGTAGCCGAGCTCCTCGCCGTTCGCGATCCGGAACTGCTCCCGGACGAGGTCGATGCCGGTGACCTCCTCGCTGACCGGGTGCTCCACCTGGAGCCGGGTGTTGACCTCGAGGAAGGAGATCGTGCCGTCCTGGCCCACGAGGAACTCGCAGGTCCCCGCGCCGGTGTAGCCCGCCTCCGTGAGGATCGCCTTGGATGCCCTGACGAGCTCGGCGTTCTGGGCGTCCGACAGGAACGGCGCGGGCGCCTCCTCCACGAGCTTCTGGTGCCGGCGCTGGAGCGAGCAGTCGCGGGTCGACACCACCACGACCGTGCCCTGCTGGTCCGCGAGGCACTGGGTCTCCACGTGGCGGGGCCGGTCGAGGTACCGCTCGACGAAGCACTCGCCGCGCCCGAAGGCCGCGACCGCCTCCCGGGTGGCCGACTCGAACAGCTCGGGGATCTCCTCGAGCGTGCGCGCGACCTTCAGTCCGCGACCACCGCCGCCGAAGGCCGCCTTGATGG
>JAICIN010000090.1 GCA_025924375.1 Dermatophilaceae bacterium | reverse complement strand
GGTCACCGTGATGGCCGAGGGCAGGCGACGCGGGCTAGGGAGCGGTGGCGGCTGGGGGCCGGTGGACTGGGCGCGGGCGCAGGCGCCGCAGCTGTCGAGCCGACAGGTCCTGGACCTGGACGCGGTGGCGGGCGCGGCCGAGGAGCTGCGGCTGGCCGACGTCGTGGAGGCGGTCGGGCAGGCGGCGGTGCCGGAGCCCAGGCAGGCGCTGCCGGTGGCCAAGGCCGCGCAGCTGGTGCGGTTCCACCGGGGGATCCGGGGGCTGGCCGACCCCACCCAGCTCGAGGAGGTCACCGCGCTCCTCCTGGACTCCGCTCGTGGGCCGGGCGGGCTGGCCGAGCGTGAGCTGACCCAGGCGGTGCGCCACGCCGGCGACGTGATGCGTCCCGACCGGCTCGTCGAGGACGACGCGCAGGCGCGCCGCGCGCACCGGTCGCTGGTGAAGTCCCGCGGCCCGTTGGGCCTGTCCCGCTACACCTGGCTCCTCGATGAGGAGGGCGCGGCGGTCGTGGACGCGGCCGTCGACGCCCTGGCCAAGCCGGCACCCGACGCCGACACCGGCGAGCACGACCCCCGCGGCGCGGCGGCCCGCCGGGCCGACGCCCTGCTGGACCTGGTGGCCCGGGCGGTGGGCGCCCCGGCGGGGGTGCCCCGACAGGCCAAGACCAGCGTCGTGGTCACCATCGGCCTGGAGGTGCTGCAGGGCCGCTGCCGCGGGGCCGGGCTCACCATGGACGGGCAGATCCTGACCACCGACACCGTCCGTCGCCTGGCGTGCGACGCCCAGCTCATCCCCATGGTCCTCGGCTCCCACGGCGAGGTCCTGGAGCAGGGCATGGCGCAGCGGCTGTTCACCAGCGCCCAGATCCGCCACCTGTGGATCCGCGACCGGCACTGCACCTTCCCCGGGTGCTCCAAACCCGCGACCTGGACCGATGCCCACCACCTCATCCACTGGGCCGACGACGGCCCCACCGACATCTGGAACGCCGCGCTGCTGTGCCGGGCGCACCACAGCGTCGTGCACCACCACCGCTACGCCGGTCAGGTCCTCGACGGCCCCAACGGCCCCGCCGTGCACTGGGACCTGACCTCCGGGTCCTACGACGACCGGGTCGCTGACTGGCGCGCGTCCCGTGGCCCCCGCGCGACCGGTCCCGGCGGGCGCGGGTCGAACGGGACCGGTGATGACGGCGGCGTCGATCGCGGCGGCGCGAACGAGGCTCCGGGCTCGGGACCTCCACGACGATGACCCCGCTCCACACCCCGCCGGGACGGTGGGGTCGCAGCCGTGTCCGGGAACGACCCCGGCGCTGCGGGGCGGGGGAGGACCCCTCAGGACGACGGCCCAGCCCCCGGCCGGCGACGCGCGTAGCGTGAGTGGATGCAGACCAGACGGCTCGGACGGATCGGCCACCAGAGCTCGGTGCTCATCTACGGCGCGGCATCCCTGTCGGACGTCGACCAGGACCGTGCCGATGCGTCGATCCAGGAGGCACTCGACGCGGGGATCAACCACTTCGACGTGGCGCGGGACTACGGCGACGCCGAGCTCCGGCTGGGTCCGTGGATGGCCCGGATCCGTGACGACATCTTCCTCGCCACCAAGACGGGCGAGCGGTCGGAGGAGTCTGCCTGGCGGCAGATCAACGAGTCGCTCGAGCGGCTGCAGACCGACCATGTGGACCTCATCCAGCTCCACGCGGTCTGCGACGTGGAGAACCTCGACCTGCTGACGGCGAAGGGCGGCGGTCTCGCCGCGGCGGTCCGTGCCAAGCAGGAGGGACTGGCCGGTGCCATCGGGATCACCGGACACACGCACGCCGCGCCCGCGGTCCACACGGAGGCGTTGCGCCGCTTCGACTTCGACAGCGTGCTGACTCCCGTGAGCTACCGACTTGCGAGCGACCCGGCATACAAGGAGGACCTCGAGGGCCTCCTCGAGGCCGCCGCCCGGACCGACGCGGCGGTGATGGCGATCAAGGCCATCGCGCGCCGGAACTGGCGTGACGACGAGCCCAAGCGCTACGACACCTGGTACCTGCCCCTCGACGAGCAGGAGCCGGTCACCGCGGCGGTGGCCTGGGTGCTGGGGACCTACCCGCAGGTCACCGGCATCGCCACGGCCGGTGAGACGCGGCTGCTGCGTGCGATGCTCGCCGCCGAGCGGGCCAGCGGCGAGCTGACGCCCGAGCAGGCAGCGCGCGTGCTGGACGGCGTCGAGGACTACGCCTCGCCGTTCGTCTCCATGCCGGTCTAGCCGAGCGCGCCACTGCACGCGGGCGCGGCTCGAGCCAGGCCCGCCGGCCGTCAGAGGTCGAGGTCGCTCAGCCCGGGGTGGTCGGCCGGCCGGGGGCCACCGACGTCCCAGTGGTACTTGCGCTCCGACTCCGAGATCGGCACGTCGTTGATGCTCGCGTGCCGCGTGGCCATGAGCCCGTTCGCGTCGAAGAGCCAGTTCTCGTTGCCGTAGGACCGGAACCACCGGCCCCGGTCGTCGTGCCACTCGTAGGCGAACCGGACGGCGATGCGGTCGTCGCCGAAGGCCCACATCTCCTTGATGAGGCGGTAGTCGAGCTCCTTGCTCCACTTCCGTGTCAGGAACTCCACGATCGCGGGGCGGCCCGAGAGGAACTCGGAGCGGTTCCGCCACCTGCTGTCCTCGGTGTAGGCCAGGGAGACCCGCTCCGGGTCTCGGGTGTTCCAGGCGTCCTCGGCGCCGCGGACCTTCTTGACGGCGTCCTCGTGGCTGAACGGCGGGACGGGTGGTCGGGTCTCCATCGATTTCCTCCTCCTCGGCGGTGCTCCCGACGGTAGCCGCTCCACCCGGTCAGGCGAAGGCACACGGATCCGGAGCCCCGGACATACGGAACGAAAGGGCCGCCGTGGCTGCCCCTGAAGGGCGTTCCGCCGTCGGCAGCCTCACCGCGCGGCCCGCAGCGGATGGACGACGGATCCCGGTGACGTGGAGCGGTGGTCGTGCAGCGAGAGGAAGCGCGCCGGGTCCTCCACGTCGGCGGCACCACGCTCCAGCCACCGTCGCGTCGTGGCGTGAGCCCGGGCGATGAGCGCGGAGGAGTGGCTGAAGTCGACGGCTGAGACGCGCAGCGGGCAGAGGCCGGGCACCACGTGGAGGTGGGCGTGCCCGTCGTAGTGCTCCACGGCGGCCACGAGGCGCTGCTGGATGAGGATGGTCAGTGCCTGCGCCGCCACCCCGAGCGGGGAGCGCGGTGGCACGGCCAGTGCGCACGCGAACCCGGCCGGGAGGACGTAGATGTCGTCGACCTCCTCGGAGAGCGACGCCAGCACCTCGCCGTGGTCGGCCAGGCCGCCGTCGACGAGGCAGCGTCCCTCCCTGACGACGGGCGGGAAGAGGGCGGGGATGGCGGCGCTGGCCATCACCGCGCTGAGCGCGTCACCTTCGCCGAGCACCACGCCCCGCCCGCTCACGAGGTCCGTCGCGACAACTCGCATCTCCAGGGGAGCAGCACCGAGCTCGGCGAAGGTCAGGTGCCGGTGCAACAGCCCGCGCAGTCCGGCGTCCGACACCAGGGAGGGCGCCCACCCGCCCACGGCGGACAGCGCCCGGACCGGGTGCAGCGGGAACACGTCGCTGCGCCGCAGGCCGGTCCAGATGCGCGCGAGGTCGGCGAGGCCGTCCTCGGTGAAGCCGTGGCCTGCGACATGCGCGGCGTTGACCGCGCCGACGGACGTCCCGATGAGCAGGTCGGGACGAACCCCGTTGTCCCACAATGCCTGCAGCACGCCCACCTGGACGGCTCCGAGGCTTCCTCCGCCGGAGAGGACGAAGGCGGTCGTGCCGCTGCCGCGAACATTCTTCACACCATTGTCTGCCGGGGTCCGTCGCACGCTCTTACCGTCCGCGGAGCCCGGCCGCAGTGCGCCCGGCCGCTGCTGGATGGCGGAGCGCACCTGCCGCTCGGTGCAGGGTCGCACCCCGTGAGGCAAGGTGCGGTATGCCGGTGACTCACCGGCATACCGCACCTCACCGTGGGCGGCTGCTCACCGCTGCCGCCCCCGAGGTGGTCAGGCGCCCTTGTTCTTCAGTGCCGCCAGGCGCGCCTCCACCTCGGCGTCGCTGCCGTGGTCCTCGAGCTCGGCGAACTGGTCCTCGAGGGTCGTGGACTGCGCCTCCGCGCGGCCCTGGACCATCGCCTCCTGGTGCCGGATCTTGTCCTCGAACCGGGACAGCTCGCTCGTGGGGTCCATCACGTCGATCGCGCCCATGGACTGCTGGACCTGCGCCTGGGCCTCCGCGGCGCGGGCGCGGGCGACGAGCTGGGAGCGCCGGTTCTTGAGGTCCTCGAGCTTGGTGCGCATCTGCGTGAGGCCGTCCTTGAGCTGGTCGACCGTGGTGTTCTGCTGGGCGATGCGCGGCTCTGCCTCCTTGACCTCGTTCTCGTAGCTGATCTGGCGGGTGAGGGCGACCTTGGCGAGGTTGTCGAACTTGTCGGCGCCGGCCGTGTCACCGCTCCCGCGCAGCTGGTCGGCCTTGGCGGACGCGGCGGCCGCCTTCTGGCCCCACTCCTGGGCGGCGTCCTTGTCGATCTGCATGTCCTGCTCGGCCATGCGGGTGTTCGCGATCGTCTGGGCGACCGCCTCCTCGGCCTCGGCGATCGAGTTGGTGTAGTCGCGCACGAGCTGGTCGAGCATCTTCTCGGGGTCCTCGGCGCGGTCGAGCATCGTGTTGATGTTGGCCTTGGCGAGCTGGCTGATGCGGCCGAGGATGCTGGTCTTCTGCGTCATCGTGCTGTCCTCCTGGCGTGGTCCGCCGGTCGTGGGTCGGGTCGTGCAGATGGGTCGTCGTGGTGCGCTGGTGCGGGTGGGTCGTCAGGGTGCGGTGGTGCGCTGGCGCTGGCGTCGGGGTGGGGGTCGGGGTCGTTCAGAAGCGACCACCCCCGCCGAAGCCACCGCTGTCGCCTCCGCCGAAGCCACCGCCACCACCGAACCCGCCGCCGAAGCCGCCCTGGGAGCCGCCCCAGCCGCCGCCCCGGCCGCCGAAGCCGCCGGTGAGGATGCCGCCGAGGATGAGGGAGGTGGGGTCGAGGCCGCGCGGCCCGAACACACCGCCGGGGCCGCCGGCCTGGCCGCCCCAGGAGTCGATGTCGTCCTGGGCATGGCGCAGCGCCTCCTCGCCCTCCGCCTCCGCCTGGTCGAGCAGCGCGCCGGCTTCGACGATGTCGGTGGACGCCGTGGCGATGGCCTGGTCGAGCAGGTGCTGGGCGTTGGCGATGTGCGTCCGGGCGGTCGAGCGCACGGCGCCGCGGCGGCTCGAGATCATCTCGTCGATCCTTGCCAGCCGCGCCTGGACCTGTGCCGAGCGCTGCTCGAAGTGCTGCCGGCTGCGCTGCGCCTGCTCCTCCGCCTCGCGGTAGCGCGCCAGCGCGTTGTCCAGGTCCTTCTCGGCCCGGCTCAGGGCGCGGAGGGCGGCGAGCGGGTCGCCCGCGTCCTTGGCTGCCGTCCCCTGGGCGATGGCCTGCCGGGCGGCGGCCAGCGCCGTCTGGGTCAGCTGGTCGTCGGCGTGGAGGCGCTGGGCGTCGGCGACGTCGGAGGAGATCGAGGCCAGCGCCGCGTCGAGCCGCGTGCCCGCCTCGGCGAGGTCCTGTCGGGCGGTGCCGACGGAGGTGAGCAGCTGGTCGCCCTGGCCGATCGCGTCCTCGGCCGCCCGCGCTGCGGCGACCGCGGCCGGCCGGTCGTCCCCGTCGCGCAGGTGCTCCTCGCCCTGCTCGATGAACCCCTCGGCGGAGTCCAGCAGCTGCGTCGCCTGGGTGACGTTGCCGGCGACGGTGTGCAGCGACTCCGGCGGGTACTGCGCGCCGAGGCCCGCGAGCTCCTGCTGGGCCGCCGGGACGCGGTGTCGCACCTCGTCGAGGCGCACCTTCAGCTCGCCGAGGAACTGCGGCACGGTGGCCTGGAGGTTGCGCAGCCGCGCGAAGCCGGCCTCCTGCTCGTCGAGCGTCCTGTCGGCGCTCGAGGCCAGCTCGATGATGCGCTCGAGCTGCTGCCGGTGGGTGTAGTCGTCGAGGTGCCCGGCGACGCGCGCGTCGTCGAGCTGGCGCTGGGTCCGGAAGGCCTCGGCCGCCCTCGCCTTGGCGTCCTCGAGGGCCGCCTTGAACTCCTGCGTGGCCTGCAGCCCGAACTGGGCCTGCGCGAACGTGAGCTCCTCGCCGGACGCGCGGATGGCGTCGTCGACCTCGACGAGCGCCGCGGCGGCGCGCTTGCCGAGCTCCTCCGTCGTCAGCGGCGGAGCTCCCTCCGGGCCGGCCTGGCCGGGGCGGCGCGCGGACCGGCCCCGGGCCCGGCTCAGCGCGAAGAACGCGATGCCGCCGACGGGCACCAGCAGCCACCACGGCGAGAACCCCCCGCTGGAGCCGGAACCCGTGCCTCCGTCGCCGTTGCGGTTGGCCAGACCTCCACTGACCGCCGCCCCGTAGCCCTCAGCCGCCGCCCGGACCGCGCCGGCCCAGTCGTCGTCGGCGAGCTTGGGCTCGATGTAGGCACTGCGGACCTCGTCGTCCTGCTGCGGAGTGAGTCCCGAGGCGCCGGTCGTGTAGGTGCCGTAGCGGCGATCCTTCACGGCCACGGCCAGGAGGACGTCGTTCCCGCCCATGCCCGACTTCTGGAAGGTGTCCTGCGCCCACGTCTGGCCGCTCGCGCCGTCGAAGCTGTCGACGTAGACGACGAAGAGCTGGAGGTTGTGGTCGCGACGGAGGGTGTCGAGGTCCGACTGGAGGGAGCTCGCCTGGCTGCCGAGGACACCGGCCCGGTCCGTGAGCTGGCCGCTCACGTCGAGCGGGGCGTCGGCGGGGCGGCCGAGGGCGACGTTGTGGACGGCCGACGCCGGTGCCGCGGCCGCAGCGGTCGGCACCGCGGTCGCCGGCAGCAGCGCGAGGCAGCCCACGGCGACCCCGGCGGCCAGCCGCCCCGCGGCCAGTCGCCCTACTGCAAGCACCCCCGCGCACCGGCGCGCCCGCAGCGGCTCCCGGAGTCCTCGCGCTGCCATGCACACACCCTTGCATGGGTCGCCGCGACGGCGCGCCTCGATGGGCCACTCGTCGCCGCGGCCCCGGGACCCGCTACCAGAGAGGCGGCACCTCGTCCACCACCACCTGCACGTCGCGATGCTGCCACGCCTGACGTGCGACAGCGCGCGTGCCGGCTGGCACCTTGGGTGCAGCGGGATCGTGCGGCGACGGGGGGCCGGGGACGAGCACGAGCCCGAGACGGCCGGGAGGGGTGCCGATGCGCGCGGACTGGGTCAAGCTGCGGTTGAGGTTCGTCGAGGGCGACCACCTGCCCGCCGGCGAGGGCGTGTGGGCCGAGCCCGTGGACGCCAACGACGGCGGTGGTCTCTACCGCCTGCTCAACTCCTCGTTCATCGCCCCCCTCGCGGCCGGCGATGTGGTGCGGGCGCAGCTCGACGGGCACGGTCGCCTCCAGGTGAGCGACGTCGTGGAGCCGTGTGCCCGGACCCTGACCGTCGTGGGCTACCCCGACGACGCGGCCGACGACGAGATCGCCCAGCTCTGGGAGGGCTGGGCCTCGGCCACCGGGGCGAGCACCGAGCGAGCGAGCGGGATGCTCTACACCGTCTGGCCGCAGGGCACCACCGTCGACCGGATCGCCCGGCTGCTCGCCCAGAGCATCGGCGGCGGTGAGGGGTGGTCGTGGGTGGCCACGTGGATGCCGCGGGACCGCGCCCGCGACCAGCACCACGACGTGGACTTCGAGGTCGACCTCGAGCCGCCGCCGATGTTCGAGACCGACTACTGGGCTCCCGAGGACCCCGAGTGGGCGGCGCGCGGGGTCACCGACGCCGAGAGACTCGCCCGGATCCAGATGCTCGCGGGTGAGGACCCGCGGGTCATGCGCAGCCTCGAGCACGGCGGGCACGACATCGTCCTCGCCTGCCTCGACCGGCTGACCCTCGGCGGGCCGCCTGGCGCCTCCACGCTGAACAACCGCCTCCTCGACGAGCCCTGACGGGGCATCCCTGCGCCGCCGGCCGCGTGCACGCGCCAGCAGACGTCGTCCGTCTCGGCCCCGTGGTGCGGGCAGACGGTGGCCCCCCGGTGGTCGTCTCCGGCCACTCCACCATCGGTCCGCTCCACCGCTCCACCATCGGGCGGAGCCGGTGCCGTCACCCCCGGTCGTACCGTCGAGGTGCTGGACCGCGACGGTGGCGGATGCCGAGGGGGAGGGGCCCCGACATGCGCCACCGCGGCACGTCCGGCCCACGTCGTCAGCCGGCCCCGCGTGAGCAGCCGTCGCCGCGTCTTCAGCCGGCACCACTGCGCTCCGCCGGCCCTGTTGCGGCAGGCCGCCCCCGGCATACGGTTGGTCCCAGCCACGGCGACGACGCGAGGAGTGGAGCCGGCGATGACGCAGCCCCCTGACGACGTTCCCGTCGAGGACTTCGAGGAGCAGCACCGCGACGTCGCGGACGCCGCCCTCGAACCGGAGGAGGCCGAACCGGCAGTCCCCAGGATCGACACGGACGAGCTCGAGCGCGCCGACGCCGCCGACGCGCTCGAGCAGCAGCTCACCGTCCCGTCCGACGACGACGACTACGACCGGGCGGACTAGCAACCGGCGGCACCGACGGTATGCCGGCAAGCGCGCTCCCGGCGCTCGTCACCTCGCGGGCCGTGGCCAGTCCCGGGTCGCGGCACGCAAATGGGCACAGGGAGGCCCGAATGGCCCATTGCCCCTGCCTCCTGCGCCACACATACTGCTTGCATGCTGGGGGCGGAGTTCGCGGGGCTCCTGCGCGCAGCCCGGGGCGGCGACGCGCAGGCGTTCGGCCTGCTCTGGCGGGACGCCAATCCCGCCATGATGCGCTACCTGCGTGTCGTCGCGCCGCAGGCGGACGCGGCCGACATCGCCTGCGCGAGCTGGGCGACCGTGATCCGCGGGCTGAGCTCACTCGACGTCGATGAGGAGCAGTGGCGCTCCCTCCTCTTCGCGACCACCCGCGCGGGCGCGCAGGAACAGGCGTTGCGGGCCGCGCTGCCCGACTTCGGGCTCCTCGACGGCCTGGCGCTCGACCTGGAGATGGGCGAGCGGCGGGGTCCGACGACGGGCGCGACAGAGGGCCCGCCGGAGGGGGCCGGAGCGGGCTCGGGCCCCGCGGCTGACGCCGGAGCGGGCCCCGCGGCCGGCCCCGCGGATCCTGCCGGCGAGGGCCTCGACGATGGCGGCTCCGTGGACGAGCTGGGCCGTGGCGGCTCCGTGACCGGGGACCGCCGGGTCACCCAGCACGAGGCAAGCGCGGACGTGATCCCGGGCGACGTGACCCGGGGCGAGACGACGCCGGACGACGTGACCTCGGACGACGTGGTGCCGCCTGACGTGACGACGGGCGACGCGGGGCCCGACGACCTCGCGCGCCGCGGCATCGAGGACACCCTCGCGGCGCTGCTCACCCTGCCGGCCGAGGACGCCGACGCGCTGCTGCTGGGAGTCGTGGGGCAGCTGCCCGACGAGCGCGTCGCCGCCCTCCTGGGCCTTCCGGCGGACGAGGTGGCCCGGACCCAGGCGCGCGCGCTCGCAGGTCTCGGTGTCGACCGTGAGCTGCTCACGTGGTCCCTCGAGGCACCCCCGACGGCCGTCGAGCTCGCCGACGAGTCGGTGGCCGTGATGACGCTCCACCTGGTCGCCGACGGACCGCTGGGCTCGGGCCCGGTCCTGTCGACCCTGGTCGGGGACCACATCAAGGACGAGGTTCCCGTGGAGGGCTGGCAGCTGCCGCCCCTCTCGGTCGAGCCGACGCCCCACCTCGCCGCCGAGGACGGGCAGCCCGCGGTGACCGGCTCACACCAGGCACGCGCCGGCCTCGGCGCCCACCGCTGGGGGCGACCGGCGGGGCGTGGTGGCCGAGCAGCCGGTGCCAGGGCGGCGGGAGCGGCCGGCGCGGCGCCCGCCGGGGGACCGGCAGGCAGCGGGAGGCACCAGGGCTGGGAGAGCCGCCGTCGGCCCGCGCACCGGGTCCTCATCACGTCCCTGCTGGGCCGCGTCGGCGTGGTCATCGTCACGACCACCGCGATGGTCGGCGCTGGTGGCACCGCGCTGGCGGCCTACAACGGCGCCCTCCCGGAGCCGGTGCAGCAGGTCCTCCACGACACGGTGGGCGCGCCACCGCCACCGCCGACGCACGGGAACGGCTCGCGCGGTGGCAAGGCCACGCCCGGTCAGGGCGGGGCCTCGAGCTCGTCGGGGAACGGGACTCCAGCGCGGGGCACGTCGGGACCCGGCCAGGGCGTCGTGCCCACGCCACAGAGCACCGCTCCCGGCCAGACCGCGGGACCCGGCACGCCGCCGGGACAGACGCGCAAGACCGCCGACACCCCACTGCCCCTCACGACGGGTCCGACCTCAGGCTCGAACGGCACCGGCGCGCCGGCGGGGCAGGGCTCACCGAGCTCCTCCTCGAGCACCACGCCGAGCACGACGACGACCCCGACCCCCACGTCCACGACTCCCACGACCGGGAGCGACACCGGCACCACCTCGCCCTCCACCCCGTCCTCCACCGAGACCACGACCGCCACCGTGCCCGGAAGGGGCAACGGCAACGGGAACGGGAACGGCTCGGGGAACGGCAAGGGCCAGGGCAGCTCACCGTCACCTGCGAGCAGCCGCGGCTCCGACGGCGCCGCGGCGGGGGCGGACCTGACCATCGAGACGGTGTCGCCGGGTGACACCGTCTCCACCGCCGACGCGGAGCCTGTGGACAGACGGCCGTGACGGTCGGTGGCGCCCGCCACGATGGTGGGTATGAGTTTCGAGGACCTGCCTGAGGACTGGAGCGACCGCTCGCTCGACGACCCGGTGCTCGCCGCGGACGTCATCGACCTGTTCGTCCCCGACCGCGACCGAGCCGGCGGCTGCGTGGCGATGCTGCTGTGTGACGACGACAACCGCCTGCTCACGCCGCTCGTCATCGCGGAGGTCGAGGAGGAGGACGTCGACGACGCCCTGGACTACCTCCTGGGCCACGTGCTCCCGATGCTCGCGCGCGACGAGGCCGACGCACACGAAGCAGGCGGCCGCGCCGGCGCCGGCGCCCCCGACGCCGGCC
>JAICIN010000089.1 GCA_025924375.1 Dermatophilaceae bacterium | reverse complement strand
GACTACGCGGCGGTGGCGGGCGCGGACGTGCACTTCATCTGCGTGGGGACGCCGCAGCGGGAGGGCGAGTACGCCGCGGACACGCGGTCGGTGTTCGCGGCGGCGCGGGCGCTGGCGCCGCGGCTGGCGCCGCGGGCGCTGGTGGTCGGCAAGTCGACCGTGCCGGTGGGCACCGCGCGGCGGGTGCTGGCGGAGCTGCAGGCCGGGGCCGCGCCCGAGGTGGGGGTGCGCCTGGCGTGGAACCCGGAGTTCCTGCGGGAGGGGTACGCCATCGAGGACACCATCGCCCCGGACCGGCTGGTCTACGGGGTCGAGGGCCCCAGCGCGGCCGAGGACGTGGCCCTGCTCGACGAGGTGTACGCGGCCCCGTTGCGGGCCGGCACCCCCCGGCTGGTGATGGACTACCCGACCGCGGAGCTGGTCAAGGTCGCCGCCAACGCGTTCCTGGCCACCAAGATCTCCTTCATCAACGCCATGTCCGAGGTCTGCGAGGCCGCCGGCGCCGACGTGGTCGCCCTCGCCGAGGCCATCGGGCACGACGAGCGGATCGGGCACCGGTTCCTCGGCGCCGGCGTCGGCTTCGGCGGCGGCTGCCTGCCCAAGGACATCCGCGCCTTCATGGCCCGCGCCGGCGAGCTCGGCGCCGACCAGGCCCTGACCTTCCTGCGCGAGGTCGACGCCATCAACCTGCGCCGCCGCGCCCGCATGGTCGACCTCGCCCGCGAGGCCTGCGGCGGCACCCTCATCGGCAAACGCGTCGCCGTGCTCGGCGCCGCGTTCAAGCCCAACAGCGACGACGTGCGCGACTCCCCCGCCCTCGACGTCGCCCAAGCCACCCGCGCCGCCGGCGCCCGGGTCACCGTCCACGACCCCAAGGCCATCCCCGTCGCCGCCGCCACCCGCCCCGACCTCGACTACGCCGAGACCATCGAGGACGCCTGCGCCGGCGCCGACGTCGTGCTCCACCTCACCGAGTGGTCCCACTACCAGGCCATCGACCCCGCCCAGCTCAAGACCGTCGTGGCCACCCCCACCATCATCGACGGCCGCAACACCCTCGACCCCCACCGCTGGAGAGAAGCCGGCTGGACCTACCGCGCCCTCGGCCGCACCCGCGTCTGAGCATGCCGTCGCCCGGAGGTGTGAGCGCGCCCGGAACGGGCACGGGCCCCGTCGTGATGCGGCACCAGAACGACCCGACCCTCGTCTCCCAGCTGCTGGCCGACCCCGGCACGTGGGTGGTGGTGGGGCTCTCCGACAACCCGGCGCGCACGGCATACGGCGTCTCCCGCTGGCTCAAGCACGAGCTGGGCAAGCGCGTGATCCCCGTGCACCCGAAGGCGGAGCGCGTGCACGGCGAGCAGGGCTACGCCTCGCTCTCGGACATCCCCGACGGCACCGACGTCACGGTCGTGGACTGCTTCGTCAACTCCTCGCACGTCGGCGCGGTCGTCGACGAGGCCATCGCCAACCGGGACCGCCTCGGCATCGACGCGGTGTGGATGCAGCTCGGCGTCGTCGACGAGGCGGCTGCCCGCCGGGCCCGCGAGGCGGGGCTCGGCGTCGTCATGGACACCTGCCCCAAGATCGAGTACCGCGCGACGCGCACGAGCGGCGCAGCCCGCTAGCGAGCCGGCGCTCCGCCCGCGGCTCCGGACTGCCCACCGCGGCGGCTCCGCAGGGCCTCGCCCTTGGCGTGCGCCTGGTCGCGCAGGTCGGCCTGGAAGGCGGTCATCCGCTCGCGCAGGGTGGCCGCCCACGGGTCGGACCCGGAGGCGAGGATGCGGGCCGCGAGCAGCCCGGCGTTGCGCGCGCCACCGATGGAGACCGTGGCGACCGGCACGCCGGCCGGCATCTGCACGATCGACAGCAGCGAGTCCATGCCGTCGAGGTGCTTAAGGGGCACCGGGACGCCGATCACCGGCAGCGGCGTCACGCTGGCGAGCATCCCGGGGAGGTGGGCCGCTCCCCCGGCGCCGGCCACGATGACGCGCAGGCCGCGGCCAGCCGCGTCGCGCCCGTAGGCCACCATCTCGTCGGGCATCCGGTGCGCGGAGACGACGTCGGCCTCGTAGCCGATCCCGAACTCCTCCAGCGCCTCGGCGGCGGCCTCCATGACCGGCCAGTCGCTGTCGCTGCCCATGACGACGCCGACGACCGGCTCCGTGCTCACTCGGTCACCGTCCCCGAGATGTAGTCGGCGGCGTGCCGGGCACGCTCGCGGAGGTCCTCGAGGCGCTCGCCGCTGACGTTGACGTGGCCGATCTTGCGACCGGGGCGGACCTCCTTGCCGTAGAGGTGCACCTTGAGCGCCGGGTCGCGGGCCATGACGTGACGGTATGCCGGGTAGAGCTGCGGGTAGTCGCCGCCCAGCACGTTGGCCATCACCGTGTGGGGGGCACGCGCGGCCGGCGACCCCAGGGGCAGGTCGAGGACGGCGCGCAGGTGCTGCTCGAACTGTCCCGTCACGGCGCCGTCCATGCTCCAGTGCCCGCTGTTGTGCGGGCGCATCGCGAGCTCGTTGACGAGGTAGGTGGTCGTGCCGGTCGCCGGGTCGGTCACCTCGAACATCTCGACGGCGAGGACGCCGGTGACGTCGAGGTCCTCGGCGATCCGCAGGCCCGCCTCCGTGGCGAGGGCGGCCAGGTGGGGGTCGAGGCCGGGCGCCGGGGCGAGCACCTCGGTGCAGATGCCGTCGGTCTGGACGGTCTCGACGACGGGCCAGGCGGCGGCCTGGTCGGAGGGGCTGCGGGCGACGACGAGGGCGATCTCGCGGGTGAAGTCGACCAGCTCCTCGAGGAGGACGCCGTCGGCCAGCGGCCCGTCGCCGCCGTCCTGCTCGGCCGCTGCCACGAGCCAGTCCTCGAGCTCGCCGGCCGACGAGACCACCCGCACGCCCTTGCCGTCGTAGCCGCCACGGGGCGTCTTGGCCACGAGCGGCCAGCCGGTCGTCGCGCCGAACGCCTCGACGTCCTCGATGGTCCGGGCGCACGTCCAGGCGGGGCAGGCGACGCCGATCGCGGTGAGGCGCTCGCGCATCGCGAGCTTGTCCTGCGCGAAGCGCAGGGCCGCCGGGCTGGGGTGCAGGGCCACGCCGTCGGCCTCGAGCGCGGCGAGGACCTCGGCCGGCACGTGCTCGTGGTCGAACGTCACGACGTCGCAGTGCCGCGCGAAGGCGCGGACGGTCTCGACGTCGCGGTAGTCGCCGACGGGCGCCGAGGGCACGACCTGGGCGGCCGCGGCACCGGGGGCCTCGGCCAGCACGCTGAGCGTGACGCCGAGCTCGGCGGCCGGGCCGGCGCACATCCGGGCGAGCTGGCCGCCCCCGATGATGCCGACGACGGGGAATCCTCCGGGGGCGCGCTCGGGCGGGTTCACGCCGGCGAGGATATCGGCCACTAGGCTCACGGCGTGCCCGCAGCCCTCTCCGGTCTCGTGGAGCGCCTGCGCGGCGCCCTGAGCGTGCTCGTCCGCGAGGCGATCAAGTTCGGCGTCGTCGGTGCCGTCGCGTTCGTCGTCGACGTCGGCGTGATGAACCTCCTGCGGCACACCGTCATGGAGGACAAGCCGACGACCGCGAAGGTGGTCTCGGCGTCGGTCGCGACCGTCGTCGCCTGGGTGGGCAACCGCTCGTGGACCTTCCGGCACCGCCGCAACAGGGCGGTCCACCACGAGGCGCTGCTCTTCTTCGTCACCAACGGCATCGCGCTGCTCATCGGTGCCGGGTGCATCGCCTTCTCGCACTACGTCCTCGACCTGCGCAGCCTCGCGGCCGACAACGTCGCCAACATCATCGGCATCGGGCTCGGCACGCTGTTCCGCTTCTGGGCCTACCGTCAGTTCGTCTTCACGCGGGAGATCCTCGCCGAGGAGGCCGAGCACTCCAGCCCGCTCGCGGACAGGCCCTGAGGGTCGACCACCGCCACACCCCCGCTACGGGTTCGGACCCGCCCGCGTGCCCGCCGGCAGGGCGGAGCTCTCCCGGCTGCCGAAGTGCACGCCCCTGGCCTCCGAGCCCAGGGCCGACAGCACGGCCACCGCGACGAGCACCGGCCCGATGGTGACGGCGAGGGCGAACGGGTAGCCGTGGCTCTTGGCGAGCGCCTGCTGGATGGGCAGGTTGAACGCGGCGAGGCAGTTGCCGAGCTGGTAGGTCACGCCGGGGTAGAACCCGCGGATCTCGTCGGGGCTGAGCTCGGTGAGGTGGGCCGGGATCACGCCCCACGCGCCCTGCACGAGGACCTGCATGAGGAACGACCCCAGCACGAGCATGCCGACGGTGGTCGAGTAGGCGAACAGCGGGATCACCGGCAGGCCCAGCAGGGCGCAGATGACGATCATCCGCCGGCGCCCGAACCGCTCAGACATCGCGCCCACGGCGGTGCCACCGAGGATGGCTCCGATGTTGTAGCCGATGACGATCCAGGTCGCGGTGCCCGGCGTGAGGCCGATGCCCTCCTTGAGGAAGGTCGGGTAGATGTCCTGCGTGCCGTGGCTCATCCAGTTGAACGCGGTCATGAGGAAGATGAGGAAGATGAACCGCCGCCAGATGGTGGCGTTGGCGAAGATCTGCCGGACCGAGGTGCTGCTCGCCGCGCGGCGCTCGCGGGCGCCCTCCCAGACCTCCGACTCCCGGACCCGGGCCCGGATCATCAGGCTGATGAACGCCGGGATGATCGACAGCGCGAACAGCCACCGCCACGACAGGCCCAGCACGCTGTGCACGACGAGGTAGGCGACGGACGCGACGAGGTAGCCGACGGAGTAGCCCTCCTGGAGGACGCCCGAGTAGAAGCCGCGGCGGGCCGGCGGGATCTTCTCCATCGCCAGCGCGGCCCCGAGCCCCCACTCCCCGCCCATGCCGATGCCGTAGAGGACGCGCAGGACGAGCAGCACGGTGTAGTTGGGCGCGAACGCGCAGAGGAAGCCGACGACGCTGTAGAAGCTGACGTCGACGATGAGCGGGATCCGCCGGCCGGAGCGGTCCGCCCAGAGCCCGAAGATGAACGCCCCCACGGGCCGCATGACCAGGGTGGCCGTGGTGAGGAAGGCGAGGGTCGTGAGCGAGACGTGGAACTCCTTGGCGATGTCGGCGTAGACGAGCACCACGAGGAAGTAGTCGAAGGCGTCCATCGACCAGCCGAGGAACGCCGCGAGGAAGGAGCTCCGCTGGTCAGGGGTGAGTGGCCGGCGCTCCGACGGTGCATCGGTGAGGGTCATCGCTTCGCTCTCCTCCGGCCGCGAGGCGGCACCGGTCTGTGCCTCGGTGCGGCCACCCTCCATCGGACACCCGCCGCCCAGCTCCCGCAAACCGGACATCTCGCCCGGCGGCCCGCTCCCCGAGCCGGTGGCTACGGCACTGATCCGCCTGGCGGATCAGTGCCGTAGGCGCCGGGCACCCTCCCCGACCCGCCGCGGATGCACGTATGCCGGCCGGCCGGCATACCGGGGCCCCATCACCGCGCGCGACGGCGACGTGGGCGGATGGGTCAGGCCGCCTCGGACTCCGAGAGGAAGAGGGCGAAGATCGCCGGCTGGGCCTGGATGAGCTCCAGCCGGCCGCCGTTGGACTCGGCGAGGTCACGGGCGAGCGCCAGCCCGAGGCCCGTGCCACCGGAGGAGACCGAGCGCTCGAAGATGTGCGGGGCCAGGGTCGCGGCGACGCCGTCGCCCTGGTCGCTCACCTCGACGACGACCGAGGGGCCGCTCCGGCGGGCGTGGAGGTCGACGGTGCCCCGGCCGTGCGCGAGCGAGTTCTCGAGCAGGGTCGAGAGCACCTGGGAGAGGTCGACCGGCTTGGCGTTGACGACGAGCCCGCGCTCGCCGTGGACCCGGACGCTGCGCCGCGCCTGCTCGAAGGCCGGCTGCCACTCGCGCTGCAGGGCCGCGATGACGGAGTCGAGGGACACCGTGGCGCGTGGCGTGTCACCGCCTCGCCGGGTGCGGGACATCAGGTCGTCGACGACACGGGTGAGGCGCTCGACCTGCGCGATGGCGATCGACGCCTCCTCCTCGACGACCGCGAGGTCGTCGGTGGCGGCGATCTCCTCGAGCCGCATGAGCAGCGCCGTGAGGGGGGTGCGCAGCTGGTGGGAGGCGTCGGAGGCGAAGTCGCGCTCGGAGGCGAGGGACTTCGTCAACGTCTGGGCGCTGCGGGACAGCACCTCCGAGACGCGGTCGACCTCCGCGATGCCGGTCTGCAGGGGCAGGATCCGCGACTCGCCGGCACCCAGCCGCTCCGCCCGGTCGGTGAGGAGCGTCATCGGGTGGGAGAGCCGGCGCGCCTGCTGCACGGCGACCAGCACGCCGGCGACCATGGCGATCGCGGCCAGCCCGAGCAGCCCGAGGAGGACCGGCCAGGTCGCCCCGGGCGGCGCCCCGTGGTCGGCCCACCGCCTCAGGAGCGGCGAGTCACCGGTCGTGACCCGGATGGTGGCGACGAAGACCGGCACCCCGATGATGACGATGGCGAGGACGACGGCGAGCACCGTCGACCGGACCAGCTGCTGGCGCATCGCGGCTCAGACCGCGTCGAGGCGCTCGAACCGGAAGCCCACACCACGCACGGTCGAGATGTAGCGGGGCTGCGCGGCGTCGTCGCCGAGCTTCCGCCGGAGCACGGAGATGTGCATGTCGAGGGTCTTCGTGGACCCGAACCACGCGGTCTCCCAGATCTCGCGCATCAGCTGCTCGCGCGAGACGACCTTCCCCTGCTCGCGGACCAGGACGCGCAGCAGGTCGAACTCCTTCGCGGTCAGCTGGAGCTCCTCCTCGCGGAACCACGCGCGCCGCCCCTCGGGGTCGATGCGCACGAGGTCCGGCGTCGTGCCGCCCTCGACCGCGTTGCGCCGCATCAGCGCCCGGACCCGGGCCAGGAGCTCCGCCAGCCGGAACGGCTTCGTGACGTAGTCGTCGGCGCCCGCGTCGAGGCCCACCACGGTGTCGACCTCGTCGGCCCGGGCGGTGAGGATGAGCACCGGCACGCTGCTCCCCTCGGAGCGGATGCGCCGGCACACCTCGAGGCCGTCGAGGTAGGGCAGCCCGAGGTCGAGGACGACGAGGTCGGGGCTCTCGGAGGCGGCCTCGAGCGCCGCCAGCCCGTCGGCGCGGATGTCGACCTCGTAGCCCTCGCGACGCAACGCACGCGCGAGCGGCTCGGAGATGGCGGGGTCGTCCTCGGCCAGGAGCACTCGCGTCATGGGGCGATCGTAGGGAAGGCCGGTCGGCATCAGCGACCCGGCCACACCGGTCGGCGTTTCTCCGCGAACGCCGCGACCCCTTCGGCCCGGTCCGCCGAGAACGCCGTGTCGGCCCAGCAGAGGTCCTCCACGTCCAGTCCGGCGGCCAGGGAGGTGTCCATCCCGAGCCGCATCGCGCGCTTGGCGTTGCGCACACCCACGGGCGAGTTGGCCGCGATGGTCGCGGCGAGCTCGAGGGCCCGCGACCGGGCGCCTCCCGCGGCGACCACCTCGTCCACCGCGCCGAGCGCGAGCGCCTCCGCGGCGGTGAGCCGGCGGGCGGTGAAGACCATGCTCGCCGCCCGCGACCACCCGACGCGCCTCGTCAGCAGCTGCGTCCCGCCCCCACCCGGGATGACGCCCACGCCCACCTCGGGCAGCGCCACCACCGCGCCCTCCCCCGCCACGACGAGGTCGCACGCGAGCGCCAGCTCGAACCCGCCGCCGAGCGCGAACCCGTCGACGGCCGCGACCGCCGGCACCGGGAGGTCGAGCACCCCCCGGTAGGCCGCACGCGTCACCGGCCGGGAGGCGCGCAGCTCCTCGTCGGTCATCGTGTTGCGCTCCTTGAGGTCGGCGCCGACGCAGAAGGCCCGCTCGTGGGTGCTCGACAGCACGACGGCCCGCACCGAGGAGTCCCGGGACAGCTCCGCGGCCGCCGCCGCGATCGCCGCGCCCATGGCCGTCGAGACCGCGTTCATCACCTCGGGCCGGTCGAGCACCAGCTCGGCGACGTGGCCGCCCTCGCCGTGCCGCTCGACCCGCACCATCTGCTGCTCCGCGCTCATTCCTCGTCCTCTCGTGTGGTGGTCCGCCGGTCCCGGGCTCGGCGCAGCGCGCTCGGGGTCACCTGCCCGATGCCGCGCAGGCTGCGCCGCCGCAGGGCCGTCATCTCGAAGCCCGACACGCTCGCCAGGGACGCGGCGAGCGCGTCGTCGACGAGCACCCCGCCGGGCGGGGCGACCGACGTCAGCCGGCTGGCGCGGTTGACCGTCGTGCCGAACACGTCACCGAGCCGGGACAGCACGGGCCCGTAGGCCATGCCGACGCGCACGTCGGGCAGCAGGTCGTCCTCGGCCATCGTCTCGACGAGGTCGAGGGCGACGGCTGCGGCGGGCGCCGACCCGATGGTCACGAAGAGGATCTCGTCACCCACCGTCTTGATGACCCGCCCGCCGTGCGCCGTGACGATGTCGGTGGCCAGCGCCTCGAAGCGCTGCACCATGACGGCGAGCTGCCGCTCGGTCATCCGGCGCACGAGCGCCGTGAAGCTGACGAGGTCGGCGAACCCCACGACCCGCGTCACGCCGTGCCTCGGCTCGTCCGGCGCGGCGTCGGCCAGCATGCGCGAGATCGCGGCGGTGAGGTGGCGGCGCCAGGCGTAGACCAGGAGCGGCTCGAGGTCGTCGGCGAGCTCCGCCAGGCGCTGCGCCGCGGCCTGGGCCACCTCCGGGGCGGGCACGGCGCGCGCGTCCGCCTCGTCGAGGGCGGCCTCCGCGCCCGGCGGCGCCAGCGCCTCGGCCATGAGCTGGGTCTGCCACACCGCGAGCCGGTCCGTGGTGCGAGCGAAGGCCCTGGTCATCGCGAGCGCGGTCGGCTCGTCGAACTCACCCTCGCGGACCAGCCGGGCGACACCCTTCAGGGCCATGAGGTCGGCCTCGGTGAACATCGCGTCCTCGTCCCGGACCAGCGGGAAGCCGAGGGCGTGCCAGAACTTGCGGGCGCTGAGGAGCGAGACCTGCGCCCCGCGGCTGACGTCGCGACGCCCCATCGTGGCGGCCCGCCCCAGCAGCTTGGCCTCGATGGCGTCCCTGCCGGCGCCGTCGCGCTCCTCGGCCGGACGCGTGACGCGGTGCCGCCCGGGCTTGGCCACCCTCAGCACCTCCTCGTGCGCGCCGTCCGGCCGCACGCCGCGGCACCCGTCGCCCCGATCATGCCGTGCCCTCCGCGGCCCCGCGCGAGCGGGCCGGGGGTGCCCTCACGCCGGCCGGACGTGCGTGACGTCGCCGGCCGCCACGGCATACTCGGCTTGTCCGTCCCGGACCACGAGGCGCCCCTCGTCGTCGACGGCGACCGCGCGCACGCGCCGCACCTGCCCGTCGGCAGCGTGCAGGTCGACCTCCATCCCGATGGTGCGGCAGCACGAGCGGTATGCCGCGCGGGCGGCTCCCAGCGCCGCGCCGCCGGTCGTGAGGTCGTCGTGGAGGGACGCGAGGTGGCCCAGGACCACGGCGATCACGTGCTCGCGGCTCAGCCCCGGCGCACCGCACAGGCGCAGCGAGGTGGCGGTGTCGACGGGGAGCTCGTCGCGGCGCTGGTCGACGTTGATCCCGATGCCCACCACCACGACGTCGCCGTGGACCTCGCACAGGACCCCGCTGACTTTTCGCCACCCGTCCTCGGCGAGGAGGATGTCGTTGGGCCACTTCAGCCCCGGGGTCACGGTGGCGACGCCGGGCAGCGCCCGGGCGACGGCGAGGCCGGCGAGCAGCGGCACCCACCCGCTCGACGCCGCCTGCGCCGGCTGCAGGGGGAGGACGGCGGAGACGGCGACCGAGGTGCCCAGCGGCGCCTCCCAGGTGCGGCCCAGCCGCCCCCGACCGGCGGCCTGGTGGTCCGCGACGACGACGTGCCAGGGGACGCCGACCCGTGCGGCCTCGGCGTTGGTCGACCCCAGCTCGGCGTGCACCTCGAGGGCGCGCCAGCGGCCACCCGGGCGCAGGAGCGCCGCGTGCAATGCCTCACGGTCGAGGGTCTGCCGCATGGCGCAAGGTTAGGCTGCGCGCCATGGCGCAGAGCACCGAGACGGTGAACACGGGAGGGACGGAGGTCCCCGGCGACATCGACATCCACACGACGGCGGGCAAGCTGGCCGACCTCAAGCGTCGGGTGGCGGCCGTGGCCCACGCCGGGTCCGAGCGGGCGGTGGAGAAGCAGCACGCCCGCGGCAAGGGCACCGCCCGGGAGCGGCTCGCGATGCTGCTCGACGAGGGCTCCTTCGTGGAGATGGACAAGTACGCCCGGCACCGCAGCACCGCCTTCGGGCAGCAGCAGAACCGGCCCTACGGCGACGGCGTCGTCACCGGCTACGGCACCGTCGACGGCCGCACCGTCGCCGTCTTCGCCCAGGACTTCACGGTGTTCGGCGGCTCCCTCGGCGAGGTGTTCGGCGAGAAGATCGCCAAGGTCATGGACTTCGCCATGAAGGTGGGCTGCCCCGTCGTCGGGCTCAACGACTCCGGCGGCGCCCGCATCCAGGAGGGCGTGGTCTCGCTCGGGCTCTACGGCGAGATCTTCCGGCGCAACGTGCACGCCTCCGGCGTCATCCCGCAGATCTCGCTCGTCATGGGGCCGTGCGCGGGCGGCGCGGTCTACTCCCCCGCCGTCACCGACTTCACCGTGATGGTCGACCAGACCTCCCACATGTTCATCACCGGGCCCGACGTCATCAAGACCGTCACGGGCGAGGACGTCGGGTTCGAGGCTCTCGGCGGCGCCCGGGCGCACAACACCAAGTCCGGTGTCGCGCACTACATGGGCACCGACGAGCAGGACGCCGTCGACTACGTCAAGGCCCTGCTGTCCTACCTGCCGTCGAACAACCTCGAGGACCCGCCGTCCTACGCCGACGAGGGCGGGGAGCCGGACTCCCTCGAGGTGACGGACCACGACCGCGAGCTCGACACCCTCATCCCCGACGCCCCCAACCAGCCCTACGACATGAAGGTCGCGGTGGAGCACGTCCTCGACGACGGCGAGTTCCTCGAGGTCCACCCGCTCTTCGCGCCCAACATCATCTGCGGGTTCGGGCGCGTCGAGGGCCGGTCCGTCGGGGTGGTGGGCAACCAGCCGATGCAGTTCGCCGGGACCCTCGACATCGACGCCTCGGAGAAGGCCGCGCGCTTCGTGCGGACCTGCGACGCGTTCAACATCCCGGTGCTGACGTTCGTCGACGTGCCGGGCTTCCTCCCGGGCACCCACCAGGAGT
>JAICIN010000088.1 GCA_025924375.1 Dermatophilaceae bacterium | reverse complement strand
TCGTCGATGGAGTACTTGACCTCCTCGAAGCGGTGGTCGCGGAACGACAGCGACATCGAGCCGCTGAAGTCCTCGATGGGCGAGATCTCCTCGAAGATCTCCTCGAGCCCCGACCGGTCCGGGACGTCGGTGCGCCCGTCGGCCTTGGCCTCTGCGACGCGGGCCTGCCAGCGCTCGTTGCCGAGCAGCCAGTCGAAGCTCTCCGTCTGGAGGGCCAGGAGGTCGGGGACCTCGAGGGGTTCGCGGATCTTCGCGAAGGACAGACGGCCTGAGGCCGTCCGTGCGGTGGACAGGGTCTGAGTCGCGGTGCGCGAGGCAGCCAAGGAGGGTCCTTCCACGGGCCTTTTCGAAACCGAAGTTCGCGCTGGCCGGGCCGCGTCGGACCGCTCCGGGCGGGGGCAGCCACCGTGCTCAGGGCACGACGGAAGCTGGCTCACTGGGGGCGGGGTTGGCGACAAAGGCAGCGCAAAGCGACAGCATACCCGCAAGAGGGCACGATAGTCCAGCCGCGTCCAACCCGCAGGGAAAACCGGCCGGAGACGGGAGTCGCGGCGCACGCACCGGTGACGCAGACGAGGATGACGGCAGAGCGCGCCGCCGTCAAGGGTTTCCGGCGGAGTGGCGCGCCGCGGCGCTCCGGCGCCCGGCCGGCATACCGGCGTCTGCGCAGGTCAGCGGCGCGTCAGAAGGCCTTGACGTCGGAGACCAGCCACCGGTCGCCCACGCGCGAGACCGTCAGGAGCACGCGGTTCTGGTCAATGGCGGGCTGCTTGGCGCCCGCCTTGAGGGTCGCCTGGTCGACGAAGGCGAGCAGGGTGACCCGGTCCGCGGACGCGCGCACGACCCCGATGTCGGAGACGCGCGCCTGCACGACGCTCTGGTTCTTCACCGCCAGTGGCTTGATCTGGCTGTCCATGGCCTGGGTGAACTCCTTCCTGAAGGAGCCGGTGAGCAGGCCCTCGACCCGGGCCGCCTGCCCGTCGATCGTCGTGTAGCCGTAGCTCAGCATCTGCTCGTGCGTCGTGCGCGCGGCGTCGGTGGCCGCCCGGGGGGCCCGCTCCTGGCCGGTGGCGTCGCGGAGGGAGACCGCGCCGACCCCGGCGAGGAGGGCGAGGGCGAGCACGAGCGCGCTGAGGGGCGCGAGCCAGCGTCGCCGGCCGCCGCGGCCGGGCGTCGCGGCGTCGACCCGGGGCCGCTCCGCGCGCCCCGCTTCCGTCCGTATGCCGAGTGCCCGCCGCCGTGGCGGCGGCGCCGGTGCCGCGGCCGGTCGCGAGCGCTCCCCCGCCACCCGACGACGCCTGCCGGGCCGTGCGTCAACCGAGCTCGACCGGTCGAGCTCAGCAACCGCTCCGGGCCTCCCCCGCTGCGCTCCTCCGTTGCCTGCGCGAACGCTTCGCTCAACCGACGAACTCAAGGTTCTCCACCTTCCACGCGTCCTTGACCTTCTGCAGCTGCAGCCGCATCCGGTAGGTCTTCGTCTCGCCCCTGGGGCTGGCGGCGTTGCTCGTCGGTGCGACCACCCCGACCAGCACGACGGCGGAGTCGCGGTCCCCCGACACCAGGCCCGCCTCGGTGCGCTGCGCCGTGGAGACGGTCCGGTTCTCGACGAGGACCTTCTTCAGCTCCGCGGTGGAGGCGGTGTAGCTGTCGAGGAAGGACCCGGTCGCCCCTGCACGGACCCGGGCGATGTCGGCGTCGACGTGGCGGTAGTCGACGGTCACGAAGTTGACGCCGAGCTGGCGGGCGGCGGCGAGCGCCTCCGCGTGCGCCTGCTCGGTCTGGTGGGCGGCGTACCACTCGCGGCCACGCGTCGCACCGAGCGCCGCGGCGGCGAGGAGAGCGACGACGGCCAGGGCCCAGACCCAGCGCGGCGTGAGCCCGGGGACCCTCACCCGCGTGGGCCGCGGGCTCCCCGCCCGGGCGGCGATGGTGCTCATCGAGCTGCCTCCTCCATGATCCACAGCCAGGACGGCTCGCCCGCCCCCGTCGGGGGCAGCGGCACCGAGACGTCCGGCGTCGTGCTGCCCAACGACGCGGCCGCCGCCGGGGCTACGGGGTGGCCGGCCATCGCGATGGGCACCGCCGAGCCGGCGCTGCGGCTGCCTGCCGGCCGGGGCGCGTTCTGCGCACCACGCACGCTGGCGGCCGAGCCCCGCGGCAGCGTGCACCGGGCACCGGTGTTGAGCGCCGGCAGGCCCTTCGTCCGGTTCGGGTCGGTGCGGGTCGTGCCGCCGTAGCCCTGCGTGCACACACCCGGGCTCTGCGAGAGCGCGAGCCCGAAGTGGGCGGTGCCGTCGCCGGGGACCACGGTGTAGCCGCCCGCGACGACGTCGGGGTAGGTGATGAGCATCTGCTGGATGCCGTCGACGCGGGCGCTCGTCACCTGGCCGATGGTCACGAGGTTGGCCAGGAGGGTCGCGAGGCCGTCCTGGTTCTCCGTGATGAGGTGGTCGAGCTCGGCGGAGGCCACCGTGCCGCGGTCGAGGATCCTGCGCAGGTCGCCGTCGGAGCCCTGCACCGTCTCGGACAGGTCGGCGAGGTTCGTGGCGAAGGTGGTCACCTGCTTCGCCGTGGCGCGCTGCGTGTCGAGCACGATGCGGCCGTCGTCGATGAGCTTCACCGTCTGCGGCAGCGCCTGGGTGGCGGCGCGGGTGAGGGCGTCGCCGTTGTCCAGGATGCGCTGGAGGTCGGTGCCGCCGTCGGCGAAGGCCGTGCCGAGCTCGCCCACGACCGTGCGCAGGTCGTCCCTGTCGACCGAGCTGACGGTCTGGTCGAGGTGCAGCAGCAGGTCCTCGACCGGCACGGGCGTGCGGGTGTCCCGGCGCGGGATGACGTCACCGTCACGCAGCGACGGCCCGCCGTCGCGCCGGGGCTGGAGGTCGAGGTACTGCTCCCCCACCGCCGAGCGGTTCTCGACGACGGCCAGGGTGTCCTTCGGGATGTGGACGCCGCGGTGGACGCGGGCCCTCACCATGACGCCGTCGCGGCTCAGGCTCAGGCGGTCGACCCGGCCGACGGTGACGCCGCGGTAGGTCACCTCCGAGCCGACGAAGATGCCGCCCGACTGCGCGAGGTCCGCGCTCACGGAGTACTGCCCGCCCACGAGGCGGTCCCAGAGCCCGACGTAGCGGGCCGAGAGCACGCTGACCGTCGTCAGGGTGATGAGGAGGAAGGCGAGCAGCTGCAGCCGCACCGAGCGCCGGATCATGCGTCGTCCCCGTAGAGGGAGCGCCAGGACCCGTCGGAGGAGGCGTCGCCCGAGGACGAGCCGTCCCCCGGCTCCGGGGCGCCCAGGCAGATGCCGAGGGGGCAGGAGCGGGTCGTCGTGGTGGGCGACGGCGAGGGTGACGGTGACGGGGACGGCGAGCCGCCGGGGAGGCCGGGCACGGGGGGCAGGCCCGGCACGGAGGGGAGCCCGGGCACCGACGGCAGGCCCGGCAGCGCGGGAGGCGCGGGCACGCCCGGGGTCGCCGGGAGGGGCGGCGTCGGCAGGCCGAGGCTGGCGGTGAGGTGCCCGAGCTCGAGGTCGGCGGTGACGTGGAGGTTGGTGTAGTCGCCGCGGATCGCCCCGAGGGCGCCGTCGGGGAAGGGGTAGGTCAGGAGCAGCTGGAGCGACTTCGGCAGGTCGTCGCCCGCGCGGGTGAGCTCGGCGAGGACCGGCCGGAGCGCCTCGAGGTTGGCGACGGTGTCGTCCTTGGACGCGCGCACCACCCTGCTGCCCACGGCGCCGAGGCGGTCGAGGGCCTGGAGCAGCTGCACGAACTGCTGCCGCTGGTCGGCCAGCACCTTCAGCCCACCGGGGATGGCCTCGAGGGCGGCGGCGATGGCGTCCTTCTCGCCGGCGAGCCTGGCGGAGAGCCGGTCGATGCCGTCGATGGCCCGCACGATCTCGCTCTTCTGCGCGTCGAGGCCGCCCACGAAGGTGTCGAGCTGGTGGAGCAGGTCCCGGATCTGGCCCTCGTTGCCGTGCATCGCGGCGTTGAGCTCGGTCTCGATGACCTTGAGCTGCGCCACGCCGCCGCCGTTGAGCAGCAGCGACATCGCGCTGAGCACCTCCTCCACCTCGGGGTTGCGGCCCGTCCGGTCGAGGGGGATGTTGTCGCCGTCGCGCAGCCGGCCCTGGGGCCGCGCGGTGGTGGGGGGCGCCAGCTCGACGAACTTCTCACCGAGCAGCGAGGTCTGGCGGAGCTCCGCGACGGCGTTGTCGGGGAGGTGGACGCTCTGGGGCAGGACCAGGGTGACGCGGGCCGTCCAGCCGGCGAGGTCGATCCGCTCCACCGAGCCGACGGTGACGTCGTCGACCTTCACGGCGGACTTCGGCACGAGGTCGAGGACGTCGGCGAACTCGGCGGTGACCCGGTAGGTCGGCCCGCCCTTCGGCGCGCCACCGGGCAGCGGCAGGTCGTAGGCGCCCTGGCAGGCGGAGGTCGCGCCGACCGCGAGGACGGCGGCCACGGCCGTCACGGCACGCACGGGGATCGGTCTCATCGCGGTCCTCCCGGGAGCAGTCCGCCGAGGGTCGGGTCGGCGGCGCCCGTGCCGAGACCGGACTGGAGGCGGGCGAGCAGGTCGGTCACCGGCCCGAGCACCTTCTGGAGGCTCTGGCAGAGCCCGCTGTCGCCGGTGCCGGTCGGGCCGGTGACGAGGGAGCACAGCAGCAGCGCCGGGTCGTCGAGCTGCTCGGGGTTGGCCCGGGTGTCGAGGGTGCCGGTCCGGGGGTTGTAGGCGTTCTGGAGGTTGCTCAGCGCGACCGGCGCGTTGTCCAGCGTCTCGGCGAGCGCGGCACGCTGCTTGGCGACGGTCGTGGTCACCGACGCGAGGTGGTCGATGTCGGTCTTGAGCACCGCCCGGTTGTCGTGGACGAAGGACGAGACCTCGTCGAGCGCCACGGCGAGGTTCTTCAGGGCGGCCGCGAGGTCGTCGCGCTCCCCGGAGAGCTGGGTGGACACCGTCGCGAGGTCGGCGTTGAGGCGCCGCACCTGGGTGTCGTTGGTCGCGAGCATCGACGTCAGGCCCTGGAGGTTGCTGACGGTCCCGAACAGGTCGTCACGGCCGCCCGAGAGGGTTGCCAGGGCCTGTGAGAGCTCGTGGTTGGCGTCGTGGACCGCCTGCCCCTGCCCGGCGAGGTTGGCGGCGCCGGTCCGCAGGACGTCCGAGAGTGCGCCGTCCCTGTTCGCGCCCTTGGGACCGAGGGCCACGAGCAGGTCGTCGAGGCTCCGCGAGACCTCGTCGAGCTCGACGGGGACGGCGGTGCGGTCCCTGCCGAGGCGCGCGCCGTCGTGCATCACGGGCCCCGACCGGTATGCCGGGTAGAGCTGGACGTAGCGGTCGCTCACCAGGGAGGGGGCCACCACGGCGGCCTTCGCCGATGCGGGGACGCGGTAGCTGCCGTCGTAGCGCAGCCGCACCTCGACGCCCTCGCCGCGCGGGGTCACCGAGGTCACCTCGCCGACGCGCACCCCGAGGACCCGCACGTCCGACCCGGGGTAGAGCCCGACGGCCCGGCTGAACTCGGCGGTCAGCCGCACGTCGTGCCCGCGCGGCCAGAATGCCACCACCCCGGCGGCGACCGCGACGACGGCGAGGGCGGCCACCACCCTGGTGAGCAGCCCGCCGAGGAGCCGGCCCGGCACACCGGTCATCGGGCCACCCCCGGCGCGCCCACGGGCACGGTGAGGTTGGCGATGTAGGTGTCGAACCACCGCCCGTTGCCCAGGACGTTGGCGAACATCCGGGTGAACGGCGCCATCGCGGCGATGGTCCGGTCGAGGTCCGCCTCGTGCTTCTGCAGCACCGTGAGGACGCCGTTGAGCTCGTCGAGGGCCGGCTTGAGCTGGGCACGGTTCTCGCGGACCAGGGCGGTGACCTGCTGCGCCATGGCGGAGGTGTTGGTGAACAGCGTGTGGATCGCGTCGCGGCGCTTGTCGAGCTCGGCGAGGAGGAGGTCGGCGTCGCGGATCAGCGTCTCGACGGCCTTGTTGCGCTCGGCGACGGTGCCGGTCACCGAGTTGGCCTGTGCGAGGAGGCGCCGCAGCTCGGTGTCGCGGGAGGCGATGGTCCGTGACAGGCGGGTGAGGCCCGAGAGGGCGGAGCGGACCTGCGCGGGGCTGTCCTTGAACTCCGTGGCCAGGACGTCGAGGGAGCGCGCGAGCTGGTCCGTGTCGATGCGCTCGGTCGTCTCGGTGAGGTCGCTGAAGGCGTTGACGATGTCGTAGGAGGACACCGTGCGGCTCAGCGGGATCTCGGCGCCCGCACGCAGCTGGCCCGAGCCGCCCGGCTGGAGGGCGAGGTACTTCTGCCCGAGCAGCGTCTTCATCCGCACCGACGCGCCCGTGGTGGGGCCGAACGCGACCGGCTCGGTGACGCGGAAGTCTACGACGACGTGGTCGCCGGCCAGGTCGATGCCCTTCACCTTCCCGACCTTGACGCCGGCGACCATCACGTCGTCGCCGGGGCGCAGGCCTCCGGCCTCCGAGAACGCCGCGCGGTAGGACGTCCCGTCGCCCAGGAGCGGCAGCCGGTCGATGTTGAAGGCCGCGACGAGCAGCGCCGCGACGAGGAGCAGGCCCACCGCGCCGATGGGGACGGGGTTGCGCTCCCGGAACGGGGTGCTCATCGGCACCTCGCGGCGGACACGGCGTAGGACGGCTTGACCGGTCCGGTCGGCAGCTGCACGGTGCCGTCGAAGCGGCAGAGGTAGAAGTTGAACCACGAGCCGTAGCTCGCGGTGCGGGTGATCGTCGCCAGCTTGCCGGGGGTGGTCGTCATGAACCGCTCGAAGGCCGCCGTGCTCTCCGGGGTGTTCAGGCCGCTCGCCAGCGACCGCAGGTTGGCGATGTCGTCCTTCAGCGGCGGCCGGGCGGCTGCCAGCAGGTCGGCGGTCTGGGCGGTGAGGTCGTTGATGTTGGCCAGCGAGGAGCCGATGGTCTCCCGGTCGGCGGCGAGGCCGGACACGAACCGCTGGAGCTGGTCGATGAGGCTCCTGAGGGCGGCGTCGTGCTCGTCCACGGTCGCGAGGACGGCGTTGAGGTTGCCGACGGTGCGGCCGATGACGGCGTCGCGGGCCGCCAGGGTCGAGGTCAGCGACGCCGTCCGGGCGAGGAGGGAGTTGACGGTGCCGCCCTCACCCTGCAGGACGGCGATGATCTCGCCGGAGAGCTCGTTGACGTCCTTGGGCGAGAGGGCTGCGAACAGGGGCTTGAAACCGTTGAACAGGACGGTGAGGTCGAGCGCCGAGTGGGTGTGGTCCAGCCCGATCGTGGCGCCGTCGCGCAGTGGCGTGGCGTCGCCCACGCCCTCGGTCAGCGCGACGTAGCGCTCCCCGACGAGGTTGCGGTACTTGATCGTCGCGACGGTGCCACCGGTGAGGACGCTGGTCTTCAGGACGGTGAAGGTCACGAGGGCGTGGGCGCGGTCCCTCGCCACCGCGATGCCGGTGACCTCGCCGACACGCACGCCGGCGATGCGGACCTCCTGGCCGGTCGCCAGGCCGGTGACGTCGGTGAAGAGGGCCCGGTAGGTGCCCTTGTCGCCGAGCTGCACGTTGGCGATGGTGGCGGCCAGGGTGCCGGTGGCGAGCAGGGTGCAGGCGACGAAGAGGAGGAACCTCGTCAGGCTCGAGCGGGTGCTCACTGCTGGCTCACCACCGTGCCGCGCAGGACCGGGCCGGCGAGGAGCGTCGTGATGGCCGACGGCGCGGCCGGGCCGGTGTCCGTGCCGAGCAGTGCGGCGACGACCTGCTGCTCGGCGGTCGTGCCCGCGAGGCCCGAGTCCGGGTCGGCGATGTCGGCCCCCGCCGGGCTGGCGAAGGCGGAGGGCAGGGCGCTGAGGAGGGGCGCGCTCGTGCCCGCGCCGTCGGTGCCGTCGCGGAAGCGCTGGCCGGGGTAGGGGTGCTCCTGGTCGCCGTGGTGGTCGGGCAGGCCGTAGCACTGTGGTCCGCGGTCGTCCTGCCACGACGGCTCCTCCCCGGGGTGGTAGCCCTGCCGCTGGGGCGTGACCTCGAGGGTGATGTGGAAGGAGCCGCTGGCGAACGTCTGGCCGATGAGGGGGATCCAGTTGGTGAGCGCGGCAGCCATGCACGGGTACTCCGGGGAGTAGCGGGCGAGGACGGCCAGGGTCGGACGCGAGACCCGGCCGGTCTGGATGATCCGCTGCTCGTTGGCCTCGAGGAACCCCGACGCGGTGTTGGCGAAGCCGGCGGTGCCGGCCAGGAACCCCGCGAGCTGGTCCTTCTTCTCGACCAGCGTCCGGCTCGTGGTGACCAGCGCCCGAGCCGCGCGGACGAGCTCCGGCGCGGCCACGGCATACGTGCTGGCCAGGTCGGCCAGTCCGGAGATGTCGGCCTGGATGGCGGGCATCCTCGGGTTGAGGGCCCGCAGGTAGTCGTCGACGGCCACGAGGTTCTTCCCGAGTCGGGCGCCCCGTCCGTCGAGGGTCGTGGCGAGCGCGTTGAGGGTGGTGGCGAGCCTGGCCGGCTCGACGGTGCGCAGCAGGGGCAGCAGGTCGTCGAAGACCTTCTCCAGCTCGATCGCGGCGCTGGAGCGGTCCTGCGGGATGGTGGCGCCCTCGGAGATGTGGCGTGCCGGGTGGCCCGCGTCGGGTGCCACGAGGGAGACGTAGCGCTCACCGAAGAGCGTCTTCGGCAGCAGCCGGGCCTGCACGTCCGCGGGGATCTGCGCGACCTGCGAGGGTTCGAGGGCGAGCTCGAGGCGCGCCCCGTGGCCGCGGCTCTCGACGCTGCGGACCTCGCCCACGATGAGGCCGCGGAGCTTGACGTCCGAGCCCTGCGACAGCTGGGAGCCGACGTGGTCGGTCAGGAGGGTCACCATGGTGACCGGCGTGAACCGCTTCTGGAACGCCGCCACGGAGAGCCCCGCCAGCAGGGCGACGACGACGAGGAACACCACGCCGTAGGCGCGGTTGCTGAGACGCGAGAGCGCGCCGGTGCTCGGGCCCAGCACGGCCTACCCCGCGATCCTCACCGTGGTCGTCGCGCCCCAGAGCGCCAGCGACAGGAAGAAGTCGACGATGTTGATCGCCACGATGGAGGTGCGCACCGCCTTGCCGACGGCGACGCCGACGCCGGCGGGGCCCCCGGAGGCCGTGTAGCCGTAGTAGCAGTGGATGAGGATGATCACCACGGCGAAGACGACGACCTTGAGGAAGGAGTAGAGGACGTCCACCGGCGGCAGGAACAGGTGGAAGTAGTGGTCGTAGGTCCCCGTGGACTGCCCGAAGTACGCCGTGACGATGAACCGGGTCGCGCCGTAGGAGCAGAGCAGGCCCAGGACGTAGAGCGGGACGACGGCGACGAACCCGGCGATCATCCGGGTCGTGACGAGGAAGGGCAGTGAGGGGATGCCCATGACCTCGAGCGCGTCGACCTCCTCGGAGATCCGCATGGCGCCGAGCTGGGCGGTGAAGCCGCAGCCGACGGTGGCCGCCAGGGCGAGGCCGGCGACGAGGGGGGCGATCTCGCGCGTGTTGAGGTAGGCGGAGACGAACCCCGAGAAGGCCGCGGTGCCGAGCTGGTCGAGGCTCGAGTAGCCCTGCAGCCCGACCTGGCTGCCCGTGAAGAAGGCGAGGAACGCGATGACGCCGACGGTGCCGCCGATGACCGCGAGCGCGCCGGTGCCCAGGGAGACCTCCGCGAGGAGGCGGATGACCTCCTTCTTGTAGCGCCGCACGGTCCGCGGGCTCCAGGCGAGGGAGCGGACGTAGAAGCGCATCTGCTCCCCGAGGTCGTCGAGCGCGTCGACGGGACGGTGGGCGAGCCTGGCGGCTCGAGTCATGGCGCTCACGGGCGGCACCTCCTCAGATCTTCTGGGGGACGAGCTGGAAGTAGACGGCGCTGGCCACGAAGTTGACGACGAAGAGGAACATGAAGGTGATGACGACGCTCTGGTTGACGGCGTCGCCGACGCCCTTGGGGCCACCACCGGCCGTCAGGCCCTTGTAGGACGCGACGACGGCGGCGATGAAGCCGAAGACGAGCGCCTTGAGCTCGCTCGTCCACAGGTCCGCCAGCTGCGCCAGGGCGGTGAAGGACGCGAGGTAGGCGCCCGGTGTCCCGCCCTGGATGACGACGTTGAAGAAGTAGCCGCCCGCCACGCCGACGACCGAGACGAGGCCGTTGAGGAGGACCGCGACGAGCATCGCCGCGAGCACCCGCGGCACGACCAGGCGCTGGATCGGGCTGATCCCCAGGACCTCCATGGCGTCGATCTCCTCGCGGATCTTGCGCGACCCCAGGTCGGCGCAGATGGCCGAGCCGCCCGCACCGGCGATGAGCAGGGCCGTGACGATCGGCGAGGCCTCGCGCACGACGGCCAGGACGCTCGCGGCGCCGGTGAAGGACTGGGCGCCGAGCTGGCGGGTCAGCGTGCCGAGCTGGAGCGCGATGACGGCGCCGAACGGGATCGACACGAGCGCCGTCGGCACGATCGTCACGGAGGCGATGAACCAGCACTGCTGGATCAGCTCCTTGCCCTGGAACGGCCTCCGGGGCAGGGCACGGCAGACGTCGAGGACCATCGCGAACAGGGACCCGCTGTGGCGCAGGGCGGCGGTGACGGGGTTGTTCACGCGACCGGCTCCGAGACCTGCGGGTCGCCGACGGCGACCTCGGCTCCGGCGCCGGCTCCGGCTCCGGCGACCGCGGCTCCGGCCGGCTGGAAGGACCCGGCTGGTGGTGTCACGCCGTGCTCCCGGCACCACTCCCCCGGGACTCGCGCCGTCCGCCGGGCGGAGCCGTCGCTCGGCTCGAGCTGCGCGGTGATGGGCGGCAGCGGCGGCAGCTCCTGACCGGACTCCGCGGCGAGCTCGTCGGCGTCCTTCTCCTCCGACATGCCGATCGGGCCCACCCGCTGGGCATTGAGGAACTGGCGGACCACCGGCTCCTCGGAGCTGAGCAGCATCTCCCGGGGACCGAACATCGCGAGGTGGCGGTGGTAGAGCAGGCCGATGTTGTCCGGCACCGTGCGGGCGGTGTTGATGTCGTGGGTGACGATGAGGAAGGTGGCCTCGGTCTGCGCGTTGAGGTCGACGATGAGCTGGTTGAGGTAGGCCGTGCGCACCGGGTCGAGGCCGGAGTCCGGCTCGTCGAAGAGGATGATCTCCGGGTCGAGGACCAGCGCCCGCGCCAGCCCCGCGCGCTTGCGCATCCCGCCGGAGATCTCCCCGGGGAGCTTGCCCTCGGCGCCCTGGAGCCCGACGAGCTCGAGCTGCTCCATGACGACCCGGCGGATCTCGGCCTCGCCCTTGCGGGGGTGCTCGCGC
>JAICIN010000087.1 GCA_025924375.1 Dermatophilaceae bacterium | reverse complement strand
GTCAGCGGCCGGTCGGCGTGAGCCCCAGCGAGCGCCCCGCCAGGCTGCGGCTGCGGGTGGCGAGGCCGCGGGCGATCCCTCGCAGCGCGGCGCCCGCCGCGCTCTCCGGCGCGCCGAGGACGACGGGCAGGCCCTCGTCGCCCCCGATCCGGAGCCTCGTGTCGAGCGGGATCTGGCCGAGGAGCGGGACCGGCGCGCCGACCGACCGGGTCAGGGAGTCGGCCACCATCTGTCCTCCGCCGGAGCCGAAGATCTCCTGACGGCTGCCGTCGGGCAGCTCGAGCCACGACATGTTCTCGATGACGCCGACGATGCGCTGGTGGGTCTGCAGGGCGATCGACCCGGCGCGCTCGGCCACCTCCGCAGCCGCCTGCTGGGGCGTCGTGACGACGAGGATCTCGGCCCCGGGGATGAGCTGGGCGACGGAGATGGCGATGTCGCCCGTGCCGGGAGGCAGGTCGAGCAGGAGCACGTCGAGGTCGCCCCAGAAGACGTCGGAGAGGAACTGCTGGAGGGCGCGGTGGAGCATCGGGCCGCGCCACACCACCGGCTGGTTCCCGGGCACGAACATCCCGATCGAGATGACCTTCACGCCGTGGCTCAGGGGCGGCAGGATCATGTCGTCCACCTGCGTCGGCCGCTGGGCGACGCCCAGCATGCGGGGGACCGAGAAGCCGTAGACGTCGGCGTCGACGACACCCACGCGGAGCCCGCTCTCGGCGAGCGACGCCGCGAGGTTGACCGTGACGGAGGACTTGCCGACCCCACCCTTGCCGGAGGCCACGGCATACACGCGGGTGAGGCTCTGCGGGCGGGCGAAGGGGACCTCGCGCTCGGCGCTCCCGCCACGCAGCTGCGTGCGCAGCTCCTTGCGCTGCTCGTCGCTCATGACGCCGAGGGTGACCTCGACGCCGGTGACCCCGGGCACGCGGGCGAGGGCCGCGGTGGTGTCCCGGCGCAGGGTGTCCTTCATCGGGCAGCCGGACACGGTGAGCAGGATCGTCACGGCGACCCGGCCGGCCTCGTCGGCCGCCACTCGCTCCACCATGCCGAGCTCGGTGATCGGCCGCCGGATCTCCGGGTCGATGACCGTCGCGAGAGCCTCGTGGAGGACGTCGTCGGCTACCGCAGCGGGGGAGGACATGCCCCCATGCTAGGTCGCGGCCTGCGCCCTCGAGCCGCCGCCCGCCCCGTCCCCGGTGTCTGACGGGTCACGCCGTGCGCGGACCTCGAGCCCGCGCTCCTCCATCTCCTCGAGCAGCCCGCGCAGCTCGGAGCGCACGAAGTCGCGGGTCGCGGCGTCCCGCATGGCCAGCCGGAGGGCGGCCACCTCGCGGGTGAGGTACTCGGTGTCGGCGAGGTTGCGCTCGTCGCGGGCGCGGTCCTGCTCGATCGTCACGCGGTCGCGGTCGTCCTGGCGGTTCTGGGCCAGGAGGATCAGTGGTGCCGCGTAGGACGCCTGGGTGGAGAAGAAGAGGTTGAGCAGGATGAAGGGGTAGGCGTCCCACTTGTAGCCGAAGATCCCGATGACGTTGAAGGCGATCCACAGGATCACGAAGACCGTCATGTACATGAGGAAGCGTGCGGTCCCCATGTAGCGGGCGAACTTCTCGGCGAACCTGCCGAAGGCCTCCGGGTCGTAGCGGCCGCGCGGGATCAGCCCGGGCCGCACCTCACGGGGCTGGTCGAGGCGGATCCCGCTGTCCCGGCGGTCAGCCACTGGTCACCTCGTGCCGCTCCTCGCGCCAGTCCTCGGGGAGGATGTGGTCGAGCACGTCGTCGACGGTCACGGCACCGAGCAGCGCACCCTCCTCGTCGACGACGGGGATGCCGACGAGGTTGTAGATCGCGAGGGTGCGGGTGACGGCGTCGAGCGGCGCGTCGGGGAGCAGGGGGTCGATCTCCGCGTCGAGGATGCCCCCGACCGGCGCGTGGGGCGGCTCCCGCAACAGCCGCTGGATGTGGACCATCCCGAGGAACTTCCCGGTCGGCGTCTCCAGCGGCGGCCGGCACACGTAGACCGTGGAGGCGAGCGCGGGGGACAGCTCCGCCCTCCGCACCACGGCGAGGGCCTCGGCGATCGTCGCCTCGGGGGGCAGGATCACCGGCTCGGACGTCATCATGCCGCCGGCCGTCTTCTCCTCGTAGGTGAGCAGGCGCCGCAGGTCGGCCTGGTCGTCGGCGTCCATCATCTGGAGCAGGCGCTCGGCCTGCTCCGGGGGCAGCTCGGAGAGCAGGTCCGCGGCGTCGTCCGGCTCCATGGCCTCGAGGACGTCGGCGGCGCGCTCGCTCTGCAGGGTGGCCAGGATCTCGACCTGGTCGTCCTCGGGCAGCTCCTCGAGCACGTCGGCGAGCTTCTCGTCGTCGAGCGCCGCAGCGACCTGCGCGCGCCGCTGCGGGGTCAGGTCGTGGATCACCTCGGCGAGGTCGGCGGCCTTGAGGTCGTCGTAGCTCTCGAGCAACCTGGCCGCGCCCTGGCCGTGGGGCGCCTGGTGGATGCCGTGGACGTCCTCGACGGGCACGAGCACCGTGGCCCCCCGGCGGCGCCGGAACGGACCGAGGTGGCTCTTGGGGGCGCCCTGCCGCACGAACACCCGCGAGATCACCCAGTCGCGGGTGCGCTCACGCTCGATGGCGACGTCCTCGACGGTCGCCTCGTAGTCGCCCTCCCGGTCGCGCACCGTGACGAGGCGGTCGAGGATCTCCGCCATCACGAGGACCTCGCTGCCGCGCTGCTCGAAGCGCCGCATGTTCACCAGCCCGGTCGTGATCACCTGCCCGCCGTCGACCGAGGTGACCCGGGTCATGGGCACGAACACGCGCCGCCGCCCGGGCACCTCGACGACGAGGCCGATCGCGCGGGGACGCCGGCGGTTGGTGCTGAACGTGACGACGACGTCGCGGACGCGGCCGACCTGGTCGCCGAGCGGGTCGAAGACGCTCAGGCTGGTCAGGCGGCCCACGAAGACACGCGACGGGGTGCTCACGCGCGCAAGGCTATCCGTCCTGCTGTCCCTCGTCGGGAGGACGAGTGCCCCGGCGGCGACGGGGACGGCCCCGGAAGTGCCAGGGCTTCCAGCGTGCGGTCGTCGCCGGCGTGGCAGGCGGCGGCGCCGAGTGGGAGGAGCGCGAGTACCTCCCCGGTGACTCGAGCGGCTCGCCGAACGGCTGGAGGGCGCGGACCGTGCACTCCTGCGCCCAGCGGGTGAGAAGGTCGTCGGTCGCGTTGAGCCGCGCGGCAGCGAGGGCGGTGGTCGCCGCCTGCCACCCCTCGCTGTCCGGAGCCACCTCGCGCACCGTCGCGCGCACCCGCAGCAGCCGGCCCCCGCTGTCCTTGCTGCGCAGGACGATCCCGACCTCCGCCGGCAGCCACGGGAGCTCCTGCTCGCCCGGACCCGAGACGACGTAGACGGTGTCGTCGGCCCACGCGTGCCAGACCGGCCAGGCGCGGTCGCCGGGCACGTCGACCCACACCAGCGCCGACTTCGAGGCCCCCTCCGCGAAGAGCGCGGTGACGTTCACCGGCGGGGTCGCGGCGGGCTCGGTCACACCGTGAACTGTGTCATAACCCGCCGCGCGGGGTCGCTGCTAGCGTCCGCGCATGCGCAGCCCCAAGGACTTCTTCCGGCCCCTCGCCGTGGGCGCTCCCACGCCTCTGCGGGAGGTGCCGGTGCGCCCGTCCAGGGTCATCCACTTCTTCGACCCGGGCAACGAGAAGATGGCGGCCAAGGTGCCGCAGATGGTGGGCAGCGTCGACATCCTCCTGGGCAACCTCGAGGACGCGGTGAAGGCGGACCGCAAGGAGGCCGCCCGCGCCGGCCTGGTCCGGATCGCGCGCGACACCGAGTTCGGCGAGCACACCCAGCTGTGGACCCGCGTCAACGCGCTCGACTCGCCATGGGTGCTCGACGACCTCACGACGCTCGTCACGGAGGTGGGCGACAAGCTCGACGTCGTCATGGTCCCCAAGGTCGAGGGCGCCGAGGACATCCACTACGTCGACCGGCTGCTGGCCCAGCTCGAGGCGCGGGCCGGGCTGCAGCGGCCGGTCCTCGTCCACGCCATCCTCGAGACCGCGCGCGGCGTCACGAACGTCGAGGAGATCTGCGCCGCCAGCCCCCGCATGCAGGGCCTCTCCCTCGGGCCGGCCGACCTCGCCGCCGACCGCCGGATGAAGACCACGCGCGTCGGGGGTGGTCACCCCGGCTACCTCGTGCGGGAGGACCCGCCCACGACGGACGGCGCGCCCGAGATCCACGCCCATCGGCCGGCGCACCAGCAGGACCTGTGGCACTACACGATCGCGCGCATGGTCGACGCGTGCGCCGCCAACGGGCTGCTGCCGTTCTACGGCCCGTTCGGCGACATCGCCGACGTCGTGGCGTGCGAGGACCAGTTCCGCAACGCGTTCCTCCTGGGCTGCGTCGGCGCCTGGTCGCTGCACCCGGTGCAGGTGGAGATCGCCAAGCGGGTGTTCAGCCCCTCACCGGAGGACGTCGCCCACGCGCGGCGCGTCGTCGAGGCCATGGGCGACGGCACCGGCGCCGTGATGCTCGACGGGAAGATGGAGGACGACGCGAGCGTCAAGCAGTGCCAGGTCCTCCTCGAGCTCGCCGAGCGGCTCGCGGCGACCGATCCCGAGCTGGCGCAGCGGTATGCCGGCCGGTCGCCGGAGTGGGAAGGCGCGTCGTGACCTCGCGTGACGTCGCCGGGGGTTCCACGGGGGGAGCCTCCCGTGGGTCGGGAGGGTCCACGGGGGGCGGCGTCCCCCGTGGGTCGGCGTACCGGCCGCGGCGCTCGGTGCTCTACCTGCCGGCGTCCAACGAGCGGGCCCTCGAGAAGGCCAAGACGCTCCCCGTCGACGCGCTCATCCTCGACCTCGAGGACGCGGTCGCGCCCGACGCGAAGGAGCAGGCGCGCGAGAAGGCCTGCCGGGCAGCGGCATCCGGCGCCTACGGTCGGCGGGAGCTCACCATCCGGGTCAACGCGGCCGGCACCCCGTGGCACGACGGGGACCTCGCGGCGGTGTGCGCGGCCGGCCCCGACGGGCTGGTCGTGCCCAAGGTCGGCTCGGGCGACGAGGTGCGCGCGATCGTCGCGGCGATGGAGGCGGCCGGGGCGCCCGCCCGCACCCGGCTCTGGGCGATGGTCGAGACGCCGCGGGCCATGCTGCACTGCGAGGAGATCGCGGCGGCCTCAGACCGGCTCGCCGTGCTCGTCATGGGCACCAACGACCTCGCCAAGGAGCTGCACGCCGAGCACGTAGCGGGCCGGCAGCCGCTCCTCACCGGGCTCTCGCTGTGCCTGCTGGCGGCGCGGGCGACGGGGAAGGTGGTCCTCGACGGCGTCTACAACGACGTCAAGGACGCCGCGGGGTTCGAGGCCGAGTGCCGGCAGGGCCGGGAGCTGGGCTTCGACGGCAAGACGCTGGTCCACCCCGGACAGGTCGAGGCCTGCAACGCGGCGTTCGCACCCGGTCCCGAGCAGGTCGAGGAGGCTCGCGGCATCCTGCAGGCCTGGGAGGCGGGTGCCGGCTCGGGCGTCGTCACCCACAACGGCCGGATGGTCGAGAGCCTGCACGTCGAGACCGCGCACCGGCTCCTGGCGATGGACGAGGCGATCCGCGCACTCGACTCGTGAGGACCGGGCAGCGCGCATACGCTGCCGTGGTGCCCCGACCTCAGACCCGACCACGGCAGGCGGGGGCCGGGCACACCGCTCCGGCTGTTGACCTCGGCACCGGTGCTGCCGGCCTCGCCGCCCGTGCTGCCGGCCTCACGCTGGGGGAGCTGGCCCGGGTCACGGCCGAGCTGCGCGACGGGCGGCCGCTGCACCCGCAAGGTGCCACCTTCGACGTCACGACGGTCATGCACGGCGGGCAGCGCACCGGCGTGCCCTGGCTCGACGAGCCGGCCGTCCAGGAGGGCAGCGCTCGGGTCTCGCGGGCGATCGGCCTGCCGAAGCGGCTCCCCGACATCTACGGCGTCGCCCTCCGCCTGCACCCCGGTGACGGGGCTGCCGCCGACCTCCTGTTCGCCTCGACCGGCACCAGTGCGCTCGGCCGGCTGAACCTGCGGCTCCGGAGCAGCGTGGGCAGCGGCGCCCTCACCACCCTCCTGCCGCTCCGCGCGCCGTGCGGCCCGCTCCTGTTGCGCGTGCACGCCCCCGTCCCTGCCCTGGTGCCGGAGGGTGAGCTGCCGCCCACGATGGCCATCTCGTATGCCGTCGGGCGGGGTCCGTGGGTCCGCGCCGGTGAGCTGCGTGCCGGCGGCCGCCACAGCGGGACGACGGACGCCGAGCGCCACGACCCGGTCGTTCACCAGCTTCCCGGGACGTCCCAGTACGAGGTGGTCCGACGGCTGCGCGAGCCGGCCTACCGTGCCGCGCGACGGGTGCCGGCCCAGTGACCGGCGACGTCGCACGGCCGGTCACGACGAGCACGGAGTGGCACCGGGTCGACGGCTGCTGGCTGCGGGTCCTGCGCTTCCAGCCCGGGCCCACAGGAGCTGTGCCCCGGCACGGCACGGCGTTGGTGTTCCCGGGGCTCGCCCTGCCGCGCTACGTGCTGCCGCTGGCCCGGCTCCAGGCCGCGCGCGGCATCGAGACGCTGGTGTTCGACCCGCTTGCCTGGCGGGGCCGGGGCCAGCGGACGGCGCCCACCGTGCCGGCGCTCGCCCGGCTGGCGGCCCGCTGGATGGCGGCACGCTGGATGTCGGCGGCCGGGCTCCACGGGCCGGTTGTCGTGGTGGGCCACTCGACCGGTGCCAACGTGGCGCTCGAGGCGGTCCTCGCGGCGCAGGACTCCCTGTCCGGGCTGGGGCTGGTGATGGCAGGACCGACCTTCCAGCCCGACCAGCGCCCACTGCGCGGCCTGCTGCCCGCTGCCCTCACGGCATACAGCAGGGACACCCCCAAGGAGCTCGTCGTGGTGAGGGACGTCGTGAAGGTGCGCACCGACCTCGTCCGCATCGTCCAGTCCGCCCGGCGCCACCGGGTCGAGGAGCGCGTGGGCAGGCTCCGGGTGCCGCTCACCGTCACCGCCGGCGAGGCCGACTCGTTCGCCAGCCCGGCGTGGCTCGACGAGCTCGCCGCTCGCGCCGGCTCGACCGGGCACGCTGTCGTCCTGCCCGGGTCGCACAACAACCTCTTCACCCACCGGGAGGAGTTCGCCTCCGTGGTCGCACAGGCCATGGCCGGGAGCGGGGACGAAACGCGCGCCGCGGGGCCGTGAGCGCTACGTCGACTCCAGGACCTCCTTCAGCCGCAACAGGTCCCGCGCCACCGCGGCGGCGTCACGCTCGAACTGCTCGTCGCCCACACCGGCCCGCTGGCGGAGGCTGAAGACGACCTCGCAGCCGTCGCCGTCGGGCAGCACGCGGAGGGGGTTGTGGACGGTCTGGCCTCCGGGGAGGCTGACGTCGTGGTCGAGCACCCCGAACGGGTTGCGCGGCGCGAACGTGAAGGTCACCCGGCCCATCGGGGAGTCCGTCACCCACCGGCCGTCGACGAGCTCCACCGTGGATCCGGCCAGACCCGCCGCCCACGCCGGCAGGTGTGACGGGTCAGCGGCGTAGTCGTAGACCTCAGCGGCCGGCCGCTGGATCGAGACGCTGAGGTGGCGCGACCGCGAGCGCGTGGTCACCTCGCTCCTCCGACGGTCAGCCGCACCGTGACCACGTCACCCTCCTCGAGCGCCTCGGCCGCCCGCACCGCGTCCTTGACGGGCACGACGTAGAGGCCGTCCTTGGGGAACAGGGAGGTCTGCCACTCGGTGTCGCCGGTGTGCGCCCGGACCGGGATCATGCCCCAGCCGTAGCTCACCCCGGCCGAGACCTCGCGCAGCTCCGCGCTCTCCTCCTCGGGCACCGTGACGAAGTGGTAGGGCGACGGACCGCGCCAGTGCCAGATCTCACCGGTGACCTCGAGCTCCATGCCGTCACCGCCGGGCCCCAGCCGCTCCGCTTCGTCGTCCACCATGGCGCCACGGTAGGGCCGGGCACCGACGGCGCGCCTCCACCCGGCCTCACCGACCGCTGCCGCCGGGGCCCGGTGACCCGGCGACAACCTTTTCCCGCGGCCGAGCGTCTGAGGGGGTGCGGTCGCCCTCGGGGGAGTGCGACCGCACCAGTCGCCACGCCGGCGCCGTCGGCGTGGGTGCGCCGCCGTCCCGACGTCGTGCGCCACCATGTGGGAGCCGGTCGGGGCATGGCCCCGGGGAGGACGGAGGACGCCATGAGGCGCAGGCGGGGAGCGGGCTGCGGGCTGGCCGCGGTGACGCTGGCCGGCACGCTCGGGCTGGCCGGCTGCGGGGTCACCGTGCACCGGACGAGCGCGGCGTCGGACCACGTCGCGGCGCCGACGACGGCGAGCGGTCCCCCGCCGACGAGCCCGGCCCCGACGAGCACCCCTCCGACGAGCACCCATCCGAGGAGCCCGGCGCCGACGAGCCCGGTGCCCGCAAGCCCCGCGCCGTCGACGGCGACCCCCACCAGTCCCGCGCCCACGACCACGGCCCAGCCGAGCAGCACACCGCGGCCGGCCAGCTCACCCACCACCCCCGCGACGCCGACGTCACCGCCGCCGCCACCGGCGCCCAGGCCCGGTGACACGCTGCACCCCGGCGACTCCGGCGCCTACGTCGAGACCGTGCAGCAGCGCCTCTCCGGCCTCGGCTACTGGCTGGGCACGCCGGACGGCACCTACGGCGGCCTGACCACCCAGGCCGTCATGGCCCTGCAGAAGGCCGCCGGCCTCGGCCGCGACGGCGTCTTCGGCCCGGCCACCCGCCGCGCCCTCGAGGCCGGGGTGCGCCCCCAGTCGCAGGTGGGCGGCACCGGTGTCGAGGTCGACAAGGCCCGTCAGCTCCTCCTCGTCGTCCGCGGAGGCCGCGTCACGCTCGTCCTCAACACCAGCACCGGCAGCGGCCAGCCCTACACGACCGGCAGCGGCGGCACCGCCATCGCGACGACCCCGGCCGGCTCGTTCACCGTGTTCCGCACCGTCGACCATCTCGACAAGGGACCGCTCGGCGACCTGTGGCGCCCGCGGTACTTCAACGGCGGCATCGCGGTCCACGGTGCCGGCTCGGTGCCCGGCTACCCTGCCTCGCACGGCTGCGCGCGCGTGAGCAACCCTGCGATGGACATGATCTGGGCGCAGGCCCTCATGCCCGTCGGCAGCCGGGTCGTCGTCTACTGACGCCTACGCCGGTCCGCGTCGCAGTGCCCCCGGGTGGCCGGCTGCCGGCGCGGCACCGTGGCGTCCCGGGGCCGGCTACCAGCGCGACGTGGCCTCGGCGACGAGGTCACCGAGCAGCTCGCCCTCGTCGAGGTCGAGGCCGCGGCCGCGGAACCACCGGCAGACGTTGAGCACGTCGCGCTCGAGGAACTCGAAGCCACGAGGGTTTCCGATGAGGTCGACGACCTGCGGCCAGTCGATGATGACGAGACGTTCCTCGTCGAGCAGGACGTTGTAGGCGGACAGGTCGCCGTGCGTCCACCCGCGCCGCGCGAGGACGAGCATCGACGAGCGCAGCTGCTCGAACAGCTCCGCGAGGAGGTCGGGCGCCGGCTGGGTCTGCGCGAGCCGGGGAGCCGCCACACCGCCGCGTCCGATGAGCTCCATGAGCATCTCCCGTTCGCTCAGCTGCACCGGGTAGGGGACCGGCAGGCCCAGGCCCCAGAGCTCCCCGAGCGCCGCGAACTCGGCTGCGGCCCACTGGCCCGAGAGCAGCTCGCGGCCGAACTCGGTGCGGTGCGCCATCGCCCGCATCTCGCGGCTGCGGCGGACGCGCCGGCCCTCCTGGTAGCCGGCGTCGCGATGGAAGAGCCGGTGCTCGCCGGTGCGAAACCGCTTGGCGGCCAGCCAGCTGTCGAGGGCCGGTGCCTCCGTGCCGTCGGGGACCCAGCGGCGCACGACGTGGACGTCGGCCTCCTTGCCGGTCTTGAGGACGCCGAGGTCCGCCTCGACCGCGCCGAGGGAGGTGATGACCCAGTCAGGGCGCGGCGCCGGGCCGTGGGTGGCGCCGTCCCAGGTGGACCAGCGCTCGCCCTCGGGCGGCGCGTCGGGAAGGCTGTCGAAGGCGAAGCCGGGGACCTCAGGGAACGGTTGCTCCTGGAAATGCACTGCGGGACTCCATGGTGTGAGGGGGACGGGCACGGGTCGCGCCCAGGACGGTCGTCGACATGTGGTGCCTCCTCGGAGTCGCCGCTGCATCCGGTATGCCGCGTGGTCGGCCCAGCCTCGCGCACCGCCCGCCGCCGGCGCCACTGCTTTTCCTCTCGACGCTCGTCACCCGTCCCGAGGGCCCCGCGACTCCCCCCGACTCCTTCCGGACTCCTTCCCGACTTTGGGTGCCCAGACGACGCGCCCAGCCGTCGTCTGGGCACCCAAAGTCGGAAGGAGGGCGGAGGGGGAGGGCGGAGGGGAGGAGTCGGTCGGGCGGGGATGCGGTGAGCCTCACACGCCGCGACCCTCCCCCGGGAGGTGGGCACTCGGCATACTCGCCACCATGTCGAGACTGCAGACCACCGACGGCCTGACCGAGGAGCAGCGCGAGCTGCTGGCGCTCGTGCGGCAGTTCGTCGACGAGCAGGTCATCCCGGTGGCGCAGGAGCTCGAGCACGCCGACGAGTACCCCACCAAGATCGTCGAGGGCATGAAGGAGATGGGGATCTTCGGGCTGATGATCCCCGAGGAGTACGGCGGGCTGGGGGAGTCGCTGCTGACCTACGCCCTGTGCGTGGAGGAGATCGCGCGCGGGTGGATGTCGGTGAGCGGCATCATCAACACCCACTTCATCGTCGCCTACATGCTCCTCCAGCACGGCACGGACGAGCAGAAGCAGAGGTACCTGCCGAGGATGGCGACCGGCGAGGTCCGCGGCGCCTTCTCGATGAGCGAGCCCGGGCTGGGCTCCGACGTGTCGGCCATCAGGACCAAGGCGGTGCGTGACGGTGACTCCGACGACTGGACGATCACCGGCCAGAAGATGTGGCTGACCAACGGCGGCAGCGCGAATCTCGTTGCGGTGCTGGTGAAGACGGACACCGGTGCCGACTCGGTCTACAAGAACATGACGACGTTCCTCGTCGAGAAGGAGCCCGGGTTCGGCGAGACCGCGCAGGGCGTCACGGTGCCGGGAAAGATCGAGAAGATGGGCTACAAGGGTGTCGACACCACCGAGCTCGTCCTGGAGAGCCACCGCACCACGAGCGCGCAGATCCTCGGCGGCGAGCCGGGCCGAGGGTTCTACCAGATGATGGACGGCGTGGAGGTGGGCCGCGTCAACGTCGCGGCCCGCGCGTGCGGGGTGGCGATGCGGGCCTTCGAGCTCGGCATCGCCTACGCCCAGCAGCGCGAGGCGTTCGGCAAGAAGATCGCCCAGCACC
>JAICIN010000086.1 GCA_025924375.1 Dermatophilaceae bacterium | reverse complement strand
GACGAGCGCCGACGCGCGTCGCGCCTCGGCGCCCAGCTCCTTGGCCTGCCCCCACACCGCCCAGGCGCGGCTGCCGAGGGAGGCAGCCGCGACGACGACGAGGAGCACCCAGATGAGGACCCACCACCACACGGGGCCCGACCCTACCCGTCCCCGGGGTCGGCTCCGGCCGCTTCCCCGTATGCCGTGAGCGCGGCCTGTGCGCCGGCGCGCACCTCCTGCCCCAGCCCGGGCGGGTCGAGGACCACGCCCCGCCCGCCGAGCCGCCACAGCAGGCGCTGGAGCCACAGCGTGTCGGCGGTCCGGAGCCCGACGACCTGGGACCCGTCGGGGCCGTCCTCCACCCACTCCACGGGGTAGTAGTCGCTCACCCAGGCCGCGCCGGGCTCGAGCCGGACGGTCACGAGCACGTCGTCCTCGTGGGGCTGGAAGGTGCCTGCGTCGAGGTCGCGCCAGGTCGCCTGCTCGGGGGGCGTGCCGTCGGCGGCGAGGACCTCCAGCGACTCGATCCGGTCGAGGCGGAAGAGCCGGGTGTCCTGCGCCCGGTGGCACCAGCCCTCGAGGTACCAGCGGGCGTCGAGGTTCACGACCCGCATGGGGTCGACGTCGCGCTCGGTGGCCTCGTCGCGGCTCGGCACCAGGTAGCGCAGGTGCACGCGACGGTGCTCCTGGACGGCCCGCCGGGCGTCCACGAGGAGCGCGGCCTCGACGTCGCCGTCGATCGCGACGTCGACGCGGGCGGCCGCGGCAGCCGTGGCGCCCGTCGCCTGCTCGAGCTTGGCGAGGGCACGCTCGACCGCCGCGCGCTCACCGAGCCCGGGGATGGCGGCGAGGGCGCGCAGGCCCACCATGAGCGTGAGGGCCTCGTCGACGCCGAGCCGCAGGGGCCGGGCGATGGCGTCGGCGTTCGTGACGAACACCCGCCCGCCCTCGACCTGGGCGTCGATGAGCTCGTCGGGCATCTGGCCGTAGCCGCACAGGAAGAGCAGCTGGAGGTCGGACTCGAGCTGGTCCTCGCTCACGCCGAGGCCGGCCGCTGCCTCCGTGAGGTCGATCCCGGGACGGTTCACGAGCCACGGGACCATCGTGAGCAGGCGGGAGAGGCGGTCGGTCGCGGACTCCGCCGTCCTGCCCCTCCGCATCGGGGCGCTCACGGAGCCACCCGGGCGTGCGCGGCTGCGGCGCCGCGGAGCCGCTGCACCACGAGCTCGCGCACCTCGGCCGGCCCGTCGACGACCGCGTCGGCGCCGTAGCCGGTGACCTCGTCCGCGAAGGTGTCCGCGTCGGCATACGGGACCTCGAGCACCGACCACTCCCCCTCGTCCCGGCTGCCCAGGGCGCGCCGGCGCAGGGCGTGGCCGCGTCCGGCGCGGGCACGCACGGTCGCGGTGCCGGTCCGCTGGGGACCCACCTCGGTGCGGATCATCTCGTGGGGCCGGTGGTCCTCGGGCACGGAGAACGACCCACGACTGCCGACCGCCGTGACCGGGCCCGCGATGCGGGAGAGCCGGAAGACCCTCGGGGCGTCCTTGTCGGTGTCGCGACCGGTGAGGTACCAGCGGCCGTGCCACGACGCCAGCCCCCACGGCTCGACGTGGCGGACGCGGGTCTCACCCGCCCCAGCGGTGCGGTAGGCGAACTCCACCGCCTGCTGGAAGACGACGGCGTTCTTGAGCGGGTCGAACCCGGGCTCGCTCGTGCGCAGCCGCGGCTCGATGCCGACGAGCGAGTCGGCGTCACGCTCGATCCCGGCGGCCTTGAGCTTGCGCATGGCCTGCGCGGCCGGCCCGGCGAGGGAGGCGTGCGCCCACACCCGGCTCGCGAGGCCGAGGACCGCGAGCTCGTCCGGGGCGAAGTCGATCTCCGGCAGGGCGTACTCGCGCTGGTCGATGCGGTAGCCCTGCTCGTCGTCCCACACGCCGCCGATGTCCGCGGTGACGAGCGGGATGCCCAGCTCGCGGAGCTCGTCCTTGTCGCGCTCGAACATCCGGTCGAACGCCTCGTCCGAGGCGGCGGAGCCGTACTGCGGGACGAGGTCGCGGATGCGCGACTTCGGCAGCGGGCGGCGGGTGTAGAGCAGGCACATCACGAGGTTGAGCAGCCGCTCGGTCTTGGCGGCCGGGCCGGTCGGTGTGCTCACCCGCCCGACGCTACCCGACGGGGACGCCCCCGCCGTGGCTAGTCTGCGCGTCGTGATGCAGTGGCGCAGCGGGGTCGTCGTCGAGGAGCGTGGTCGATGGCCGGGCGCCGTGGAGTATGCCGTGCGGCTCACGGGCGCTCCGGGGCCGGCTGCCCCCGATGCGACGCCGGGGACCGCGGCGAGGGCCGAGACGGTGCGCGCGCTCGCCTACACGGCGCTCGTCGGGGAGCCGCAGCCCGGCGACCGGGTGCTGCTCAACGCGTCGGCGCTCCTGCGGGGGCTGGGCACCGGCGGCCTGGCCTTCGTGGTGGCCGCCCCCGACCGGCTGCCCGCCGACCCCCCGGTGGGGCCCGGCCACATCGTCAAGGCGCGGTACACCCCGCAGCAGCAGATGTTCATGGCGGTCGACGAGCAGGACAGCCCACACCACGCCGTGATGACCGGTGCGCTCGCGTCCGCCGGCGACCTCCAGGGCCTGCCCGTCGTCGTGGCCGACCTGCACTCGGCGCTGCCGGCGGTGCTGGCGGGCCTCCGGGCCGACCGGCCGAACGCCCGCGTGGCGTACGTCATGACCGACGGCGGGGCGCTGCCGATCGCCTTCTCCCGAAACGTCGCCGCGCTCCAGGAGGCCGGCTGGCTGACAGGCACGATCACCGTCGGACAGGCCTACGGCGGCGACCACGAGGCCGTGACGCTGCACTCGGGGCTGCTGGCCGCCCGACACGTCCTCGGGGCCGACGTCGCCGTGGTGATCCAGGGGCCCGGCAACGTCGGCACGGGCACGACCTGGGGCTACAGCGGTGTCGCGGCCGGTGAGGCGCTCAACGCGGCGGCCACCCTCGGGGGGCGGGGCGTCGCGGCGCTGCGTGTCTCCGACGCCGACCCCCGCGGGAGGCACCGGGGCATCTCCCACCACAGCACGACGGCATACGGACGGGTGTGTCTCGTGGCCGCGGACCTGCCGCTGCCCCGCCACGCCCCTGACGACGCGTTCGGTCAGCTGGTGTCCGAGCAGGCGCACGCCCTGGCAGCCGGTGCGCCGGGGCAGCTGCGCGTGCGGGAGGTGCCGGTCGAGGGGCTCGGCGAGGCGCTGCGGTCGGTGCCGGTACGGCTCTCGACCATGGGCCGGGGCCTCGAGGACGACCACGCCGCCTTCCTCTACAGCGCAGCAGCCGGGCGGCACGCCGCCCGGCTGCTGTCCTAGAGCCGGCTCAGCGGACGTCGACGAGGTCGACGACGAAGACCAGCGTCTCCCCCGGCTTGATGGCGCCACCGGCACCGCGGTCGCCGTAGGCGAGGTGCGCCGGGATGGTGAGCCTGCGCCGGCCACCGACCTTCATGCCGACGATGCCGTCGTCCCAGCCCTGGATGACCTGCCCGACGCCCAGGCGGAAGTCGAGCGGGGCGCCGCGGTTCCACGACGCGTCGAACTCCTCACCGGTGGAGTGCGCGACGCCGACGTAGTGCGCCGAGACGGTGTCGCCGCGCTTGGCCTCCCGGCCGTCGCCCTCCTTGAGGTCCTCGACGACGAGGTCGCTCGGGGCGGCGTCGCCCGAGAAGTCGATCTCCGGCTTGGTCGTGCTCGGGTCGAAGCCCATGTCTCTCCTCCTGGTTGGGTGCTGCGCGGCTCAGTAGGCGGCGAGGATGTCGACGACGAAGACGAGGGTGTCGGTGCCGCTGATCTTCGGGGGCGAGCCGGCGGCGCCGTAGCCGTCGGCGGGCGGCACGACGAGCAGCACGCGGTCGCCGACGTGCTTCCCGACGAGGCCGTTGTCCCAGCCCTTGATGACCTGTCCGACGCCGATCGGCGTCTCCCAGTAGCCGCCGGGGTTCTTGGCGCTGCTGTCGAAGCTCTTGCCGTTCTTCCAGAGCGCGCCGGTGTAGGTGATGCGGATGGTCTGCCCCTTCTCGACCTGGGCTCCCTGACCCTGGACGAGCAGCTGGTCGACGGTCTTTGTCGGCGGCTTCTCACCCTTGGGGACGGTGATGGTCGCCTCCTTGCCCGGCTCGACCTTGACGGTGGGAAGGCCCTTCTTGGGTGGCACGGCCTTGCCCTGGGCGCTCTTGAGCGGGACCTGGGTGCCGAGGACGTCCATGAGGAACACCACGGTGTCGTTGGCGCCGACCTTGAGGTCGGTGTTGCCCTGGGTGCCGAAGGCGTCCTTCGGCGGCATGGCGATGAGCACCTGCGAGCCGACCTTCTGGCCGGTGAGGCCCTTCTTCAGCCCGGGCAGGAGCTGGGCGTCCGCGAGGTTGAGGCCGAGGTTCTGCTTGCCGAAGTTCGTGTCGATCTGGCTGCCGTCCTTGCCGTTGAGCAGGACGTAGCGCAGGCTCACGATCTCGTTGCCGGTCACCGTCTGGCCCTGTGAGGGCTTGACCACCCGGGTCGTCGTCTCGGTCACCGTGAGGGGTGTCGGCTTCAGGGTGACCTTCGGGGCGGCGGTCTCGCTGCCACCGGTGACGGTGGTCTGCGAGAGCGGGTTGGGCTTGGCGTCCGGGGCCTTCTGGCCGCAGGCGGTGAGGGCGAGGACTGCCAGGCCGGTGGCGGCCGCCAGGGCGCGGGCACGTCGTGAGAGCACGGTGAGGTCTTTCGGTGGGGAGGGCAGAGCAGCGTCCACCATAACCGCCGCGACTGGGTGCTCCGGTCGCGGCGGTGGGCCGGCCTAGCCGCGCATGCCCTCGATGAGCCGGTCCACCCTCGCGTCCACCGCCGCGAACGGGTCCTTGCACAGGACCGTGCGCTGCGCCTGGTCGTTGAGCTTCAGGTGCACCCAGTCGACGGTGAAGTCGCGGCGGTGCTCCTGGGCGGCCCGGATGAAGTCGCCCCGCAGCTTGGCGCGGGTGGTCTGGGGCGGCTTGCTCTTGGCCTCGAAGATCTCGGGGTCGGTGCACACCCTGGCGGCGCGTCCGTGCTTCTGGAGCAGGTAGAAGACGCCGCGGTCACGGTTGATGTCGTGGTAGGCGAGGTCGAGCTGGGCGATGCGCGGGTGCTCCAGCGGGAGGCCGTGCTTCTCGGCGTAGCCGGTGATGAGCTTGTGCTTGATGATCCAGTCGATCTCGGTGTCGACGAGCGAGAGGGTGTCGGTCTCCACGGCTCGCAGGGTCCGCTCCCACAGGTCGAGCACCTGCTTGTGGATCGGGTCCTCGAGGCCCTCGCGCTCGGCGAAGCCCGTGGCGCGCTCGAGGAACTCCGCCTGGATCTGCAGGGCCGACAGCTCCCGGCCGTTGGACAGCCGCACGGCCTTGCGCCCGGTCATGTCGTGGCTCATGTCACGGATCGCCCGGATCGGGTTCTCGAGGGTCAGGTCGCGCATGACGACGCCGGCCTCGATCATCCGCAGGACGAGGTCGCACGAGCCGACCTTGAGCATCGTCGTCGTCTCGCTCATGTTGGAGTCGCCCACGATGACGTGGAGCCGGCGGTAGCGCTCGGCGTCGGCGTGCGGCTCGTCGCGCGTGTTGATGATGGGTCGGCTGCGCGTGGTGGCCGACGACACCCCCTCCCAGATGTGGTCTGCACGCTGGCTCACGCAGTAGGTCGCGCCCTTGGACGTCGTGACGATCTTCCCTGCGCCACAAGTGATCTGGCGGCTCACGAGGAACGGGATCAGCACGTCCGACAGCTGCTGGAACTCCCCGGCCCGGCCGACGAGGTAGTTCTCGTGGCAGCCGTAGGAGTTGCCTGCGGAGTCGGTGTTGTTCTTGAAGACGTAGATCTCTCCGTGCACGCCCTCCTCGACGAGCCGTTCCTGGGCGTCCGCGACGAGCCCCTCGACGATGCGCTCCCCCGCCTTGTCGTGGACGACGAGCTGCCGGACGTGGTCGCACTCCGGGGTCGCGTACTCCGGGTGCGACCCGACGTCGAGGTAGAGCCGGGACCCGTTGGCCAGGAAGACGTTGGAGGAGCGACCCCAGGAGACCACCTTGCGGAAGAGGTACCGCGCCACCTCGTCGGGGGTGAGCCGGCGCTGTCCGTCGAAGGTGCACGTGATGCCGTACTCGTTCTCGATCCCGAAGATCCGGCGCTCCATGCACCCACTCTAGGTCGCGTGCCTGCGCCCTGAGCGAAAGCCGGTCGACACGGGGGGGCGGCGCTGGTTCCGTGGCGCCATGGACGTTCTCGTGCTCGGAGGCACCGCCTGGCTCGGTCGTGAGGTGGCCCGCGCGGCGCTGGCCCGCGGACACGAGGTGACCGTGCTCGCCCGCGGGCGGTCGGGCCCACCGCCGGAGGGCGTCCGGCACGTGCCGGCCGACCGCACAGAGGCCGGCGCCTACGACGACGTGCGGGGCCGGGACTGGGACGCGGTCGTGGACGTGGCGCGCCAGCCAGGGCAGGTGCGCTCCGCCGTCACCGCGCTCGCGGACCGGGCCCGGCACTGGGTCCTCGTCTCCTCGTGCAGCGTCTACGCCCGCGACGACCGCCCCGGCGAGGACGAGTCGGCCGCGCTCCTGCCCGCCGTCGAGGAGGACAGCGAGGACCCGCACAGCTACGGCGGGCGGAAGGTGGCCTGCGAGGCCGTTGTGCTCGAGGCCCTCGGCGACCGTGCCCTGGTCGCCCGTGCCGGGCTGGTCGGGGGCCCCGGCGACACCAGCGACCGCACCGGCTACTGGCCGCTGCGCTTCGCGCATCCGGCGACCGACGACGGCACCGTCCTCGTGCCCGACTCCACCAACCCCACCCAGGTCGTCGACGTGCGGGACCTCGCCGACTGGCTGGTGCGCAGCGGCGAGGGCCGCGCCACCGGCGTGGCGAACGCCGCCGGCTCGGTCGTTCCCCTGCCGGATCACCTGGCCGTCGCCCGGTCGGTCGCAGGGCACACCGGAGCCACCGTGCCGGTCTCCTCGGACTGGCTCCAGGCGCACCGCGTGGAGCCCTGGATGGGCGAGCGCTCGCTGCCGCTGTGGCTGCCGATGCCCGACTACGCCGGCCACGGCGCCCGCGACACCGGCCTGGCGCGGCGGCTGGGGCTGAGCTGCCGTCCGCTGGCCGACACCCTGGCCGACACCCTGGCGTGGGAGCTGCGGCACGGGCCCGGTCGGGCGCGCAGGGCCGGGCTCTCCCCCGCCGAGGAGCGGGAGCTGCTGCAGGCAGCCACTCGTGGCACACAGGACCCGTAGAGGTTGTGGCGTCGGGCGCCATAGGTCCGTCCGCCGCCCTCACCTAGCGTCCTGACGTGCGGCGCAGGGAGCGGGTCGAGACGGTCAGGGTCGCCGACGGTGACCTGGCGGTGCACGTCCTCGCGGACGGCCCGCCACGGGCGCCCACGGTGATCGCCCTCCACAGCATCTCCTCCAACGGCCTCGCGTGGCGCCCCGTCGCCCGTGCCGTCGGGAGCCACCTGCGCGTCCTCGCTCCTGACATGCGCGGCCGCGCCGAGAGCGCCGCGCTGCGCTCCCGGGGCCTGGCCGACCACGCCACGGACGCCCTCGCGGTGGCCGCCCACTTCGGGGCATCGCGGCCGGTCGTCGCCGGCCACTCCATGGGGGCCTTCGCGGCGGTGCTCGCCGCGGCGAGCCACCCGGAGACGTTCTCCGCCGTCGTCATGGTCGACGGCGGGCTGTCCTTCCCCTCGAGCCCGACGGCGGAGGTCGACGAGGTGCTGCACCGCCTCATCGGCCCTGCCATGGACCGCCTGACGATGACCTTCGCCGACGAGGACGACTACCTGCGCTACTGGAGATCCCACCCAGCGATCGGACCCCTCCTGCGCTCCGCCGGCCACGACGACCTCGCCGGCTACCTCGTCCACGACCTCGCCGGGCCGCCCGGCGCGATGCGCTCGAGCAGCTCCCTGGAGGCGGTCCGCGCCGACTGGGGCGACATGCTCGCCGACCCGGCGACCCACGCAGCCGTGCACACGCTCCAGTGCCCGGCCCACCTGCTCTGGGCGCAGCGCGGCCCCCTCGACGAGCCGCCGGGGCTCTACTCCGCCGCGGCGCTCGAGGCGGCGCACCTGCCGGCCGACGTGGTCACCACGCCGTTGACGGGCAACCACTACGGCACACTGCTCGACCCGACCTCGGTGGCTGTCGTCGCCCACGCGCTCCTCACCCTCGCCGACGCCCCACCGTCGCCGCACCGTGGCCGACGCGTGAGGTGACGAGCGGGCCCCAGCCGGCTGACCGGCATACGGGAGGTGCCGTCCACGATCCGGACGCGGCTTCCGCCGAGGCCGGGATAACGGCATGTTTGCCTGGACGAAACACTCCGTTACCCGACCGTCGAGAGGACGCCGCCATGGCGCTGCGACTGGGCGACCCCGCCCCCGACTTCACCGCCGAGACCACCGAGGGCGAGATCAGCTTCCTCGACTGGAAGGGCGAGAGCTGGGCCGTGCTCTTCAGCCACCCCGCCGACTTCACCCCGGTGTGCACCACCGAGCTCGGGCGGGTGGCACAGCTCAAGGACGAGTGGGCGAGGCGCAACACCAAGGTCCTGGCCGTCTCGGTCGACGCCGTCGACGACCACCAGGCCTGGAAGAAGGACATCGAGAAGACGGGCGGCTCTCCGGTCGACTACCCGATCGTCGGCGACGAGGACCACCGCGTGTCCGAGCTCTACGACATGATCCACCCGGGCGCCGGCGACACCTCGCCGGTGCGCTCGGTGTTCATCATCGACCCGAAGGGCGTCGTGCGCCTCGTCCTGACCTACCCCAAGAGCGTCGGCCGCAACTTCGACGAGATCCTGCGGGCGGTCGACGGCCTCCAGGTCACCGACTCGGGTCCGTTCTCGACCCCTGCCGACTGGAAGCAGGGCGAACCGGTCGTGGTCGCTCCGACCGTCTCCCTGGAGGACGCGCGGAAGCGCTTCGGTGACGTCGAGGAGGTCACGCCCTACCTGCGCTACGCGGAGGTGCCGAGCGCCTAGATTGGCGCCATGCCGCCCAGCAGCACAGCCGAGACCCTCTCCGTCGACGTCGAGGGTGGCACCATGCCCGCCCGGCTCGTCCTCCCGCCTGCCGGCCGAGGTCCCGGGATCGTCCTGCTCCAAGAGGTCTTCGGCGTCACGGGCTACGTCCGGTCCCGTGCCGGTGACCTCGCGGCGCAGGGGTATGCCGTGCTGGTGCCGGAGGTGTACTGGCGCCAGGGCAGCCCGGTGCTGGGCGAGGGAATGGCCGGGCTCGGCGAGGCGGTGGCCGCCGCCGGACGCGTGGAGTGGCCCGAGGCGGTCGCCGACGTCGCCGCAGCGCTCGAGGTGCTGCGCGCCCGCCCGGAGGTGCAGGGCGGGGTGGCGCTGGTGGGCTTCTGCTTCGGCGGTGGTCTCGCGTTCAGCGCGGCCGCGGCGACCTGCCGCGCCGGCCAAGGGCCCGACGCCCTCGTCAGCTACTACGGGTCGGCGATCCCCCAGCATCTCGACGAGGCCGGCGAGATCTGCTGCCCGAGCCTGCACCACTGGGGCGAGAGCGACGCCTTCTTCCCGCCCGAGGTCGTCGACCAGGTGCAGGAGGCGGTCACCGGCGGCCCGGCGGGGACGACGTTCGTGCGCCACCCCGGCGCAGGCCACGCCTTCGACAACCCCAGCCCGGACTTCCACCACGCCGAGGCCTCGCGCGACGCCTGGGGCACGACGACGGCGTGGCTGCGGGAGCACCTCCCCACGGGCTGAGGCGACCCGTGCTCGGCGTCGCGCCGGGGCGGCCCCACGACCCCGCCGCTGAGGCCGGCCCTCGACCCCGCCGCTGAGGCCGGCCCTACTCCCCCTCGCGCTGTGTCTCGGGGTTCGTCGCGGACTCGCTCGGGCTGCCCTGGGTGAGCGTGTCGTGGCGACCGGGCGTCGGGTCGTCGGCGGTGGGCGCGTCGCGCGTGGGGTCCTCGGTGTTGAGCAGCGCACCGAGGAGGGTGCCCTCGATCCGGCGGAACGTGCGCCGTGGCCGCTGCCGGTCGAGGACTGCGACCTCGAGCTGCGACGCGTCGAGGCGCCGGCCGGTGGCGCCGTTCGGGTCCCGGCCGAGGAGGTCGACCGCCACGCCGAGCACGTCGGCCAGGCTCATCCCGGGGCGCCAGCGCTCCTCGAGGCCGCCCTCGATCTGCTCCCCCGCGCCGCCCATGGCGACGAAGCCCTGCTCGTCGGCCACCGACCCGTCGTAGGTCAGGCGGTAGATCTGGTCCTCCTCGGGCCGGGTGCCGACCTCCGCGACGACGATCTCCACCTCGTAGGGCTTGGACTCCTGGGTGAAGACGGTGCCGAGGGTCTGCGCGTAGGCGTTGGCCAGCCCGCGGGCCGTGACGTCGCTGCGGTCGTAGGAGTAGCCGCGCAGGTCGGCGTAGCGGACCCCCGCGACGCGCAGGTTCTCGAACTCGTTGTACTTGCCCACCGCCGCGAAGGCGATGCGGTCATAGATCTCCGAGACCTTGTGCAGCGCCCGCGACGGGTTCTCCGCGACGAAGGCGATGCCGCGGTCGTAGCCGAGGACCACGACCGAGCGTCCGCGTGCGATTCCCTTGCGTGCGTAGTCGGCCCGGTCCTTCATCAGCTGCTCGGGCGAGACGTAGAACGGCATGCTGCTCATCGCGCACCCCCCGGGTTGCCCTCACGGCCGGCGATGACCGCCTCGACGACCGGACGCAGCTCCTCGTCGGCGAGGAAGCGGACGCCCTCCCGGTCGATCACGGCGACGGTCGGCCAGATGCGGCGCCCGACGTCGGGGCCACCGGTGGCCGAGTCGTCGTCGGCCGCGTCGTAGAGCGCCTCGATCCCGACGGAGACCGCCTCGCCGGCGCCGAGCTCGGGCCGCCACAGCTTCTTCAGGGAGCCGCGCGCGAAGAGCGAGCCCGACCCGACGCTGTGGTGGTGGTGCTCCTCGTAGCACCCGCCGGTCACGTCGTAGGAGAAGATGCGGCCCTCCTCGCGCTCCAGGTCGTAGCCCGCGAAGATCGGCACCACGGAGAGGCCCTGCATGGCCATCCCGAGGTTGGCCCGGATCATCGAGGCGAGGCGGTTGGCCTTGCCCTCCAACGAGAGCAGCGTCCCCTCGATCTTCTCGTAGTGCTCGAGCTCCACCTGGAACAGCTTGACGAGCTCGATGGCGATGCCGGCCGTGCCGGCGATCCCGACGGCGGAGTACTCGTCACCGGCGAAGACCTTCTCCATGTCGCGGTTGGCGATGATGTTGCCCATCGTGGCCCGGCGGTCCCCCGCCATGACCACGCCGCCGCCGTAGGTGACCGTGACGATCGTCGTGCCGTGGGGCGCCTCGAGGCTGCTCCCGGCCGGCAGGGCGCGTCGCGACGGCAGCAGGTGGGGCGCGTGGGCGCCCACGAAGTCGGTGAACGACGAGGAGCCGGTGGCGAGGTACGCCGCCGAGAGCCTGCCGGCGTCGGCTCCGGTGGTCACTGGCCGCCCTTCTGGACGAACCCGCGGACGAACTCCTCCGCGTTGGACTCGAGGACGCCGTCGATCTCGTCGAGCACGCTGTCGATGTCGGAGT
>JAICIN010000085.1 GCA_025924375.1 Dermatophilaceae bacterium | reverse complement strand
GAAGAGCCGCTTGGGGGCACCATCACGCTTCACGTAGGACGACGTCCGCGCCACGTAGCCCGGCAGGTAGGGGCCGTCGTAGCTGCCCCGCTGCACGAGCGAGTGACGCGTGTCGCCGTAGGCCGCGATGGCAGCGGTCCGCACGGTGCCGTGCTCGTCGGTCTCGTCGTGCGGCTCCTCGAGCACGGTGGCGCCCGCGGCCTTGGCCTGACGGATGCACTTGTCGACGTCCGGCACCTCGAGCGCGATGTCGACGACCCCGTCGCCGTGCCGGGCGTGGTGCGCCACGAGCGGGCTGTCCGGGTCGACGGCACCGTTGAGCACGAAGCGGATGGACCCCGACCTGAGGACGAACGACTTGTGGTCGCGGTTGCCGGTCTCGGGGCCGGAGTAGGCGACGAGGTCCATGCCCCACGCGGACTGGTAGTAGTGGGCGGCCTGGGTGGCGTTGCCGACGACGAACACGATGGCGTCCCAGCCGGTCACCGGGAACGGGTCCTTGCTCTCGTCGTACTCGACGAGGCCGACGAGCTGCTTGAGCTGCTCGAGGTCGAGCTTCGCGTCGCGCTCCTGGGGGGTCAGGTCAAGGGTGTCGGTCATGTCCGGAGCGTCGGGCAGACCGGGCATTGTGGTCAAGCGCCGACGCGCTTGGTGGGCACTTTGCGCAGCGATGCGGGGCGTCCTGCCATGTCGGTGCACAATGTGACCATGAGCCTCGACGCGCTGGACGCGCGGATCCTCCAGCTCTTCTCCGAGCAGCCGCAGGTCGGCGTCCTCGGCGCCTCGCGAGCGCTCGGGGTCGCGCGCGGCACGGTGCAGGCGCGGCTCGACCGCCTCGTCGAGCGCGGGGTGGTCCGCTCGTGGGCGCCGCAGCTCGACCCGGCGGCCATGGGCTACCCCGTGGCGGCGTTCTGCACGCTGGAGATCCGCCAGGGCCGGGGTCACTCACCCGTCGTCGAGCACCTGTCGTCGATCCCCGAGGTGCTGGAGGCGCACACGATCACCGGATCGGGCGACCTCATCATCCGGATCGTGGCGCGCGACAACGCCGACCTGCAGCGCGTCATCGACGCGGTGGTCGACGACCGGCACGTCGTGCGCGCCAACACCGCCATCTCCCTGGCCACCCGCATCGAGCAGCGCACCCTTCCGCTCGTCCGCGCCGCCGCGGGCTGAGGGAGCGGCCGGGCATGGCGCCATGACCAGCTGGGCCGGAGCGAGCCGGCGGGACCGGCTCAGGACCCCGCTTCGATCCGGAACCCCAGCTTGACGGTCACCTGCCAGTGCGCGACGGCGCCGTCGGCGATCTGGCCACGGACGTTCTGCACCTCGAACCAGTCGAGGTTGCGCAGGGTCGACGAGGCCTGGGCCACGGCATTGTCGACGGCCGCCTGGACGCCGTCCGGGGAGGTGCCGACGACCTCGGAGATGGAGTAGACGTGGTTCGCCATGGCGCTTCTCCGTCCTCGGCGACCCGAGTGGTCACCGTCCTGCCACGGTAGCGGGGAACGGTCCCTCGGGCACTCCTCCGGCGCAGCGCCGCATGACGTCAGCGCCGACTCCCTCCGCGGACGTGGCCCGCTGCGAGCCGCCGCTCCCGGGGCCGCGGGTCGTCCCGGCGCGGTGGGAGGAAGGGCTGCACGAGCGCGGTGGTACTGGCGTCCGGACCGAGGTCGAGCTCCTCGCGGAGGGTCCGCACCAGGGCGCGGTAGTGCATGAGCGCCGCCGACCGGTTCCCGGTCATGAGGAAGATCCGGATGAGTGCCTGGTGCGACGCCTCCCGCAACGGCTCGAGCCGGATCGCGCGCAGCGCCGTGTCGAGCGCCTCGACGACGCGACCGTGCCGGACGAGGCTCTCCACCTCCTCGTCGAGGAAGGACAGCTCGAGGTGGCGCAGCCGCTCCCGCTCCAGGCCCACCCACTCGTCGGACCAGTCCGGCAGGAGCTCCAGCGAGAAGGCCTTCCGTGGACGCTCGGATGGACCGGACGCACCGCGGGCGGGTGAGACCTCCAGGTCGGCCACGTCGACGAGGACCTGTGCCTCCATCCGCAGGGTCGTGTGCCCCGCCTGGAGGAGCGGGCCGACCCTGCGGGCCCGCCACAGCGTCGACCGGAGGCTGGCAGCGCCCTGGCCCGGCGTGACGTCCGGCCACAGCACCCGCGCGGCCACCGCCCGGCCGACCGAGCCGCCCTGGAGGGCGATGTAGGCGAGCAGCCGTTGCACCCCGGGCGTCACCTCGACGATGCCGAGCGGCCCGCGCAGCTCGAAGCCCCCGAGCAGCCGGATCTCCCAGCAGTGCTCGTGCGGCATCGTCACGTCAGCCACGGGACCACCCCCTGAGGTCGCGTCACGGCAGCACCGCGGTCCACATCGAGGCGCGCGCGCGACATTTTCGGGTCGCCTGCCGCGGCATGTTGCGCCACGGACCGGCGTCCCAGCCCTCACCCCAGAGGCGGAGCCCACCTCTGCGGCCTGCCGCCGGCAGTGGTGCTCCACCACCGGCAAATCCCTGCTAACGCGCCAATACTGCACGGAAGCCGCCGACCCGGCATACAACGGATGTCGTAGCGCCCGGACGACACCCTCGGTGACGCCCGTGAGACGCCGCGGCAACTCCCGGGGCACGGCCGGGCAACGAGGGGGAACCGTGGGCATCACGACGCGGTGACGGCAGCCCCTCTTCATGGTCTCGACACCGAGTCACGGGAGAGGGGGTGAACACCATGACCGCTCTGTCCATCGAGGAGCTGCGCGGCGAGGAGCTCGAGCTCCTGCCGTCGCGGGAGACGCTCGCCCTCTTCAGCTGGGCCAACGTCACCGCGACGAACCTCGCGATCGCGCAGAACAGCGCGACGCTCCTGTCAATGGCGCACGCGTCGGCCAACCAGGCCGTGATCGTGACGCAGCACTGACACCAGTCACGAGGCCACGAGATCCGGAGAGGAGGTCAGTCATGGAAGGGATCGTGTCGGTGCGCGAGCTCGAGGCCACGTCGGTCGAGCTGCTGCCGCCCCGGGAGACGCTCGCGCTGTTCAGCTTCGCGAACGTCACGGCGGTCAACCTCGCGGTCGCCGTCAACGCCGCGTCGATCGGGTCCGCCGCTGCGGCGAGCTCCAACCAGCTGGTCATGGTGACGCAGGGCTGAGGGACGGCGGGTGGGCGGCTGGTCAACCCCCCGCCCACCCGCCTTCCAACCCTGCTCCACCAGGGCCGGCATCACAGAGAGACCCCAGTCACGGAGGGGACGGCATGGGCGCGCTACCACACGCGGCGGTGCTCGCAGGGCAGGTGCCGGCGGTGGACACCGCCGCTCCTGCCCCTGCCGCCGACGCACCAGCACCCGCGGGGGCCGACGGCCCGGCGCCCGGGCTGGCCGACGGCGTGGTGCTGCTGGGCGAGTACGAGGGCTCCGGTTTCGTCGAGCCGCACTACCTCATCGCCCGCGCCGACGGCCAGGTGCTGCACGTCTCCCGGCTCGTCTTCCTGGTCGCCGCCGAGCTCGCTGGGGCGGTGCGGGCCGACGGGGCTGCGATGCTCGGCGAGGTCGCGACGGCGGTCAGTGAGCGGTACGGCCGCGAGCTGACCGGCGAGGGGCTGGCCTTCCTGCTCGAGGAGCGGCTCCGGCCGACAGGGCTCCTCGCCGACGACGACCGGGGCCAGGACGCCGCCTCCCCCGGCGGCACAGCCGGCACCGGCAGCGCCTCCCCGGGCGGGACGGCTCCGCGGGCCGACCCGCTCCTGCGCCTGCGGCTGGGCCGCACCCTCCTGCCCGCGCGCTGGACCGGACGCGTCGCGCCGGTGCTCGCCCCGCTCTTCCATCCCGCCGTCGTCGTCGCCGTGCTCGCCGCGCTCGTGACGGGCGACGTCTGGCTGGTCCGCGGCGCCGACGTCGGCGCCGCCACCTCGGCCGTCCTCGTGACGCCGGTGCTGCTCCTCGGCCTGCTGGCGGTCCTCCTGCTCTCCACGCTGTTCCACGAGCTGGGCCACGCGGCCGCCTGCCGCTACGGCGGTGCCGACCCCGGGCGGATCGGCGTCGCGGTGTACCTCGTCTACCCCGCGTTCTTCACGGACGTGACCGCGTCCTACCGGCTCGGGCGAGCCGGGCGGGTGCGCACCGACCTCGGCGGCGTCTACTTCAACGCCCTGGCGCTGGTGGGCCTGACCGGGCTCTACGCCGCCACGGGCTACCCGCCCCTGGTGCTGGCGGTCGTCGTGGTCCACCTCGAGCTCCTGCAGCAGCTCATGCCGCTCGCACGGCTGGACGGCTACTTCGTCGTGGCCGACCTCGTCGGGGTGCCCGACCTCTTCGGCCGCGTCCGGCCGATCCTCGCGAGCCTGGTCCCCGGCCGCGAGCCCGGCCCGCGGGTTCGTGAGCTCCGCCCGTGGGCGCGTGTCGTCGTCACCGGCTGGGTCCTGCTCGCGGTCCCCGTCATGGCCGCCGTCCTCCTCGTGCTGCTGGTCAGGGCACCGTCGGCAGCGGTGTCGCTCTGGCACGCCGAAGGACAGCAGGCCCATCTGCTGCGCCAGGCCACCTCCGAGGGCGACGTCGCCGCCTCACTGCTGGCGGGGCTGTCCCTGCTGCTCCTGCCCCTGCCCCTCGTGGGCCTGGCCGTGCTCCTCGGCGGCATCCTCCGCCGGCTCCTCGACCGTGCCCTGACCCGGCTCGGTCGTTCCACCACCCACCGCCCGCACGGTGCGGGCCCCCGTCCACAGGAGGTCACGATGTCCGGATCGAAGCCGGCCCCTGTGCTGCCCATGATGGAGGCAGCAGACCAGCCCAGGGCCGCCCAGCACCCAGGCGCTCCCCCGGCGCGCGCCGGCGCAGGCGTCGCCACCGTGCCGACCGCGGCGAGCGGCGTGGCACCCCACGAGGCTGTCGTCGCCCGCACGGCCGCCGAGTTCACCGAGGAGTCGATGCTGCGCCCCACCGCGCGGCCGCCGGCCCGCGGCTGGCGCCGGGCGCTCTTCAGCGCGACGCGCGGTGAGGTCAACGTCGGCCCGGGACCCGCCGAGCGCCGTGAGCTGGACCTGCTCGGCCGCGTCCGCACGCCGGTGCGCGGCTCGCGGCGCATCGTCGTCATCTCGCGCAAGGGCGGCGCCGGCAAGACGACGACCACGCTGATGCTCGGCCACACGCTGGCCGCCCACCGGGGCGACCGCGTCGTGGCCCTCGATGCCAACCCCGACGCCGGCAGCCTGGCCCACCGGATGCGGCGCGAGACCGCGCGAACCGTCACCGACCTGCTCGCGGAGCGCGAGTGGATCAACCGGTATGCCGACATGCGCGGCTTCACGTCGCAGGCGCCGGACACCCGCCTCGAGGTCGTCGCCTCGAACGACGACCCCCGGATCAGCGAGGCGCTGGGCGAGGAGGACTACCGCAGGGCGATCGGCGTGCTCGACCGGCACTACAACCTCGTCCTCGTCGACACCGGGACGGGCATCCTCGACAGCGCCATCCAGGGGATCCTCGGGGAGGCCGACCAGCTCGTCGTCGTCATGCCACCGGCCCTCGACGGCGCCCGGGTGGCCGCGATGACCCTCGACTGGCTCGACGAGCACGGGCACGGCGAGCTCGTCCACGGCGCGGTGGCCGCCGTCAACGCCGTCCACGGGCCGGGGCAGCTGGAGATCCGGCGCGTCGAGGAGCACTTCGCCGCCCGCTGTCGCTCGGTGGTGCGGATCCCCTGGGACCCGGTGCTCCAGGCCGGCGCGCACACCGCCCTCAGCGACCTGCGGGCAGCCACCCGGGAGGCCTACCTCGAGCTGGCAGCGGCGGTCGCCGAGTCGTTCCGGGTGGAGCGCGAGCGGAGCCGGCGGTGACGGGTGCGCGGAGCGCCCTCGTCCGGGCCGCGGCAGTCGCCGTGACCGCGGTGGCCGTCGGTCCTGCGCAGGCCGCCCGGGCAGCGGAGCCGGCGCCAACGGCCGCTGCTCCCCCTCCCTCTGCCGCTCCGACGACGCACGCCAGCAGCCGACCGGCGAGCGCGTCCTTCACCGACCAGCGGGTCACCGAGGTGACCACCTCGGGATCGCAGGGCGTGACCGGCCTCGCGTTCCACCTCACCCATGCCGGGGCGGTGGCGGCGACGAACGTCGCGGTCGCGCGCACGACGTGCGACGGGTGCCGGGCGGTGGCGCTCTCCTTCCAGGTCGTCGTCGCCGACGCCGGGCCTGCGAGCGTTGACGTCGGCAACGCCGCGCTGGCCCTCAACGAGGGCTGCACGGGCTGTGAGTCCGTCGCCGTCGCCTACCAGCTCGTGCTCGTGGGCGACCGGCGGATGGTGCTCACCGACGAGGGCCGACGTGAGCTGGCCGACCTGCGGGACCGCCTGCGCCGGCTCGCGCGGTCCGACCGGTCCGTCACGGACATCCAGGTCCGCGCGGAGCGGCTGATGACCGCCGTGGGACGCGTGCTCGCCGACGAGCTCCGCGTCCGGGCCCGGGCCCGGCTCGACCACGACGTCGAGCAGGCGCCCCCCGCCTCGCAGCGAGGCTGACCGCCGCGGGACCTCAGGAACCACCGGGCGCACCTCGTCGCCGTGACCGGCGGGGTGCGCCCGGCGCTGTCGTTCAGCGGCGACCGACGAACCAGGCGCGGATCCGCTCCACCCGGGCGGCCACCTGGTCGGACGTGGCCTGGTCCAGGGCCGGCCCGCCGCAGGCGCGGCGCAGGTCGGAGTGGACGACCGCGTGCGGCGCGCCGGTCTTGCGGGCGTAGGCCGACACCAGCTTGTTGAGCTCCTTGCGCTGGGCGGCGAGCGCCCGGTGCGCGGCGAGCGGCTGCGGCGCCGCGGCGGGGCGGCGGGTGCTCTGGGCCTGCTGGCGCTCGTGGAGGAGCACGGCCACCTGGTCGGGCTCGAGCAGCCCCGGCAGGCCGAGGTACTCCTGCTCCTCCTCGGAGCCGACCCGGGCGTTCAGGCCGAACTGCTTGGCGTCGAAGAGCACGTGGTCGAACTCGGCGTCGGACTCCAGCGCCTCGAAGGCGGCCTGGTCGGCGTCAGGCGTGCGCACGGTCCGGTTCGCCGCGGCCAGGAGCGCCTCCTCCTCCGCCCAGACGCCGGCGTCCGCGTCGGGCGCCGGGACGCGGTCGAGCGCGTGGTCGCGCTCCTCCTCGAGCCGCGCGGCGTGCTCGAGCACCACGGGCACGGAGGGCAGGAAGACCGAGGCCGTCTCGCCGCGCCGTCGGGCCCGCACGAACCGGCCCACCGCCTGGGCGAAGAACAGCGGCGTCGACGTCGACGTCGCGTAGACCCCCACGCAGAGCCGGGGCACGTCGACGCCCTCGGAGACCATGCGCACCGCCACCATCCACCGTGAGGTGGACTCGGCGAACTGCTCGATCCGCGCCGAGGCGCCCGCGTCGTCCGACAGCACGACCGTCGGCTTCTCGCCGGCCACCGCCTCGAGGATGCGGGCATAGGCGCGGGCCTGGGTCTGGTTCGAGGCGATGACGAGCCCGCCGGCGTCGGGCACGCCGCGCCGCACCTCGGTGAGCCGCCGGTCGGCGGCAGCCAGCACGGCCGGGACCCACTCGCCCTTGGGGTCGAGCGCCGTCCGCCAGGCGTGCGCGGTCGCGTCCTTGGTCATGGGCTCGCCGAGACGGGCCGCGATCTCGTCGCCGGCCTTGGTCCGCCAGCGCATCGCGCCGCCGTAGGCGAGGAACAGCACCGGCCGCACGACCCCGTCACGCAAGGCCTCGGCATACCCGTAGGTGTAGTCGGCCGCGGACCGGCGGACCCCGTCGCGATCGGGCTCGTAGCGCACGAAGGGGATGGGCGAGGTGTCGGAGCGGAACGGGGTGCCGGTCAGCGCCAGGCGGTGCACCGCCGGCTCGAACGCCTCGCGGATGGCGTCGCCCCACGAGAGGTTGTCGCCACCGTGGTGGACCTCGTCGAGGATGACGAGGGTGCGGGTGGCCTCCGTGCGGGCCCGGTGCAGCGCCGGCCGGCTGGCCACCTGCGCGTAGGTCAGGGCCACGCCGTGGAACTCGCTGGAGTGCCGGGCCGAGGAGTTGGAGAACCTCGGGTCCAGGTCGATCCCGACCCGGGCGGCCGCGTCGGCCCACTGCGTCTTGAGGTGCTCGGTCGGTGCGACGACCGTGACCGCCTGCACGGCCCCGCGCCGGAACAGCTCGGTGGCCAGGCGCAGGGCATAGGTCGTCTTACCGGCGCCGGGGGTGGCCACGGCGAGGAAGTCGCGGGGCGCCTCCTCCAGGTATGCCGTGAGGGCGGCCGCCTGCCACGCCCGCAGCTTGGCAGCCGTGCCCCACGCCGCCCGCTCGGGGAACGCCGGGGAGAGGTGCGAGGCGGCGGCAGTACTCATAGGCCCGCCACGATAACGGCCCGAGCCGTCCGACATGCCGAGCCCCCGTCGTGCGCGCCCTCCGCGAGTCGAGGTGTGGGCGACCCGGATGCCGGTCGCCCACACCTCGACGCGGAAGGGGAGGTCAGTGGCCGGCGCGGTAGGTCGCCCAGGCGTTCTGCATCCGGGTCACCTGGCCGCCGGTGAACTCCGTCATGCAGCCGTCGTCGGTGTAGTCCATGAAGTTCTTGATGGGGTCGGAGCCGGGTGCCGAGCACGTGTCGCGGCCGACGGGGCAGCCGTATGCAGGGGACGCCTCGGCGGGCGTGTCGGTCACGTAGTCGCCGCTGCCCGTGCAGCCGCCCTGGAACGTGTGGTACAGCCCGACCCAGTGCCCGACCTCGTGGGTGGCGGTGTCGCCCTGGTTGTAGGGAGCGGCGCTGCGCCCGGGGAGGCTCTCGTCGAGCACCACGACGCCGTCCATGGCGTCGTAGGTCGACTTCGGGAAGGTCGCCCAGCCGAGCAGGCCCCCGGAGAGGTTGGCCGTGTAGAGGTTGAGGTCGGCCATCGTCCCCTTGCGCAGGGTGCGCTTCATGTCACGCTCCTGCTTGCTGCCCTGGCGCAGGTTGTACCACTGGCTGTTCACCGTGGTGTCCGTGCCGGCGAGCGTGAACCCGAGCCCGGTGCCGGAGTAGGCGCTGTTGAGCACGGCCAGCTGGTTGCCGATGTCGCTCGAGGTCAGCCTGCCGTTCGTGCCGTCGGTGATGACGTGGACGTAGACCTTCACCGTCGCCCCGACGAACGCACTGGTGCCACCGGGCTTGCGGGCGGCGCCGTTGGCGGCGGTGGAGAAGCCCTTGGCGGCCATGGCCCCCGCGAAGCCCGCCTCGAACGCCTTGGCCTGCGCGGCCGTCAGCTCGTTGCCGTCGTGGCGGTTGCCGCCAGCGGCGGCACGGGCCGTGTTGACGCTGTCGGTGTGGGTGACGCAGTCCGGGGCGACGGAGGCGTCGCCCGCCATGGTGACGGCGTGGGCACCGGACTGGCCCAGGCCGAGCGCCGCCGTGCTGAGCAGGACGGAGGCGAGGGCGAGGCGGGATCGAGACTTCATGGAGCGTCCTTTCACGCGGTGGTCGCGCGGCCCTGGTCAGCCGCGCGCGTCGCACGCTAGGACGCCGCACCCCCGGAGATGACCTGTGCGCAGTAAAGATTCCGCCAGTATTCGGACAAGGGCGGCCCGACCTCCGTGACCGCGCAAGAGATCCGGTCGCACCGGCATCCGCCCCGGCCATCCGAACCCGGACCCACCAAGGCCGCTCTGCCCACCAGACGCCGCTCTGCCCACGAAACGCCGTGGGCAGAGCGCCCTTTCGTGGGCAGAGCGCAGTCAGGCGCCGACGTAGGCGGCGAGGTGCCGGCCGGTGAGGGTGGAGCGCGCGGCGACGAGGTCGGCGGGTGGGCCCTCGAACACCACGCGACCGCCGTCGTGGCCGGCGCCCGGCCCGAGGTCGATGATCCAGTCGGCGTGCGCCATGACGGCCTGGTGGTGCTCGATGACGATGACGGACCTGCCGGAGTCGACCAGCCGGTCGAGGAGGCCGAGCAGCTGCTCGACGTCGGCGAGGTGGAGCCCCGTGGTGGGCTCGTCGAGGACGTAGACGTCGCCCTTCTCCGCCATCTGGGTCGCCAGCTTGAGCCGCTGCCGCTCGCCGCCGGAGAGGGTGGTGAGCGGCTGGCCCAGGCTGAGGTAGCCGAGGCCGACGTCGACGAGCCGCTGCAGGACCTTGTGGGCCGCCGGCGTGCGCGCCTCACCCTCGCCGAAGAACTGCTCGGCCTCGCTGACCGGCATCGCCAGCACTTCGGCGATGTCCCGGCCGCCGAGCGTGTACTCCAGCACCGACGCCTGGAACCGCTTTCCCTCGCAGTCCTCACAGGTCGTCTCGACGGTGGCCATGACGCCGAGGTCGGTGTAGATCACCCCGGCGCCGTTGCAGGTGGGACAGGCGCCCTCGGAGTTGGAGCTGAAGAGCGCCGGCTTCACGCCGTTGGCCTTGGCGAACGCCTTGCGGACAGGCTCGAGCAGACCGGTGTAGGTCGCCGGGTTGCTGCGCCGCGACCCGCGGATAGCCGCCTGGTCGATCACCACGACGCCCTCGCGACCGGACACCGAGCCCTGGACCAGCGAGCTCTTCCCGGAGCCGGCGACCCCGGTGATGACGCAGAGCACGCCGAGCGGGATGTCGACGTCGACGTCCCGCAGGTTGTGCGTCGACGCACCCCTGACCTGGAGGGCGCCGGAGGACCTGCGCACCGAGTCCTTGAGGGCCGCCCGGTCGTCGAGGTGCCTCCCCGTCAGCGTGCCGCTCTCGCGCAGGCCCTCGACGGTGCCCTCGAAGCAGACCTGGCCACCCTCGGTGCCGGCACCGGGACCGAGGTCGACGACGTGGTCCGCGATGGCGATCGTCTCGGGCTTGTGCTCCACGACGAGCACCGTGTTGCCCTTGTCGCGCAGCTGCAGCAGCAGCTGGTTCATCCGCTCGATGTCGTGGGGGTGCAGGCCGATGGTCGGCTCGTCGAAGACGTAGGTGACATCCGTGAGCGAGGACCCGAGGTGCCGGATCATCTTGGTGCGCTGCGCCTCTCCCCCGGAGATCGTCCCGGCCGGCCGGTCCAGCGAGAGGTAGCCCAACCCGATCTCGGCGAACGAGTCGAGGAGGTGCCGCAGGCCCGCGAGCAGCGGAGCCACCGACGGCTCGTCGAGTCCGCGCACCCAGCCGGCGAGGTCGCTGATCTGCATGGCGCAGACGTCGGCGATGTTCTTCCCGCGGATCCGCGAGGACCGCGCCTCCGCGTTCAGCCTGGTGCCGTCGCAGTCGGGGCAGGTCGTGAAGGTGACCGCCCGCTCCACGAAGGCGCGCACGTGCGGCTGCATGGCCTCCGGGTCCTTGGCGAGCATGGACTTCTGGATCTTGGGCACCAGGCCCTCGTAGGTGAGGTTGATGCCCTCGACCTTGATCTTCGTGGGCTCCTTGTAGAGCAGGTCGTGCAGCTCCCGCTTGGTGAAGCTGCGCAGGGGCTTGTCCATGTCGAAGAAGCCAGAGCCGCTGAAGATGCGGCCGTACCACCCGTCCATGCTGTAGCCCGGGATCGTCAGGGCGCCCTCGCGCAGCGACTTGCTGTCGTCGTAGAGAGCCGACAGGTCGAAGTCGGTGACCGAGCCCATGCCCTCGCAGCGGGCGCACATGCCGCCGTGGTAGACCGCGTCCCGCACGACGACCCGCTCACCCTGGCCCCTGTCCACCTTCATGGCGCCACTCGCGGTGCGCTTGGGAACGTTGAAGGAGTATGCCGTG
>JAICIN010000084.1 GCA_025924375.1 Dermatophilaceae bacterium | reverse complement strand
TTCGAGCTCGGCATCGCCTACGCCCAGCAGCGTGAGGCGTTCGGCAAGAAGATCGCCCAGCACCAGGGCATCCTGTTCCGCCTCGCCGACATGGCGACCAAGGTCGAGGCCAGCCACCAGCTCATGGTCAAGGCGGCCCGGCTCAAGGACGCCGGCGCCCGCAACGACCTCGAGGCCGGGATGGCGAAGTACCTGGCCTCGGAGAACTGCGCCGACGTCGTCGAGCAGAGCTTCCGGATCCACGGTGGCTACGGCTACTCCAAGGAGTACGAGATCGAGCGGCTCTACCGCGAGGCGCCGATGCTCCTCATCGGCGAGGGCACCGCGGAGATCCAGAAGATGATCATCGGCCGGCGCCTGCTCGAGGACTACGCCTTCAAGGGATAGCCGTATGCCGGTGGTCCGGCTCCGGCTGCCGCCGTGCGCGGGTCCCGGCGCCCCGGTCGGGACTTTGAGAGACTGGTGGCATGACGACACAGCCGAACGCCCTGTCCAGGTCTCGCGCGGTCCTCAGCCTCGAGTACCCGATGTCGCTCGGGCGCTACGACAAGTACGAGGACGCGCAGAAGGCGGTCGACTACCTGTCGGACCACGAGTTCCCGGTGCAGAACGTGCTGATCGTCGGCACCGACCTCAAGCAGCTCGAGCGGGTCACCGGCCGGCTGACCCGGCGCCGGGTCGCGCTCGGGGGCATCCTCTCCGGCGCCTGGCTCGGCTTCTTCGTCGGCCTCGTCTTCGCGCTCTTCGACACCAAGTCCGCGGCGGTCGGCAGCATCATCTTCACGGTGATCTTCGGCGCGATCTTCGGGCTCGTCTGGGCGCTCATCGGCTACCAGATCACCGGCGGCCAGCGGGACTTCACGTCGGTGACCCAGGTCGTCGCCACCCAGTACGAGGTCCTCGTCGAGCACCGCTTCGCCATCCAGGCGCGCGAGCTGCTGACGAAGCTCGACCCGCTGCGCGCCGCCCAGGCCGAGGTCCAGGCCGCGCGCGAGGCCGAGGCCGCAGCCCACGCCCGGCAGGCGCAGGGCCACGACCCGCAGCCGTACAACCCCCAGGGCTACGACCCCCAGCGCCAGCAGCGGCCGGAGGACCCGCGGGGCTAGCGGGACCAGACCTCGCGGATCCACGCCTCCACGTCGTCGGCGGTGCGGGGCATGGCGGCCGAGAGGTTCTCGAAACCGTCCTCGGTGACGAGCACGTCGTCCTCGATGCGCACGCCGATGCCCCGGAAGCGCTCCGGCGCCTTGAGGTCGTCGGCCTTGAAGTAGAGGCCGGGCTCCACGGTGAGCACCATGCCGGGCTGGAGCTCGGCGTCCAGGTACTCCTCCCGCGTCGCGAGGGCGCAGTCGTGGACGTCGATGCCGAGGTGGTGGCTGGTGCCGTGGACCATCCACCGGCGGTGGTACTGGCCGTGCTCCTTGTCGAGGGTGTCCTCGACCGAGACCCCCTCGGGCAGCAGCCCCCAGGCGTGCAGGTGCTCGGCGATGACGCGGATCGCGGCGGCGTGCACGTCGCTGAACCGGTTGCCCGGCTTCACCGCCGCCATCCCCGCCTCCTGCGCGGCGTGCACCGCGTCGTAGACCTCGCGCTGGGCCTGCGTGAAGGTGCCGCCGGCCGGCAGGGTGCGGGTGATGTCGGCGGTGAACAGCGAGTCGACCTCCACCCCGGCGTCGAGGAGGACGAGGTCGCCCTCCCGCACGTCGCCCGTGTTCTTGATCCAGTGCAGCGTCGTCGCGTGGTCGCCCGCCGCGCAGATGGAGTCGTAGCCGACGCCGTTGCCCCGGTGGCGCGCGTGCAGGCCGAAGACCCCCTCGACCCAGCGCTCGCCGCGGCCCCTGGCGACGGCCTCGGGGAGGTCCGCGATGACGGCCTCGAACCCGGCCTGCGTCGCGGCGACCGCCTCGCGCATCTGGCCGACCTCCCACTCGTCCTTGACCAGCCGCAGGTGGGAGAGCAGGTGCGCCAGCTCGTCGTCGGACTCCTCGAGCTGGTCCGCCTCGGCGCCGGCCGCCTCGCGTGACGCGTCGAGCTGGCGGGTGAGGTCGCGGTCGGCGTCGCGCACGAGCCGCACGGTGACCTCGCCGGCGTCCTTGACGGCCGCGTCGGCGAGCTGGTCGATGTGGCGGGCGGTCAGGCCCAGCTCGGTCTCGAGGTCCTCGAGGGTGGGCCGGGCGCCGACCCAGAACTCGCCGTAGCGGCTGTCGCCGAAGAACTCGTCGGTGTCGCGCCCGGCGAGCGGGCGGAAGTAGAGGACGGCGTCGTGGCCGCCGTCGCGCGGCTCGAGGACCAGGACGGCGTCCGGCTCCCGGTCGGCACCCAGACCCGTGAGGTGGGCGAACGCGCTGTGCGGCCGGAAGACGTAGTCGGTGTCGTTGCTGCGGACCTTCAGGCCTCCGGCGGGCACGACGAGGCGGTCACCCGGGAACGCTGCGCTGACCGCCTCGCGGCGCCGACCGGCATACCGGGCAGCCTCGCTCAGGCCGCTGGGCCCGGGCCGGCGCGGCGCCCAGTCCTCCGCCACGAAGGCGCGGAACTCGTCGGTGGTCGGGCGTGCGCGGTTCTCCGCCTTCTTGTGCTGTTCGCTGCTCACCCGCCCATCGTGCCACGGCGCGTGGCAGGGTCAGGGCATGCGCGTGCTCGTCACAGGCGCCGGCGGGTACGTGGGGAGCCGGCTCGTGCCGTCCCTCCTCGCCGGCGGCCACGAGGTCAGGGCCGGCTTCCGCGACCCCTCGCGCGCGCCGGCCTTCGCGTGGCACGGCGACGTGGAGGTCGTGCGCCTCGACGTCCACGACGCCGCGACCGTCAGGAGGGCGATGAGGGGCGTCGAGCGGCTCTGCTACCTCGTGCACTCCATGGGCGCGCGCGACTTCGCCGAGCTCGACCGCCGTGGCGCGCGGACCGTCGCCGACGAGGCCGAGGAGGCGGGGGTCGGCCGGATCGTCTACCTGTCCGGCCTCGTGCCGGCCGTGGCCCCCGAGAGGCTGTCCGAGCACCTCGCGTCGCGCCTGGAGGTGGAGTCGATCCTGACGCTCTCCGGGGTGCCGACGTCGAGCCTGCGGGCGGGCCTGGTGGTCGGCAGCGGCTCGACGAGCTTCGAGGTGCTGCGCCAGCTCTCGGAGCGGCTCCCGGTGCGCACCGTCCCCACGTGGATGCGCGCACGGGTGCAGCCGGTCGCCGTCGTCGACGTCGTCGCCGCCCTCACCGGTGCCGTCACGCGTGCCGTCACGGCGGACGAGGAGTCCCGCGCCTACGACGTCGGCGGCCCCGACGTGGTGACCTACCGTGAGCTGCTGTCGCGCTTCGCCGAGGTCGCCGGGCTGTGGCGGCCGGAGGTCGAGGTGCCGCTCGTCCCGACGGACCTCGTGGGCCACCTGGCCGGCGTCCTCACCGACCTGCCGGCTGCCACGCTGCGCGCCCTCGTCCGCAGCCTGGAGCACGACATGGTCTGCGAGGAGCAGGACTTCACCCGTAACCTGCTGCCGGCGGGGCACCGCCTGGTGCCGCTGCGCGAGGCGGTGAGCCGGGCGCTGGCCGTCCCCTCCGCGGACAGCGACGCCGCCACGATGGACCCGATGGGCCCGCTGCCGGGAGACCCGTCATGGTCGGGGCCCGGCGGCGCGGGCGGCATCGTGAGCAGGGCATCCGCCCTCGCCCGGGTCACCGGCTCCACCTGGTGGGCGCTGCGCTAGCCCCGGCGGTTCCGGCGAGCGATGGCCGCGGTGAGCAGGGTCGCGAAGGCGCACCACCCGGCATACCCGCCCATCACGGCGGCCCGGCCCGAACCGGTGGCCCGGACGCGGCGGGTCAGGTCGGCGCCGCTGGCGGTCAGGGCGGCCGCCTCCACGGCGGCCAGCCACGGCCTGTGGGCGCGGAAGAACACGCCGTTCCACGCCGCGTTGAGGACCATGTTGGCCTCCAGGGCCCGCTCGAGGGCCTTCGCCTCGTCGTGGCGGCCCTGCTCGGCGAGGTCGGCGCTCGCGGCCGCGCCGGCGAGCGCCACGGCGGTGTAGAGCGAGGTCCACACGGCAGGGAAGGCCGCCGCCGGCGGCTGCCATGACGGCGTGTCCAGGCGGCGGTACCAGCCGGACCCGGGGTCGGTGAGGAGGGAGCCCGCCACCGCCGCGGCCCCCACCACCGTGGCGGTCCGCCGCAGTGTGCCGCGCCAGCGCCTCGGGTCGACGTCGCGCAGCGCCACCGCCACGGCGGCGTCGAAACCCGTGCGGCCGCCGGGCGGGGCGCCCAGGGTGTCGTCGACGTCCGCGTCGCGGCACACGGCCTCGTGGACGAGGCTGTCGACGAGCGGCCGGGCGATGCCCGCGCGCACGGGGGTCACGAGGCCGACCCACAGGCCGGCGAGGCGAGGCGTGAGGACCGGCACGGTGGCGACGAGCCGGCGGCCGAGACCAGCCAGCGCGGCGTAGCGCATCATCATCTCCCGGTAGGTCAGCACGTCGGGGCCACCGACGTCGAACGCCCGGTTGGTCCGAGCCGGCGCGTCGGCCGCCCGGAGCAGGTAGTGCACGACATCGGCCTCGGCGATGGGCTGGACGCGGTTGGACAGCCAGGCGGGCGCCACCATGGCCGGCAGCCGCTCGGTGAGGTGGCGAAGCATGTCGAAGGACGCGGAGCCGGCGCCCAGCACCACACCGGCCTGCAGCACGACCGTCGGGACCGCGCTGCGGAGGAGCACCTCGCCGACCTCCACGCGGGAGGCGAGGTGCCTGGAGAGCGGGCCGTCGGGGTGCAGGCCGCCGAGGTAGACGAGGCGTGCCGTGCCGGCGCGCTCGGCCGCGGCGGCGAAGGTCTCTGCCAGGTGCCGGTCCCGCTCGGCGAAGCCGCCCCGGCCGTCCATCGAGTGCAGCAGGTAGTAGGCGACGTCGACGCCCGCGAGGGCCCGCTCGCAGTCCTCGGGGGAGGAGGCGTCACCCTCGACGACCTCCACGTCGTCGGCCCACGACCGGGAGCGGAGCCGGTCCGCGTCGCGGGTCAGCACCCGCACCCGCCAGCCGGCCCCGAGGAGGGCGGAGGCCAGCCGGCCCCCGATGTAGCCGGTCGCGCCGGTGACCAGCGCCGTGCGTCGAGTCATGTCAGCTCCCTGGGGTGAGGACGGCGGGCAGGAGGAGGAGCATGCCCAGTGACCACGTGACGTGGGTGAGGGCGGGCCCGAGGACGCCGCCGGTGACCCGGCGCTGGAGCCCGGTGAGGAGCCCGAGGGCGGCCCCGGCGAGGACGAGCAGCGGTATGCCGGACACGGCCGTGGTGAGCGCGTACAGCACCGTCGTGGTGGCCACGGCGTGGCGCCGGCCGACCGCGGCGTACAGCGCGCCGCGGAAGTACAGCTCCTCCGCCACGCCGTTGACCACCGTGAGCAGGGCCACCAGCGGCAGCGAGCCGAGCCGGGCGTGGTCGAGCAGGTGCTGCACGGGGTCGCGCAGCACGGGCAGCCGCGCCACGACGAGGCCCCCGCAGAGGAAGAGCGCCAGGAGCAGCCCGCCGAGCGTGAGGGACTGGACGACGGGGCGCGCGTCGTGGCCCCCGGAGCGGGTGTGCGCGTGGCCGAGGTGGAGCGGACCCGAGGCGAGCGCGCCGACGGTCCACAGCACGGCCAGGGCCAGGGTGCCGAGGTAGAACCGCGGGTCGCCGGGCTCGATCCGGAGGGTGGCGGCGAGCAGCGTCACACCGCTGGCCAGCGTGACCAGCGCGACGACCCGGCGCCGCCGGAACGCCGTGTCCGTCTCGGTGTGGTCGCGGGGCACCGGGCTCACGAGGGCGGCCGTGACGAAGGCCCGCAGCTCACGCACGGGATGAACGGCGCGGGGGAGGCGTCCGTGGGAGTGGGGCGCGCTCACGGGGCGACCAGCTCGCGGAGCCGTGCCGCGCCGGCACCCACGTCGTGACCCAGTCGGACGCAGAAGGCCGGCATCGCGTCCTGCCTCCGGCCGCCGACGGCGACGAGGACGCCCGGGGCCTCCCGGTGGAGCCGGCGGGCCACGGCGCGGGCCGCGGCCACGTCGTCCGCGCGCGGAACGGCCAGCACGGCGGCGCGTGCCGCGTGGCCCGAGACGGCGCGGACCCAGTCGGGCTCGGGCAGGTCCGGCCCCAGGTAGCTCGCGTCGAGCCCGGCCCGGCGAGCCGCGGTCGCGAAGGCCAGGGCTCCGAGCTCGTGCCGGCCGCCGGGCGGGAGCCCCACGACGACCCGGGGAGCACCCGCGCGCCGGCCGGCGGCGTCGAACGCTCCCGCCAGCCGGCGCTGGACGGCGCCGGCCACGAGGTGCTCGCCGGCCACCGTCACCTCTCCGGCCTGCCATGCCGTGCCGAGGGCCCGGAGGGCGGGGAAGAGCCAGGCGCGGGCAACCGCCTCGAAGCTGCCGCGGGAGAACCCCTCGTCCAGGACCGTCGCGAGCCGCGCCTCGTCCATGGCGGCCCCTGCCGCGACCAGCTCGTCGGTGGAGGCGGCGTCCCCCGTGGGCTGCTCCTCCTCGCGGGCCCCGGCCCGCTCGTCTTCGCGGCCCCCGGCCCGCTCGTCCTCGCGGGCCGGCACCGCCGGCGTCTCCGGCGCCGCGTCGCCCTCGTCGGACGACGCCGGCGCTGAGGCCCTCGCCTCGGCGGCCGCCTCCCGCGGCGACCAGCCGTCGCCGACGAGGTCGCGCATGGCGCGGAGCACCTGCAGCTGCTGCTCGTCGTAGAGGCGGTAGCCGGACTCGGTCCTGTGCGGTGACACCACGGCATACCGGCGCTCCCAGGCGCGCAGGGTCGCCTCGGAGAGCCCGGTGAGGGCCGCGGCGCGCTTGATGGTGAGCATGTGGCAGCGAGACTAGAGCGCTCCGAGGACCCTGCGCAGGCTCTGCTCCGCGTCGTCGGCCAGCCGCCGGAAGGCCAGTGCCACGAGGGGAGCGGCGACGACCCGCCACCCCTTCGGCTGGAGGCTCGCCCGGTAGGTCACCGCGGTGAGGTCGCCGACCCGCTCGAAGGTCAGCTCGTCCTCGGCGACCACGGAGGCGTTCTCGCCCCGCAGGCGCACCAACCCATCCGGTTCCAGCGCGGTGACGAAGTACTCCAGTGAGACCTCCCGGCCCAGGAAACGGGAGACGTTGCGATACCTGGTGCCGACGCCCCCGTCGCCCGCGAGCCGCGTCGTCGCGACGGTCCCGGGGTCCCACTGCGTGGTCGTCGTGAAGTCCGCGAGGTAGGCGAAGACCCGCTCGAGGGGAGCCGGGGTGGTGGCGGTCCGGGTGATCTGCATACCTTCATCAAACCATGGACAACTGCGGAAAGCCATGCGACAGTGAGCACCGCAACTATTGACAAACATTGGACAGGAGAGCGTCGATGAGCCTCACGACGACCCCCACCGTGGCCGTCGTCGGCGCCGGCGTGTCCGGGCTCACCGCCGCCTACCTGCTGAGCCGGAGCCACGCGGTGACGCTGTTCGAGGGTGAAGGGCGCCTCGGTGGCCACGCGCACACCCATGAGGTCGCCCTCCACGACGGCCGGACCGTCGGCGTGGACAGCGGGTTCATCGTCCACAACGAGCGCACCTACCCCCACCTCCTGCGCCTGTTCACCGAGCTCGGCGTCCCGACGCAGGAGACGGAGATGAGCATGAGCGTGACCTGCGGGGGCTGCGGCCTCTCGTATGCCGGGGGGCGGGGCCTGCGGGGCCTGCTGGCCCAGCCGTCGCGTGCCGTGGACCCGCGGTTCCTGCGGCTGCTCGCGGAGGTGCGCCGGTTCCACCGCCGGGCCCGGGCGGTGCTCGCCGGCGGCGACGACGAGCTCACCTGGGGTGGCTTCCTGCGCCACGGTCGGTTCTCGGACCACTTCGTCCACCACTTCGCGGTGCCGCTCGTCGCCTGCGTGTGGTCGTCGGGCAGCGGCGACGCCCTCGCCTACCCGGCCCGGCACCTGTTCGCCTTCCTCGACCACCACGGCATGCTGTCCGTCAGCGGCTCACCGACGTGGCGCACGGTCACCGGCGGGTCGGCGGCGTACGTCCAGCGCCTGCGCGAGCGGCTGCCGGACGTGCGGACCGGGACGCCCGTCACCGCGGTCGAGCGCCACGCGGCCGGCGTCGACGTGCGCACCGGCGCAGGCGACCTCACGACGTTCGACCGCGTGGTGGTCGCCACGCACGCCGACGAGGCCCTCGAGGTCCTCGCCGATGCCACCCCCGAGGAGAAGGAGTGGCTGGGCGCGATCCGCTACTCCGCCAACGAGACCTGGCTGCACCGGGACGGGTCGGTGCTGCCGCGCCGTGCGGCGGCGCGTGCCTCGTGGAACTACCGGATCCGCTCCTGTGCCGCCCAGGTCGGCCACGGCACCGATCCGGTCGGCCACGGCACTGATCCGTCAGGCGGATCAGTGCCCCAGCCGGGCGGGCAGGTCCTGGTCTCCTACTGGATGAACCGCCTCCACGGCATCACGGCCGCGGAGGACCTCGTCGTCACGCTCAACCCCGGCAGCGACGTCGACCCCGGCACGGTGCTGGCGCGGATGTCCTACCGGCACCCGGTCTTCACGACCGAGGCCGTACAGGCCGCGGCGCGCCTGCGGACGGCGGGCGGTGACCGGCTCGCGTTCGCGGGCGCCCACCTCGGCTGGGGCTTCCACGAGGACGGGTGCCGCTCCGGCGTCGAGGCCGCCGCGCGCTGGGGCGCGACGTGGTGACCGTCCACCCACCGGCCACCCCGGCGATCGTCACCGGCACGGTGGCACACACGCGTCATCGGCCGCTGCACCACCAGATGCGGCAGCGGCACTACCAGTGGCTCGTCGACCTCGACTCCGTGCCGACGCTGCCCCGCGGGCTGAGGTGGCTCGGCCGGCTCGACGCCGCCGACCACCTCGACGGAGGACGGCTCGGGGGAGGCATCCGCGGCGACGTCGAGCGGTTCCTCCGGCACCGCGGCGTCATCCTGGAGCCCACCGACCGCGTCCTCATGCTGGCCGGCGCACGGGTGCTCGGACACGTCTTCGACCCCCTGTCGGTCTTCTGGTGCCTGACTCCCCAAGGCGAGTCCCGAGCCGTGGTGTTCGAGGTGCACAACACCTACGGCGAACGCCACGCCTACCTGCTCGAGCCCGACGCGAGGGGCCGGGCGCAGGTCGAGAAGGCCTTCTACGTCTCGCCGTTCAACGACTCCAGCGGCAGCTACGACGTGTCGCTGCGCCTCGACGTGCAGCGGGTCGACGTGGCGGTCGGCCTCGAGCGCGACGGCGTGCGCATCCTCACGGCGACCACCCGCGGCCGGGTCCAACGCCTGACGCTCGGCTCCGTGGCCCGCACCTCGGCGCTCCATCCGCTCATGCCACAGCGCGTCACCGCTCTGATCCGCCTGCACGGGGTGCGCCTCTGGCTCCGTCGCCTGCCCGTGCAGCCCCGACCCCCCCACCACCCGGAGGCCGTCCGATGACCACCAACACCACCACGTCCGTCCCGCTCGTCCACCGACCGGCCGACGCCCGCCTGAGCGCGCGCGGCCTGCTCGCGCGGCGCCTGCTCAAGGAGGTGGCGGAGCGGGTGCCGGTCGAGGTCCTGCTCCCCGACGGCAGGCCGCTCGCGTCCGCGCCGAGCGGTGCCGCCGGCCTCGGGGCCCCGCTGCCCGTCCTGCAGCTCCACCACCCCGAGGCGTTCTTCGAGCGGCTCGCGAACGAGCCCAAGATCGGCATCGGCGAGGGCTACGTCGCCGGGGAGTGGTCGGCAGGCCGGGGCAGCGACCTCGCCGAGGTGCTGGCCCCCTTCGCCCAGCGGCTGACGAGCATGCTGCCGGCCGGGCTGCTGCGGCTGAGGCGCCTGGTCGACCGGCCGCTGCCGACCTGGCAGCGGGGCTCCCTCGAGGATGCGCGCCTGAACGTGGCCACCCACTACGACCTCTCCAACGAGCTCTTCGCGGCGTTCCTCGACCCGTCGATGACCTACAGCGCGGCACTCTTCGACAGCCGAGCGCCGTGGGCAGGGCAGGACCTGCTCGAGGCCCAGACCCGGAAGGTCGACGCGGTCCTCGACCTCGCCGGCGTGGCCGCCGGGACCCGCGTGCTCGAGATCGGCACGGGCTGGGGCGCGCTGGCACTCCGCGCCGCCCGGCGCGGCGCCCGGGTCACCACGGTGACGCTCTCCCTCGAGCAGGCACAGCTCGCCCGCGAGCGGATCGCGGAGGCGGGCCTCGGGGGCCAGGTCGACGTGCGCGTCGAGGACTACCGAGAGGTCCGGGGCACCTACGACGCCGTCGTCAGCGTCGAGATGGTCGAGGCGGTGGGGGAGGACTACTGGCCCGTCTTCTTCCGGACGCTGGGGGAGCGGCTGGCTCCTGGCGGCCGGGTCGCCCTCCAGTCGATCCTCATGAGCCACGAGCGGATGCTCGCGACCCGGGGGTCCTACGGCTGGATCCAGAAGCACATCTTTCCCGGCGGCCTCATCCCGTCGCTCGAGGCGGTCGAGGCGTCGGCCCAGCGGCACGGCCGGCTCGAGGTCGCGTCGGCACACCGGTTCGGTGAGCACTACGCCGAGACGCTGCGGCGGTGGCGCACCCGGTTCCAGGACGAGTGGCCGGCCGTGCGCGCGGCAGGGTTCGACGACACCTTCCGGCGCACCTGGGAGTTCTACCTCGCGTACTGCGAGGCAGGGTTCGCCACGTCCTACCTCGACGTCGCCCACATCGAGCTGCGGCACGCGGCGGCGGCGTGACGAGGCGCACCAGCGGCCCGCTGTCCGGGCGCCGGGTCTGGCTCGTCGGCGCCTCCAGCGGGATCGGCGCCGCGCTGGCGGTGGAGCTCGCGGCGCGAGGAGCCCGGGTCGCGGTGAGCGCGCGGCGCGCCGACCGGCTGCGCGAGCTGGCCGGCGGGTCGCTCCTCGCCGTGCCCCTCGACGTCACCGACGCCGGTGCCGTCGAGCGAGTGGCCCGTGAGGTGCGCGGTGGGCTCGGGGGCCTCGACGCGGTGGTCTGGTGCGCGGGGTACTGGAAGCAGTTCGACTCGCTCTCCTGGGACCGGCAGGTCTTCGCCCGTCACCTCGAGGTCAACCTCGCCGGGCTCAACAACGTCCTCGCCGCCACGGTGCCCCACCTGGTGGGCCAGGGACACGGGCAGCTCGTGGGCGTCGCCAGCGTCGCGGGCTACCGCGGGCTGCCGGGAGCCGAGGCCTACGGTGCCACCAAGGCGGCGCAGATCAACCTCCTCGAGGCGTTGCGGGCATCGCTCTCCTCCACCGGGGTGAGCGTGCTGGCGGTCTGTCCCGGCTTCGTGCGGACCGAGATGACCGCCACGAACAGCTTCCCCATGCCCTTCATGGTGGAGCCCGATCATGCCGCCGAAGTCATCGCGGACGGCATGGAGCGCGGCGCGGTCGAGGTGGTCTTTCCCTGGCAGATGGCCCTGCTCATGAAGCTTGCGCGCCTCGTGCCTCTGCGTGCGTGGTCGGCGGTCGCGCGCCGGTAGCTCACGCGCCGGGTTCGGTCGCCTTGAGCCGGGCGGCGTCGGCCGAGGCGTCGTCCGGCATCGTCTGGCTCTCGCGCTCGGCCCGGACGCGGTCGACCCACGCGTCGGCCTCGCGGGCCACCCGCTCCTCGTCCCAGCGGAGCTCGGCCGCCATGAGCCGCGCGGCCGGCCGCGCGGCCGCCCCTCCCCGGTCCCACACCTCTATCGCGATCCGGGTGCGACGGGCCAGGACGTCGTC
>JAICIN010000083.1 GCA_025924375.1 Dermatophilaceae bacterium | reverse complement strand
GCAGGGGCACGATGCCCTCCTCCTCCAGCTCGTAGATCGTCCGGAGGTACATCTCGGTGGTGTCGATCAGGTCGGTCACGCCCCTACCCTCTCACTCGGGTCGTACGGTCCGAGGCCCTTCAGCGGCGCAGCGGGTCGAACCGCGGCACCCACCGCAGCAGCCAGCCGCCGCCGGCGATGCTGAGCGCTCCCACGACGACGATGGCGGTGGCGAGCGGTGCGACGAGGCTGATCCCGCCGACGAGCAGCGGCCCTGCGGAGCTGCCGAGGTCGGCGAACAGCCGCCAGCCGCCCAGGAACTGCGGACGGGCCTCGGCCGGCGAGGCATCCGCCCCGAGCGTCATCACGATCCCCGAGCCGATGCCGTTGCCGACGGCCATCACCACCGCGACCAGCGTCAGGGCGACGAGGCTGTGCGCGAGTGGGAGGACCGCCATGCCCGCACCGATGACCACGACGGTCGGGACGGCGATCCACGTGCGCCCGAAGCGGTCCATGACCAGCCCGGCCGGGTAGAAGAGCAGCATGTCGACGGCGCCGGCGATGCCGAAGACCAGGGACGTGTCGGCCGCCGAGATGCCGACGGACTGCGCCCACAGCGGGAGCACGCTCGTGCGGCACGCGCGGGCACCGGCGATGGCGAGGACTCCCACGCCCAGGGTGAGCAGCGTCCGCCGGTGCGCGCGGAGCACCGAGAAGACCGAGGCCCGGGACCTCACGACGGCTTCCTCGTGCCGAGCCGTGAGGTCCGGCACGAGGAGCAGCAGCGTGACGGCGGCGAGGGACGCGACGAGACCCACGGCATACGCGCCGGGGATTCCCCACTGGCGGACCGCCACGGTGCCGACGAACGGTCCCAGGAAGAGCCCGATCCGGTTCACGCCCCCGAGCGTCGACAGCGCCCGGGCACGCATCGACAGCGGCACGAGGTCGGTGAGGTAGGCCTGTCGGGCAAGGTTGAACACCGCGGCGGTCGTGCCGGCCACGAAGACGGCGACCGCGAAGACCCACAGCGACGGGGCGAGAGCGCCGACGAGCATGGTCACCGCCTCGACGGCGGCCGCCCCGACGAGGGCACGGGTCTCACCGATCCGGCTCACGAGCGCACCGGCGGGCAGTGCGGCGGCGAGCTGTCCGAGGCCGAGCAGGGCGACCGCAAACGCGGCGACGCCGATCGAGGCACCGAGCTCGCGGGCCCGGAGTGCGACGACAGGGAGGACCGCTCCCTGCCCGGTGGCCGCGAGGATCGTGGGACCGAACGCCGGCACGGCGATGCGCGAGAGCCGGAAGCTCTCGGGTGCGGCGGGGACGGACATCCCGCCCATTGTCCCTGCGCGCCGGCCGCACTGCCCTCCGGGCCGCTGCCACTGCGCCCGCGCAACGGCGGGGCGACGGGCCCGCACGGCGGACCGCCCGGCATACGGCTAGCGTCGTGCAGGTGAGCGAGCAGCTGGTCGTCCCCACCCGGTTCTCCGGCCCGCCCGAGTCGGGCAACGGCGGCTGGGTCAGCGGCAGCATCGCCGCCTTCGTCCCGACCACTCCCGAGCGGCCCGCGGTGTCGGTGCGGCTGCGGACCCCGCCGCCGCTGGAGCATCCGATGACCGTCACGGTGGACCCCGCCGGCACCGTCGAGGTCCGCGACGGCGAGGTGTTCGTGGCGACGGCCGAGCCGGTGCCCGCGCCGCCGCTCGACGACCTGCCAGCGGCGGCGCCCTTCGCGGTCGCGCTGGCGGCCGGCGCACGCTACGCCGGGCTCCACGACCACCCCTTCCCCACCTGCTTCGCGTGTGGGACGGGCCGCGAGCGCCCGGACGCGCTCTGCCTGCGGCCGGGCCCGCTCACCGACGACAGCGGCGTCCACGCCGCCGCCTGGGTGCCCGCCGACGTCACGCCCGAGATCGTGTGGGCGGCGCTCGACTGCCCCGGCGCGTGGGCCCTCGGCGTCGGTGGCCGCCCGATCGTGCTCGGGACGATGACGGCCGAGGTGCTCGAGCTGCCCACCTCCGGCGAGGAGCACGTGGTCATGTCGTGGGGGAAGGGCGAGGAGGGCCGCAAGCACTACTGCGGCACGGCGCTGTATGCCGGCGACGGCCGCCTGCTCGCGCACGCCGACGCGACGTGGGTCGTCATCGACCCGACCACGATCCGGCCCGTGCCACGGTCCGTGTGACCCGTCAGGTCCAGAACGTCGCCTTGGTGTGGGATCCGCCACGTTCGGTGCGGAATGCGCGGATCTGGTTGAGTGTTCAACCACCCATGACGCAGACCCACACCGACAACCTGCACGACTACGAGAGCGAGTTCGCCGGCCAGCTCGAGCTCTCACCGGAGGCCCAGGACCTCCTCTTCCGCGAGGCCCGCACGGCCAACGCGTTCACCGACGAGCCCGTGACGGAGGAGCAGGTCCGGGCCGTCTACGACCTCGTCAAGTGGGCGCCGACGTCGATGAACAACCAGCCGCTCCGGGTGGTCCTCGTCCGCTCCCCGGAGGCGCGTGCCCGCCTCGTCGAGCTGATGGGCGGGAACAACCAGGCGAAGACCGCTGCCGCTCCGCTGGTCGCGATCCTCGCCGCGGACACCGACTTCCACGACGAGCTCGGCAGGACGTTCCCGCACTTCGACGGCGCGCGCGACCTGTTCGCCGACGACGACGAGATGCGCGAGTCCTCGGCCCGGCTCAACGCGACGCTCCAGGTGGCCTACTTCATCCTCGGCGTGCGCGCGGCCGGCCTCGCTGCGGGCCCGATGACCGGCTTCGACGCCGCAGCGGTGGACCGCGAGTTCTTCCCCGACGGCCGGCACCGCACCCTCGTCGTCGTCAACCTCGGCAAGCCCGCCGAGGGCGCCTGGTTCGACCGGCTGCCGCGGCTGCCCTACGAGGACGTCGTCGCCAGCGTGTGAGACCACTGCCCCAGCACACGGCATAAGCCGTTGCGAACAGGGCCCGTCCGACCTACCGTCGAAGGACACGGAAGGGAGGTGGTCCAGGACAGTGATTTCAGATTGGACGCGTGAGGTGGCTGCGCGCTAGCGCGCGACTGCGCACGAGCGCAATCCCAGCAGTCCACCGCAGCCCGCGGGTCGCGCAGGTCGTCCCCTGCGCACCGCCGCCGAAGCAGTTCGACGGCAGGCCCGCGGGCTGTTCCATGCCCGGCGCGGCCGGCTACTCCGGAGCGGTCGACGACGCGAGCGCCGAGGCGGCGGCGGCGAGCTCCTCGACCCGCCCCCAGTCACCCCGGGCCACGGCGTCCCTGGGGGTGAGCCAGGACCCACCGACACAGCCGACGTTGGGCAGCGCGAGGTAGTCCCGCGCGTTGCCCGGCGTCACCCCGCCGGTCGGGCAGAACCGCAGCTGCGGACAAGGACCCGCCACCGACGACAGGTAGGACCGGCCGCCACTGGCCTCGGCCGGGAAGAACTTCATCTCCGTCAGACCGGCCTCGGCGATGGTCAGCATCTCGGTGAGCGTCCCGGCGCCGGCGAGCAGCGGCAGGCCGGAGCCCACCGCTGCCTCGAGCAGCCGGGGCGGCGACCCCGGGGTCACGACGAACTGTGCGCCCGCGTCCTTCACCTGCTGCACCTGCGCCGGAGCCACCACGGTGCCCGCGCCGACCACCATCCCCTCGACCTCCCGGGCCACGGCCTCGATGGCACCGAGGCCGGCCTCGCTGCGCAGCGTGAGCTCGATGACCCGTATGCCGCCGCGCAGCAGGGCCTGCGCGAGCGGCACCGCCTGCTCCACCTCCTCCACGACGACCACGGGGATGACCGGGGAGACCGCCAGCACGTCTGCGGGCGTGCGGATCTCGTGGGTGGGGGTGCTCGTCACGGGGACTCCTCGGTGTGGGCCAGCGCGTAGTGGCCGTGGTCGGCGGTCGGGGCGAGCGTCGCGAAGACGTGGGCGCCCTCGTCGGCGCGGCCGACGGCGGCGCGCATCGCGTGGAACAGCTCGCGGCCGGTCCCATACTCCTCCACGGTCTGGCGCAGCGCCGGAGCGCGGGCCGCGAGCTCCTCGGGAGCGACGAGCACGTCCAGCCGGCCGGCGCGCGAGTCGACGCGGACGACGTCGCCGTCGCGCACCCGTGACAGCGGTCCCGCGTGCACCGACTCCGGCGTCACGTGGATTGCCGCCGGGATCGCGCCCGAGGCGCCGCTCATCCGTCCGTCGGTGACCAGCGCGACGGCGTGGCCGCGCTTCTGGAGGACCCCCAGCGAGGGCGTCAGGGCGTGGAGCTCGGGCATGCCGTTGGCTGACGGACCCTGCCCGCGGATCACCACGACCACGTCACGGTCGAGCTCGCGCCGGGAGAAGGCGGTGAGGAAGCCGACCGGGTCCTCGAAGACGCGGGCCGGCGCCTCGACCACCCGGTGCTCGTCCGCCACCGCGGACACCTTGATGACGGCCCGGCCGAGCGTGCCGGTGAGCATCCGCAGCCCGCCGTCCACCGCGAACGGCTCGCCGGCCGGCCGGAGCACGTCGAGGTCTCCCGAGTAGGCGGGGGCGTCGAGGAAGGCCACGGCGCCGGAGCGGTCGAGCACGGGCCGCTGCCGGTAGCGGTGCAGGCCGGGCCCGGCGAGGGTGAGCACGTCGGCGTGCAGGAGGCCCGCGTCGAGCAGCGTCCCGACGAGGAAGGGCGTGCCGCCGGCGGCGTGGAAGTGGTTCACGTCAGACGGACCGTTGGGGTACATGCGGGCCAGCAGCGGCACCGCGGCCGACAGGTCGTCGAAGTCCTCCCAGGTCACCTGCACGCCGGCGGCGGCCGCCATGGAGACCAGGTGCATGGTGTGGTTCGTCGAGCCACCGGTGGCGAGCAGCGCGACGATGCCGTTGACGACGGCCTTCTCGTCGACGATCTCGCCTGTACCGTAAGGCTTCTCGCTGCGCGCGATCTCCGCGACGCGGAGCACCGCGGCCGCGGTCAGTGCCTCGCGGAGCGGGTCGTCCGGGTGGACGAAGGCCGCGCCCGGCAGGTGCAGCCCCATGACGTCCATGAGCAGCTGGTTGGAGTTCGCGGTCCCGTAGAAGGTGCAGGTGCCCGGCGAGTGGTAGGACGCCACCTCGCTCGCGAGCAGCTCGTCCCGCCCGACCTCCCCCGCGGCGTACGCCTTGCGCGTCTCGGCCTTGTCGGCGTTCGACCGGCCGCTCGCCATCGGCCCCGCGGGCACGAGCGCCGCGGGCAGGTGGCCGAACGACAGCGCCCCGGCGACGAGACCCGGCACGATCTTGTCGCACACGCCCAGCAGCAGGGCCGCGTCGAAGACGTCGTGGGAGAGCGCGATCGCGGTCGACATCGCGATGACGTCGCGGCTGAACAGGCTGAGCTCCATGCCCGTGCGGCCCTGCGTGATCCCGTCACACATGGCGGGCACCCCGCCGGCGACCCGTGCCACCGCGCCGGCCTCCCGGGCGGTGGCCTTGATGTGCTGGGGGTAGTGCTCGAACGGCGCGTGGGCCGACAGCATGTCGTTGTACGAGGTGACGATCCCGATGCTGGTCGCCGTCTCCCCCGCCATGGCGGCGCGGTCGGAGCCGCTGCACGACGCGACGGCGTGCGCGAGGTTGCTGCACGCGAGGTCGACGCGCGCTGCAGGCAGCCCGCGCTCCGCTGCCGCGGTGGAGAGACGGGAGAGGTATGCCGTGCGGCTTGCACGGCTGCGCTCGGTCACCCTCGCGGTGACCTCGACGAGCACGGGGTGGAGGGACTTGGGGGCTCGGGCCATGCAGCTGCTCCTCGCAGTTCGCTGGCGCCCCGGGCGGGGCGCGGGCGAACGGCGGCACTGGCGCTCGCGTCCTGGTGTGGCTGGCGTCACAAGCCTTGCAGCGCACCTGGGGCGGCGGTACGCCCGTCCCGCGATCCGGACGCGGCCCGGTGCGGGCAGCGCGTCAGGGCTGGCGGCGGTGGAGCCGCCACGCGTCTGCGTCGTCCAGGGTGCCCTCGCCGACCCTGGTGAAGACGAGCCGGTCGTGCAGCCGGTTGAGCCGGCCGCCCCAGAACTCCACCTCGTCGCACTCGATCCGGTAGCCGCCCCAGAAGTCGGGCACGGGCACGTCGTCGGTGCGCCCGTGGTCCGGCCAGCGGGCCGCACACCGCTCGAAGGCGGTCTCGAGGTCCTCACGGCTGCCGACGGGCTGGGACTGGTGCGAGGCCCACGCAGACACGCGGGACGCCCACGGCCGCCCGCCGAAGTACTCGGCCACCTCCGCCCGCGACAGCTCCTGCGCCACCCCGCGGAACCGGATCGCGCGGAACATGGCGGGCCAGGTGAGGCCTGCGGCCACCGCGGCGTTGGCGGCGAGCTCGCGGCCCTTGGCCGAGTCCGTGTTGGTGACGAAGCCCGGACCGTGCTGGTCGAAGAACCTCATGAGCACGGTCCGGACGTTGGGCCGCCCGGCGCCGTCGACCGTGGCGACCGACAGCGCGAGCGGCTCCGGCACGTCGGGACGAGCCTGCGCGCGGGTGGTTGCGTCACCCACCCACCGCTGCGCCTGCTGCCACGGCGTCGGGCACACCTCCGCCTCGGAGAGGCCCTCACCGTGGTAGTCGACGCGGAGCACATCCTGCATGGCCCGAGCCTAGGGCGAGAAGGGACTCGTACGTCGGCGAGGTGGCGGGGTAGCAGGGCGTCCGGCGCGGTGGCAGGCTCGCGGTCATGTCGAGCAGCGACCCCAAGGCAGACCTGCACCGCTACCTCCAGAGCGCCCGGGAGGCGCTGCTCTGGAAGCTCGAGGGGCTCTCGGAACACGACGTGCGGCGACCGATGACGCCCACCGGGACGAACCTGCTCGGCATCGTCAAGCACGTGGCCAGCGTGGAGCTCGGCTACTTCGGCGACTGCTTCGACCGGCCCTCCGGCGAGCCGCTGCCCTGGTTCGAGGACGGCGCCGAGCCCAACGCCGACATGTGGGCCACCGCGGAGGAGTCCCGCGACGACGTAGTGGCGCTCTACCACCGCGCGTGGACGCACGCCGATGCGACGATCGAGGCGCTGCCCCTGGAGACCACCGGTCACGTCGAGTGGTGGACCGAGGAGCCGCACCCGACGCTGCACCGGCTCCTGGTGCACATGGTCGCCGAGACCCACCGCCACGCCGGCCACGCCGACATCGTGCGCGAGCTCATCGACGGCGCGGCGGGCCTGCGGGCCGGCAACGACAACCTCGCGCCCGGGGACGCGGCGTGGTGGCAGGACTACCGCGAACGGCTCGAGCGGGTGGCAGAGGAGGCGGGTGACCAGCGAGGCAGATGAGCGACGACCCAGGTGACCCGCGCAAGGGGTGACCGGCGCGACGGGTGAGCGACGTCAGGGCGTCGGGTGGCGCGCGTCGTACTCGAGGAAGCTGCGCTGGGACCGGCCCAGGGTGACGATCGCCGCCACGCACAGCAGGCCGCCGACGAGCGCGGTCCGGCCCTCGCCCAGCGCCTTGGTCGCCAGCCCGCCCGCGAGCTCCCCGAGCCGAGGCCCGCCGGCGACGACCACGATGAACACGCCCTGGAGCCGGCCCCGCAGGCGGTCAGGCGTCGCGGCCTGGAGGATCGTCGTGCGGAAGACGGCGCTGACCGAGTCAGAGGCGCCCGCCACCGCCATCGCGCCCAGTCCCGCCCAGAGCGCTGCCGTCTGGGAGAGCGCGCCACGGGCGGCCAGGAGCGCGACGCCGAAGCCGGCGATCGAGAACCCCCAGCCGACGATGCTCACCACGATCGCCAGGCCCTGGCGCCTGATCTGCCCCAGCGGTCCGGAGAAGAACATCGCCACGATGCCGCCGACCGCCGCCGCCGCACTCAGCTCTCCCACCGTCTTCGCCCCGCCACCGAAGATCACCGCGCCCGCCGCCGGGAAGAGCACCCTCGGCTGCGCCAGCAGCATGGCGCAGATGTCCGAGACGAAGGTCATCCGCACGTTGGGGCGCGTCGCGAGGAACGAGAACCCGTCGAGCACCGAGCGCAGCCCCGGCCTCGTCGGGGCCGAGGCGTCGTCGTGGGGCTCCGGCGGCAGCGGGGGCAGCGTGGACAGTCCCCACAGCGCGGCCGTCGTGACGATGGCGTCGGTGGTGTAGGCCGTCTTGAAGCCGCCCCAGTCGACGAGGAAGCCGGCCAGCAGTGGTCCGACCGTCAGCGAGGTGTTCATCGCGAAGACCGACAGCGCGTTCGCGGCGGGCAGCAGGTCGCGGTCGAGGATGCGCGGGTAGATGGAGCTGCGCGCCGGCGAGGAGACCGCGAAGGCGCCGTTCCACACGGCCACGATGACGAAGAGGACCCAGACCCGGGTGTTGCCCATCCAGGCCTGCAGCGCGCAGCAGATGCTGGCGACGAAGGCCACCGCCTGGGCCACGAGGCCGACCCGGCGCCGGTCGTGGTGGTCGACGAGCGACCCGCCGTAGAGCCCCATCGCGACGATGGGGACCAGTGCGCACAGGCCGACCACCCCGACGGCCGCGGTGGAGCGCGTGAGGTCGTACACCTGCAGGCCGATGGCGACCACGGCGAGCTGGGAGCCGACGTTGCTGAGGGTGAGCCCGGCATACAGGCGCCGGTATGCCGGGTTGACCCGCAGCGGGGTCAGGTCCAGCAGGAGGGGCACAAGGGGGAAGCCTACGGCCCGCGTCCTCTAGCGTTCGACCATGGAACACAAGCCGCGGATCGCCCTGCTCATCGACGCCGACAACTCTCCCGCCAGCGCGATCGACCTCATCCTCAACGAGCTGTCAGGCTTCGGGGAGACCAGTATCCGGCGCGCGTACGGCAACTGGACGAAGGACGAGCTCAAGGGCTGGGCGGCGATCCTCCACGAGCAGGCGATCCGGCCGATGCAGCAGTACGACTACAGCCGCGGGAAGAACGCCAGCGACATGGCCCTCACCGTCGACGCGATGGCGCTGCTCTACACCGACCGCCCGGACGCCTTCGCGATCGTCTCCTCGGACGCCGACTTCACCCCGCTCGTCATGCACATCCGGGAGAAGGGGCTGATGGTCCTCGGGTTCGGCGCCCAGAAGACGCCGGAGCCGTTCGTCAGCGCGTGCTCGCGCTTCCTGTTCCTCGACCAGCTCCAGGAGCAGCAGGAGGAGGACGCGGCACCGCAGCAGCCCGCGCCCGGGCGGGTGCCGACGGCAGCCCTGAGGCAGGACGCCAAGCTGGTGCGCCTGCTGCGGGCCGCGGTGCGGCGGGCGGCCGACGAGGACGGCTGGGCGTCGGTGAGCGCGGTGGGCCAGTACATCTCGAACCAGTCCTCGTTCGACCCGCGCAACTACGGCTACTCGACCTACACCAAGCTCCTCAAGGCCAGCCAGCTGTTCGACATGCGTGACGAGGGCACGTCCTCGGTGGCCGTGCTCGACCCGCGCAGCCGCGACGCCGCGGAGTAGCTTCCGCGTCAGTCGACGACGGTGATGCCGAGGTCGGCCGCGAGGGCCGGGGCGAGGTCGATGAGCTGGAGCCGCGAGACCGTCGCGCCGGCGAGGGAGCGCACGCCCTTCGGGGCCGCCACCTCGGCCCCGGTGAGGTCGGTCCGCACCAGCCGTGCCCGGCTGAAGTCCGGTGCCGTCAGCCGGCAGCCGTCGAAGCCGACGTCCTCGAGCGACGCCTCCGAGAAGTCGGGCTCGACGAGCTGGCAGCCGGTGAACGCCACCTCGCGCAGGGACGCGCCCCGCAGGTTGAGGAACTCGATCTTGCAGCCCTCGAAGCGCACCCGGCGCAGCTCCGCGCCGAAGAGCTGGACGGCGCCGAGCCGCGCGCCGGTGACCACGCAGTCCCACCACTCGCTCTCGGCGAGGTCCAGGCCCGCCCCCTGCACGGCATACAGGCTGGTGTCGGCGAAGCGCGCCCGCGGCGCGGCCAGGCCGGTCAGGTCGCAGTCGCGGAAGGTGCACTCGAGGAAGCGCGCGTTGGCGGCGAGGGCGCCGCCGAGGTCGCCGCTGATCGTCTCCCCGTCGTAGTCGCCCTCCGGGGCCAGACGCGGTGGCTGCACCCGGCCATCGTGGCAGAGGCCACCACGGCCGCCGTCCTGCGCCGCCGTGGAACGGTGCAGAATGAGCCAGCCGACAAGGACGCCGCGCAGAGAGGAAGCCTCACATGGCCGACAGCGACTTCAAGCCGGGCCTGGAGGGCGTCATCGCCTTCGAGTCCGAGATCGCCGAGCCCGACAAGGAGGGCGGCTCGCTGCGCTACCGCGGCGTGGACATCGAGGACCTCGTCGGGCGGGTGCCGTTCGGGCAGGTCTGGGGGCTGCTCGTGGACAACGAGTTCGACCCCGGGCTGCCGCCCGCGGAGCCGTTCCCGCTGCCCATCCACTCCGGCGACGTGCGCGTCGACGTGCAGTCCGCCCTCGCGACCCTGGCGCCGCTGTGGGGCTTCCGCCCGCTGCTCGACATCACCGCCGACGAGGCCCGTGAGAACCTCGCGCGGGCCTCCGTGACCGCCCTGTCGTTCGTCGCCCAGTCGGCGCGCGGGCTCTCGCTGCCGATGGTGCCGCAGCGCCGGGTCGACGAGGGGCACACGATCGTCGACCGGTTCATGCTCCGCTGGCGCGGCGAGCCGGACCCCAAGCACGTCGAGGCCGTCGACGCCTACTGGGTCTCCGCAGCCGAGCACGGCATGAACGCCTCCACCTTCACCGCCCGTGTCATCGCCTCGACCGGCGCCGACGTCGCCGCCTGCCTGTCGGGCGCGGTCGGCGCGATGTCCGGGCCGCTGCACGGTGGCGCCCCCTCGCGGGTGCTCCACATGATCGAGGGCGTCGAGGAGACCGGCGACGCCACCGCCTACGTCAAGGGCGTCCTCGACCGCGGCGAGCGGCTCATGGGCTTCGGTCACCGCGTCTACCGCGCGGAGGACCCGCGGGCCCGCGTCCTGCGCGCCACCTGCCAGCGCCTCGGCGCCCCGCGCTACGACGTCGCCGCCGCCCTCGAGAAGGCCGCGCTCACCGAGCTGCGCGAGCGCCGCCCCGACCGCGTGCTGGAGACGAACGTCGAGTTCTGGGCGGCCGTCCTCCTCGACTTCGCCGAGGTGCCCGCCTCGATGTTCACGCCGATGTTCACCTGCGCCCGCTCGGCCGGCTGGTCGGCCCACGTCCTGGAGCAGAAGAAGACCGGCCGCCTCATCCGGCCCAGCGCCCGCTACATCGGCGAGGGACCGCGCGGCATCGAGGCCGTCAAGGGCTGGCGCGGCTGACGGGGCGCCCGCTCCGCCGGTGACCGGGCGGCATACGGCCTGGGGCCGGCGCTCTGCCCACCAAAGACCGCTCTGCCCACGACCTTTCGTGGGCAGAGCGGCTTTTCGTGGGCACAGCCGGTCCTGCCGTATGCCGTCCGGCCACCTCCGCGCCCAGCTCCCTGTGGATGGCGCCCGCCGTCCGTCACCGCGCAGGCCATAGTCGTTCGGGTGGACCTGGCCAGCATCGCGCCCGGAGGCGTCTTCAGCACCGCGGACGCCCGTGTGCTGGGCCTCCGGTCACGACAGCTCCAGTCGCTCGAACGCGCCGGGCACTGTGCCGCGCTCACACGCGGATGGTGGTCGGCCCCGCCGCCGGAGGACGCCCTCGACCGGCACCGGCTGATGTGCCGGGCCCTGCGTCGCCACTTCGCCGGTCGGGCGTGGGTCAGCCACTACTCGGCCCTCGTGCTGGCCGGCCTCCCGGTGGACGGCGCCGACCTTGGGCGGGTCCACCTCACGCGGAACGCCGACCGGCAGAGCCGGAGGCAGCCGGCGTTCACCCTGCACCCCGCGGTCCGGGTGGGTGCGCAGGAGGAGTCCCGCCTGGCCGTGGCGCTGGTGCAGAGCGGGTCGGTGACGAGTCCGCTGTCGGCGCTGGCCGCGGCCGACTCGGCACTGCACCGCGGGCTCATCACG
>JAICIN010000082.1 GCA_025924375.1 Dermatophilaceae bacterium | reverse complement strand
GCGGGTCGACAACTATCCGCACGAGTTCTCGGGCGGCATGCGTCAGCGCGCGATGATCGCGATGGCGCTCGCGTGCAACCCGGACGTCCTGATCGCCGACGAGCCGACGACCGCGCTCGACGTGACGGTCCAGGCGCAGATCATGCACCTCCTCGAGGAGCTGCAGGAGGAGCGCCAGATGGGGCTCATCCTCATCACCCACGACCTCGGCGTCGTCGCCGACGTGGCCGACAAGATCGCGGTGATGTACGCCGGCCGGATCGTGGAGCGCGCCGACGTCTACGACCTCTACCGCCGTCCGGCCCACCCCTACACCAAGGGCCTGCTCGAGTCGATCCCGCGCCTGGACCAGAAGGGCCAGAGCCTCTCGGCGATCGGTGGCCTGCCGCCCAACCTGACCCGCATCCCGCCGGGCTGTGCCTTCAACCCGCGCTGCCCCTACGCGCAGGAGGTCTGCCGCGTCGACCGCCCGCCGCTGCGCGAGGTCGTCCCGGGTCGCGAGAGCGCCTGCCACTTCGCCGAGGAGGTCCTCAATGGCTGACGCGATCCTGACCGCCACCGACCTCGTCAAGCACTACCCGATCCGCGGCGGCGTCCTGCGGCGCACGGTGGGTCACGTCAAGGCGGTCGACGGCGTCTCGTTCGAGCTGCGCAAGGGCGAGACCCTCGGCATCGTGGGCGAGTCCGGTTGCGGGAAGTCGACGCTCGGCCGGCTGCTCATGCGGCTCGAGGAGCCCACCTCCGGCTCGCTGGTCTTCGACGGCGTCGACATGTACAGCCAGCGCGGCCGGGCCATGCGCCGCCTGCGGCGCGACATCCAGATCGTCTTCCAGGACCCCTACACCTCGCTCAACCCGCGCAAGACGGTCGGCGACATCATCGGGGAGCCCTTCGACATCCACCCCGACGTCGTGCCGAAGAAGGGCCGTCGCCGCGCCGTGCAGGACCTCCTCGACAAGGTCGGCCTCAACCCCGAGCACATCAACCGCTACCCCCACCAGTTCTCCGGTGGCCAGCGGCAGCGCATCGGCATCGCCCGCGGGATCGCGCTCAACCCCAAGGTCCTCGTCTGCGACGAGCCGGTGTCCGCACTCGACGTGTCGGTGCAGGCGCAGGTCGTCAACCTCATGGAGCAGCTCCAGGACGACCTCGGACTCTCCTACGTCTTCATCGCCCACGACCTGTCGGTGGTGCGCCACATCTCCGACCGCGTCATGGTGATGTACCTCGGCAAGGTCGCCGAGCTCGGCACCGAGGACGAGATCTACGAGCGGCCGACCCACCCCTACACGCAGGCGCTCCTGTCGGCCGTGCCCGTGCCCGACCCGACGCTGCGCGACCGGCGCGACCAGATCGTCCTCCAGGGCGACGTGCCCTCGCCCGCCAACCCGCCCTCGGGCTGCCGCTTCCACACGCGCTGTTTCAAGGCGCAGGAGGTCTGCTCGGTCGAGGAGCCCGCGCTCACCCTGCGCCCCGACGGCGTCGGCCGGCACGAGTCGGCCTGCCACTTCGCGGCGCCGCGAGAGGTCATCGCGACCGTCGACGTCTCGGGTCAGCAGACCGACACGGCGTGGTCCGACGAGCCCAGCTGAGGCTCACGCGCCCGGCAGCCGCCACCCCTGACGCCTGCGACTACGGCACTGATCCGCCAGACGGATCAGTGCCGTAGTCGCAGGTGGGGTCTTGCTGCCTCGCCCCGCCGTGTGAGCCCCTTCCAACCTCCCGTATGCCGGCGGGTCGCCGTCACGGGTGCCGTTCCGGCAGGCGCCGGTTGAGGGAGAAGAGCCGCCCGAGGACGGGCATGAGCACGAGGTTCAGCCCGTGCAGGACACCGATGATGAGCAGGATGCCCCCGATCCGGCCGAGCTCCCACGTCACCTGGCGGCCGGTGACCCACCCGGTGATGTCGTTGCCCCAGTCGCCCTGCGGCCCGACCCGCACCGTGAACAGGATGTAGGCGGTGAAGATCAGGTAGTAGACGATGTCGGTCAGGACGATGTAGCTCTTGCCGGTCAGCGGGTTGTCGTGGAAGACGTCGGCGGCGTAGGCGCGGCCGAACCGCTTGATGAACGGGCCGAGCCACAGCGCGATGCCGAGCAGGACGAGGTTCGTCCCCACTTCGAGGATCCACCAGGGCATCTCGAGTCCTCTCTCTCCTCGGGGGGTCAGGGTCAGGGTCGCCACGATGACGGCTGTCGCGACGACGAGCCAGGTGGCGACGAGCCGCCGGATGCGACGACGGTGGGTCCGGTCCTCTCCGATGCCCTCGACGACGCGGGCGAACAGGTCGGGGGAGGGGGCCCTGCTTCGTCCCTCGGCGGCGAGGGCGTCGTGCAGCCGGTCCTCGAGCGCGCTCATCGGGTCTCCTCCAGGGATGCGGCCAGCGACCGCAGGCCTCGTTGCAGGTGCGTCTTCACGGAGTTGGGCGAGACCCCGAGCGTCGTGGCGATGTCCTCGATGGAGAGCTCGAGGTAGCACCGCAGCGCGACGCAGTCGCGCTGCCGCCGTGGCAGCGCACGCAGCGCCGTGACCACCTCGGAGCGCGACTCGCGGACGGTCGCCGTCTCCTCGGCCGACGGCTCGTCGAGGACGGCGGGCGGCCGGTGGCGCAGGGAGACCAGCCCCCGGCGGTTGTGGTCCCGTGCGAGGTTGACGACGATCGAGCGCAGATAGGCAGCCGCGCGGTCCTCGTCGCGGATCCGGCTGGCACTGCGGGCGAGCCGGATGAACGCCTCCTGGACGAGGTCTTCCGCGGCGGTGCGGTCGTCCACGAAGAAGCGGGCCAGGGACACGAGCCGGGCGGCCTCGGCGACGAAGAGCGTCGCCACGAGTGAGTCGGCCTCGCCGTCGGGCGACGCCGACTCCCTCGACCCGCTCGCCAGGACACCCATGCTCCCCATCACCTCGACAGACGAGCGAGCAATCTATCCGGGCGACACGCACGTCCGACGGACTTTCACCACTTCTCGTGTCACCCGGGATGGCGGCCGGATCGTCGGTTGAGGTGTCAGGGGAACCACCGATCGTCGCCAAGGAGCGCCACCATGACCACGCCCAGCACCTCACCAACCCGCGCCGTGCGCCGCGCCGCCGTGAGCGGTGCCCTCACCGGGGCGCTCTTCGGCCTCGCGTGGGGCGTCGCCGTGCGCATCTTCATGCGCCTGGTCACCACCGGCACTCCGAGCTTCAGCTGGGTGGGCACGGCGTTCATCCTCGGGCTGGCCGTCCTCTTCGGTGTGGGCGTGGGTGCAGCCGCCGCAGCCCTCGCCGCCGGTGGGCGCCGCTGGTGGCTCCTCGCCGCGGTGCCCGGCCTCCTGCTGTTCGCCGGGCAGGGCATGCCGTTCCTGCCGGCGTTCGCGCTCGGGTCCCCCGCGGTCGCCCGCTGGCGCCGGATGGGATGGGCGGTGGCCGCGGTCGCGGCGACGGTGCCCGCCGTGCTCCTCTGGTCCGACGTGCGGCTCGACGAGGACACGATGCTCTCGGCGCCGACGCGCGTGGAGGTGAGCATGCTTGTCGGGCTGCCCCTGCTGGCGCTCGCGCTGGTGGCGATGGGTGCGCGGCTGTGGCGGCCCGTCCTGCGCCGGGAGCCGGCCGGGGTGCGTACCGAGCCGCAGGTGTGGGCGACCGTCGAGCCGCAGGCCCCGGCGCAGGCGCAGGCCTGAGCTCACCGGGCGCAGAGCCAGGCCTCAGCCCAGCCCAGCCCGGCACAGGCCCAGGCCCAGGCCTGGGCTCAGCCCGGCGCAGTCCCAGGCCTGGGCTCAGTCGGGCGCAGGCGCAGGCCCTGGGCTCAGCCCGCGGCCTCGGCCGCCTCGCCGGAGCGGGCGCGCAGCAGCCGGCGCAGCGACTCCAGCCTCGAGGCGCCGGCCGGCCCGGCCTGGCCGGAGGCGACCCACTCGTCGAGGGCGCACTCCTCCTCGTCGTGGGTGCACCCGCGGGGGCACTGCGCCGTTCCGGGCTCGAGGTCCGGGAAGTGCACGATGACCCGCTCCAGGTCGACGTGGGCGAGACCGAAGGAGCGCACCCCGGGGGTGTCGATCACCCAGCCCTGCTCACCGGGCAGCCGCAGTGCCACCGCCGAGGTCGAGGTGTGCCGGCCCCGGCCGGTGACGTCGTTGACGATGCCGGTGGCCCGGCGCGCGTCGGGCACGAGGGCGTTCACGAGGGTCGACTTGCCCACGCCCGAGTGGCCGACGAGGACGCTGACCCGGCCGATCAGCTTGTCGCACAACGTTTCCAGGCCCTCGAGCCCGTCGTCGACCGACTGCGTGACGACGTAGGGCACCTGGAGCGGCGCATAGCTCTCGAGGAACGACGAGGGGTCGACGAGGTCCGCCTTGGTCAGCACGAGCAACGGGTCGAGGCCGGCGTCGTAGGCCGCCACCAGGCACCGGTCGATGAGCCGGGGCCGCGGCTCGGGGTTGGCGAGCGAGGAGACGACGACGAGCTGGTCGGCGTTGGCGACGATCACGCGCTCCACGGGGTCGGTGTCGTCGGCCGTCCGGCGCAGCACCGACGCGCGCGGGGAGACGCGCACGATCCGGGCCAGCGCGTCCGGGCCGCCGGTGGTGTCGCCGACGAGCAGCACCCGGTCGCCGACCGCGATCCCACGCCGCCCGAGCTCCCGGGCCTTCATCGCGGTGACGACCCGCTCGTCCGCATCGTCCTCGGCCACGAGGACCGTGAAGCGGCCTCGGTCGACGGCCACGACGAACCCCGGCACCGCGTCGTCGTGGCTGGGCCGGTCCTTCGAGCGCGGCCGCGACCCCCGCCGGTTCGGGCGGATCCTGACGTCGCTCTCGTCGTAGTCCGACGTCTGCCGGCGGTTCATGCGGTGGCGGCACCCTGCCGGGCCGAGACCATCCCCTCCCACAGCGACACGAACTCGGGCAGCGTCTTGGCGACGGTGCCGACGTCCTCGACGACGAGACCGGGGACGCGCAGGCCGAGCACCGCGGCCGCCATCGCCATCCGGTGGTCGGCGTAGGTGTGGAACAGCGCCCCGCGCAACGGGCGCGGCCGGATGGAGAGGCCGTCAGCAGTCTCCGCCACCTCCGCGCCCAGGGCGCCCAGCTCCCGTGCGAGCGCAGCCAGCCGGTCGGTCTCGTGGCCACGGATGTGCGCGACTCCCCGGATCACCGTGGGGGAGTCGGCCAGGGCCGCCACCGCGGCGACGACGGGCGTGAGCTCGCTGGCGTCGTGGAGGTCGACGTCGAGCCCGTTGACCCCGCCGCTCCCGGAGACCGTCAGGCCCTCCCGGGTGAGGCTCACGTCGGCACCCATGGCGTCGAGGATGTCGCGGATCGCGTCGCCGGCCTGGGTGGTGTGCTGCGGCCAGCCGGGCACCGAGACCCGCCCTCCCGTGACGAGCGCGGCGGCGAGGAACGGCGCGGCGTTGGACAGGTCGGGCTCGACCTGCACGTCGAGGGCGTTGACCTCCGAGGGCTCCACCCGCCACAGGTCGGGCTCGGCGTCGTCGACGACCGCCCCGGCGTCCCGGAGGGTCTCGACGGTCATGGCGAGGTGTGGCTCGCTCGGCACCGGCGGACCGACGTGCCGCACCGTGACGCCCTGGTCATAGCGGGCGCCGGCGAGCAGCAGCGCGGAGACGAACTGCGAGGAGGCGGAGGCGTCCATCGTGACGGCACCGCCCGGCATACGGCCGTGGCCCTCCACGGTGAAGGGAAGCGTGCCGCGTCCGGCGTCGTCCACGGACCCGCCGAGCCGGCGCAGCGCGTCGAGCACCGGCCCCACCGGCCGACGGCGCGCCTGCGGGTCACCGTCGAAGGCCACCGGGCCGTGGCAGAGGGCGGCGACCGGGGGCAGGAAGCGCATGACCGTGCCGGCGAGGCCGCAGTCGACGATCGCGCCGCCACGCAGGGTCGCGGGGGTGACGATCCAGTCCGCCACGGCGGCGGCGCCCGAGGCGCCGGCGCCTACTGCCGTGCCGTCCTCGACGCCGGCGCCCAGGGCGCGCAGGGCAGCCGCCATGAGCAGCGTGTCGCGCGAGCGCAGGGGCCGGCGGAGGCGCGAGGTGCCGTTGGCGAGGGCCGCGAGGACGAGGAAGCGGTTGGTCAGCGACTTGCTGCCCGGGAGCTCGACGACCGCGTCGAGGGGTTCGCCGACGAGGGGCGCCGCCCAGTCGGGCGAATGGTCAGGTGAGGGCATCGTGCGCCTGGCTCGCCGCCAGCTTGGCCGCGAGCTTCGCCTCCCGCTTCGTCGCCCGTGCCGCGTGCCTGGCGTCGCGCCGCGTGCGCTTGGCGATGCGCGTGGCGTCGTCGCGCACCATCCCGACGCGGTAGGCGACGCCGGGCTTGCCCTCGGTGTCGACCGCCGCGAGGAGCAGCCCCCCGAGCAGCGCCATGTTCTTGAGGAACTGCAGCCGGTGCAGCTTGCGCGCCGCCGGGTCCTTCTCGGCCCAGAACGGGTGGCCGACCATGGTCGTCGGCACGAGGGAGCCGACGACCGCGAGCGCGCCCAGCCGCGGCAGCCTGCCCGTCGCGAGCAGGGCCCCGCCGCCGGCCATGACCGCGCCGTTGGCCCGGACGAGCAGCTCCGGATCCTGTGGCAGGCCGAGCGGCCCGGCGACCTTCTGCGCGAACCCCTCGACGCGGGGCGCGATCTTCTGCGGCTCCCGGAGGGCGTCGAGGCCCTGGACGACGAAGACCGAGGCGAGCATCGGCCGGGCGATACGGCGGACGAAGGTCATGCGGCACTCCTGGGGCTGGGTGGTCACATCGTCTCTACCGTATTCGGTGTCGCCGCGGCCTGCTTAGGCTGTCCCCCATGTGCGGCCGATACGCAGCGAGCGCGAACCCCGGCGAGCTCGTCGAGGAGCTCGACATCGAGCAGGACCGCACGAGCGAGCCGGCCCGCACGGTCCTGGCCCGCCCCCAGGAGCCGCCGCCGGGCACGCCCGACTACAACATGGCGCCGAGCAAGCGCGCGCCGGTCGTCCTGTCACGTGCGCCGCGGGCGTCCGAGACGACCGAGACGTATGCCGAGGGCGCACCTCCCGTGCGCCAGCTGCGGCTGCTCACGTGGGGCCTCGTGCCGAGCTGGGCCAAGGACGTCAAGGTGGGCATGCGGATGATCAACGCCCGGGCGGACTCGGTGCTCGAGAAGGGCGCGTTCTCCAGGGCGGCGCTGTCCCGGCGGTGCCTGGTGCCGGCGGCCGGGTGGTACGAGTGGCAGGCCTCGCCCACCGCCACGGACACCAAGGGGAAGCCCCGGAAGCAGCCGTTCTTCACGCACCGCGCCGACGGCGACGTCGTGGCGATGGCGGGGCTCTACGAGTTCTGGCGGGACCGCTCGGTGGCCGAGCCCGACGACCCCGACGCGTGGCTGACGACCTTCACGATCATCACGACCGACGCCGAGCCGGGGCTGGACCGGATCCACGACCGCCAGCCGCTGGTGCTCGAGCGGGAGGACTGGGCGACGTGGCTCGACCCGGGGGCGCAGGACCGGTCGGAGGTTGCCCGGCTCCTGGCCTTCTCGAAGCCTGGTCGGTTCGAGGCCTACCCCGTCTCCACGGCGGTCGGGTCCATCCGCAACAACGGCCCCCAGCTTCTCGTGCCGGCTCCCGCCTCCGAGCTCGACGGGGTCGTCGACCCGATGACCGGAGAGGTCATCGGCGGCCCGGACCACCACGTGCCCGAGCCGCAGACGACCGGCGGGCCGAACTCGAGGTGAGTGTGGTGCGGGAGCGGGCGCTCGAGGTCGAGACGACCCTGGGACCGGCGCGGGCGGTCGTGCGTCGACCGGCGCGCGCCCTCGGAGGCGTGGTGCTGACGCACGGCGCGAGCGGGAGCATCCAGGCGGCCGACGTGCGCGCCGTCCGCGACGGCCTCGTCGAGGCCGGCTGGGCCGTCGCCCTCGTGCAGCAGGCCTGGGCCGTCGCGGGTCGGCGGACCCCGCCCCGGCCGGTCCCCCAGGACGAGGCCTGGCTGCCGGTGGTCAGGGCGCTCACCACCGGCCGCGCCCGGCTGCCGGGCCCGCTGGTGCTGTCGGGCAAGAGCAACGGGGCCAGGGTGTCGTGCCGGACAGCGGTCGAGCTCGGCGCCGACGCGGTCCTGTGCCTGTCCTTTCCCCTGCACCCGCCGGGGAAGCCGGAGAGCTCGCGAGCCGAGGAGCTGCTCCGGCCCGTCCAGGCAGGGCTGCCCGTCCACGTGGTGCAGGGGGAGCGTGACCCGTTCGGCACGCCCGGTGAGGTGCGCGCGGTCCTGCCGGACCCGGCATACGTCACGGCCGTGCCGGGGGAGCACACGGTCCGGGACACCGGGCCCCTCGTGGCGGCAGCGCTCGCGTTCCTCGGGTCCCTGGCCCGCGTGACCGGGGAGTGAGGCGGACCGTTCGCTCGTCGGCGGCTGGCGTGTCGTGCTGAGCTGCTGCGGCTGACGACGTCGCTGCGAGCACGGGCTGCCCCGCCCTCCGGGAACAACTCAGCACGACATGCCGCGGCGCTCGCCGCCGCTTCCGATAGTGGCGGCTGCAGACCGCCGGCTACAGCCCGCTGGCTATCGCGCGCCCCCGGCCACCGCCGGCGCGGACGGGTCGGGCGCCTCGGTGTCGTTCTCCCGGGCCAGGTGGTCCTCGATCTGGAACCAGTTGCTGCCGGCGCGCTGCGCGATCGTCAGCAGGCTGCTCATCGTGGCGACCTCCTCGACCTGCTCCTTGAGGAACCACAGGATGAACTGCTCGCCGAGGACGTCGCCCTCGGCCCGGGCGGCGCGGAAGAGCGCCTCGACCTGGGCGGTGACCTGGCGCTCCTGCGCGACGGCGAGGGCGATCGGCTCGGCCGGCTCCTCGAACCCGTTGCGGACGTCGTCGACACCGGGGATGGTGACCGGCCAGTCCCGGTCGAGCATGTACTGGACCATCATCATGGCGTGGTTCCGCTCCTCGACCGACTGGGCGTAGAAGTGCCCGGCCAGTCTCGGGAGGTCCTGGCCGTCGAACCAGACGGCGATGGCGGTGTACTGCTGGCTGGCGGTGAACTCGTGGCGCACCTGCTCGGTCAGCAGCGTGACGAACGGGCTCGTCCGCTGCTCCGGGGTCGGGGTTGCGCCGGCGTCCACTGCCGTGTCGGTCATGCCGGCCACGGTACCGGGGACTTCGCGGCGGCCGGCGTCCGCTCGCCGGCCTGCGGTGGGAATGGGCCGCCGCCCGCGCAGGTTGACCACTTCGGCGAAGGGAAAGGAGTGAGGACTTGTTCGTACTCGACGTGACCAGGCCGAGATCTGGCACCCCGTTAGGCTGGGGAGCGATGACTGACAACCCGAGCACCGGTCCCACGGCCGCCACCGAAGACGCGGACGTCGAGGTCGGGGGGAACCCCGCCGAGCCCGCAGCCGCCGAGGTCGAGGCCGACGTCGACGTCTCCGCAGAGACGAGCGACCAGCGCCGTGCCCGGTTCGAGCGTGAGGCCATGCCGCTGCTCGACCAGCTCTACTCGGCCGCCCTGCGCACGACGAGGAACCCCGCCGATGCCGAGGACCTCGTGCAGGAGACCTACGCCAAGGCCTACGCCGCCTTCCACCAGTACAAGCCGGGCACGAACTTCAAGGCCTGGATGTACCGCATCCTCACGAACACCTACATCAACACCTACCGGAAGAAGCAGCGCCAGCCGCAGCAGTCCGATGCCTCCGACATCGAGGACTACCAGCTCGCGCGAGCCGAGTCGCACTCCTCGAGCGGTCTGCGCTCGGCCGAGACCGAGGCGCTCGACCACCTCCCGGACACCGAGGTGAAGCGGGCGCTGCAGGAGCTGCCCGAGGACTTCCGCATGGCTGTGTACCTCGCCGACGTCGAGGGCTTCGCGTACAAGGAGATCGCCGAGATCATGGACACGCCGATCGGAACGGTGATGTCGCGCCTGCACCGCGGCCGCCGGCAGCTGCGCGAGCTCCTCACCGACTACGCCGCCGAGCGCGGCATCGCCCGCCAAGGAGCGAAGTCGTGAACCCCGAGGAGCGGGCGGACTGCTCGGAGGTCGTCCACCGGATCTACGAGTATCTCGACGGTGAGATGACCGAGCAGGACACGCGCAAGATCGCCGAGCACCTGTCCGAGTGTGGGCCCTGCCTCAAGGAGCATGACCTCGACCAGGCGCTCAAGGCCCTGGTGAAGCGGGCCTGCAACTGCGAGCCGGCTCCAGAGGCGCTGCGCATGCAGATCATGGCGCGGATCACGACCGTGCGGATCGAGCTCTCCGAGTAGCTCTCGGCCACAGCCGCGTCGCTCTCGGCGCGAGCCGAGTAGCTCTCGGCCAGATGCGACGAGCTCGCCGCGTCCGCGGGGCTCCTTCGCGCCCGGCCCGGCGCCCACCCCGTTTGCGACCCTCGAGCTCATGCTCGTCCTGCCGCCGCCACGTCCACTTCGGCCCGGCGCTCCACGGCAGGCGCGGATGCTTGACGCACCAGTACCACGGCGGCAACCGCTGGTAGCGCGACACGGCATGCGCCGGGAACCGTCGGCCTCGGACGTCGCGGTGCTCCCACGCCCGGTCGGCGTGGCCCCACTGGTCCGCCTCCTCGTCGACCACCGTGAGGCTGAAGCCGACCTTCCGCAGCGCCCGCTGGATGGGCCAGATGACGCTCGCTCCCTCACCTGACTCGAGCCTCGCCAGGCTCGACTTGGTGATCTCCAGGTAGTCGGCCAGGTCCCGCTGGCTCAGGCCGCGTCGCGACCGGGCGGTCCGCAAGGCGTCGCCGATTTCCTCCACGAGTGCCACGTCGTCCATGGCGAGCAGCCTCCCTGCGGGCGGCGCCGACCGTCATGGCACGGGCGCCCCTCTGTGGACTGGGGGACGACGCGACGGTCGCTTGTGGACGGCGGTCGCGACGGCGTCGCCGGCCGGAGGGTTCTCGGCGGAGCGGCTGTGTGCCCTCCCCAGACCTATGCCGTGCCCCGGCCGCCGGGGCAAAGCGCCGCCCGCCCCTAACCCCGCCGCCCTGCCCCACCTCCCGGGGCACGACCCGTATGCCGTGCCCCGCCCGCCGGCGCAACGCGCCGCCCGTGGCTACTACCACCGCCCTGCCCCACCTCCCGGGGCACGACCCGTATGCCGTGCCCCGTCCGCCGGCGCAACGCGCCAGCACGCCGCAGCGCCGGAGCCGTGCCCCATGCTGCGGGGCACGGCACGGCCGTCGTGGTGATGGGGCGCGTGCCCTGCCCCGTCTCGCGAGGCACGGATACGAGCGTCGGGGAGTGCAGGGCGGTGCCCCAGGTGGCGGGGCACCGCACGGACCGTGGTGGGACGGCGAGTGTGCCGTGCCCCTTGTTGTGGGGCAGCGAAAAGCGGCCGAGGACGGGAGGGCGGTGCCCCAGGTCGTGGGGCACGGCATAGGTTGCGGCGGCCGTTGGGTCGACCACAGTGGGCGAGCGTGGGCGAGCGTGGGCGCCGCAACGCGGCCGTGAGGAACCGCGCTCCGCGTAGGCGGACATGCGAAAGGGGCGCCGTTGCGGTCGTGGACCGGGGCGGCGCCCCTTCTCGCTCGTGCGTCAGCTCAGGCGTTGGGCTTGCGGCCGTGGTTGGCCGCGTTGCTCTTGCGCGAGCGGCGCTTGCGGGCGCGCTTGCTCATGGTTCTCTCCGTCGGGTGGAAGGGGTGGCGCTCGAGGGCGCCGGTATCCGTCGACATTGTGACATAGCGGCGCGCCGAGCCTTCACGCCACCATGAAAGCTTCAAGATTTGGTCAAGAAGCCGTTTAGATTCGTGAAAGTGGTAGGGGACCGGGCATGATTGAGCCTGCAGGGGCACGCTTACTTGGGTCCCGCTTTGCCAACCCACCCTACGCTGCGGGTCCCCGAGCCGCAGCCACTGAAGGAGATCCTCCATGACCGCCTTTTTCGCATCCCTCCCCACCATCTTCTC
>JAICIN010000081.1 GCA_025924375.1 Dermatophilaceae bacterium | reverse complement strand
GTCGACCGAGATGCCCGGGAACGGGGTCATGGCCGCGCCCGGTTTGGTGGCGGTGATGCCCGGCAACGGGCTGATGAGAATGCCCCCGGTCTCGGTCTGCCACCAGGTGTCGACGATGGGGCAGTTCTCACGCCCGATATGCGTGCGGTACCAGATCCAGGCTTCGGGGTTGATCGGCTCGCCCACCGAGCCGAGCAGCCGCAGCGACGACAGGTCGAACTTGCCGGGGATGTCCGCGCCCCACTTCATGAAGGTGCGGATCGCCGTCGGGGCGGTGTAGAGGATCGAGACCTTGTACTTCTCGATGACCTCCCAGAACCGGCCCTGGTGCGGCGTGTCCGGCGTGCCCTCGTACATCACCTGGCTCGCGCCGAGGGCCATCGGCCCGTAGACGATGTAGGAGTGGCCGGTCACCCAGCCGATGTCGGCGGTGCACCAGTAGACGTCGCTCTCCGGGTGCACGTCGTGGACCACCGAGCTGGTGTAGGCGCACTGCGTGAGGTAGCCGCCGGTGGTGTGGAAGATGCCCTTGGGCTTCCCGGTGGTGCCCGAGGTGTAGAGGATGAACAGGGGGTGCTCGCTGTCGACGGGCTCCGGCTCGTGGCTGTCGTCGGCCTGCTCGAGGGCCTCGTGCCACCAGAGGTCGCGCGCGTCGTCCCAGGCGACGTCCTGCTCGGTGCGCCGCACGACGAGGACCTTCTCCACCGTCGTCTCGCCCTCGACGGCGGCGTCCACGGCGGGCTTGAGGGCCGATGGCTTGCCGCGCCGGTAGCCGCCGTCGGCGGTGATGACGACCTTGGCCTCTGCGTCGGCGATCCTGGTGCGCAGCGCGTCGGCGGAGAAGCCGCCGAAGACGACCGAGTGGGGAGCCCCGAGCCGGGCGCAGGCGAGCATCGCCACGACCGCCTCGGGGATCATCGGCAGGTAGATCGCGACCCGGTCGCCCTTCTGCACCCCGAGCCCGGCCAGCGCGTTGGCGGCCTTCTGCACGTCCCGGTGCAGGTCGGCGTACGTGATCTCCCGGGTGTCGCCGGGCTCGCCCTCGAAGTAGATGGCGACCCGGTCGCCCAGGCCGTTCTCGACGTGCCTGTCCACGCAGTTGTAGGCGACGTTGAGCTGGCCGCCGACGAACCACTTCGCGAACGGCGGGTTGCTCCAGTCGAGCGTCCGGCCGAAGTCCGTGCCCCACGTGACGTAGCGCCTCGCCTGCTCCGCCCAGAACGCCTCGGGGTCGGCGTCGGCCGCGTCGTAGAGCTCCGCGGTGCCGTTGGCCTGCGCCGTGAACTCGGCGCTCGGCTCGAACGTGCGGTCCTCGTGGAGCAGGTTGGACAGGGTCTCCTGGGACACGGGAATCCTCCTGGACGCGACGGCGGGCAGCCCGGCAGGGCCGCGGGTGACACCCTCACTCAACCGCCTCGGGGGCCGCGCATCAAGGGCAGCGGGCGTGGGTCTCGGCGGGCGGCCGCCGCGCGCGGTGAGCGCGCGCCCCACCGCGCCGAGCGGTGGGGCGCGGCCGGCCCTACCAGCGGTGCGCGACGTCGACCACGACCCGGCTCGTCGTGCCGTCGCTGAGGGTGAAGACGCGGAACGGCAGCCGCGCCCGGACCCCGACCCCGAGGCTGGTCCTGCCCTCGAAGCTGCCCGCCCAGGCGACCTGCCGCAGCGTGTCGTAGCCGGTGACGTCGACGACCTCGGCGCGGTTGGCCGGGAGGAAGCTCGGGTTCCCGGAGGCCGTGTAGGCCGGGGCGTTGGCGACCAGCGAGAGCTTCGCGCCGCCGCGGAGGGGGACGACCATGCCCGCCCCGTCGGTGTAGACGGTGTCGACGTACCTCACGGTGTAGCCGGGGGCGCGGCCGGCGACGTCGAGGACGAGCCGGTCGTAGCAGGCGTGCCGGCCGGCGCGCACCCCGGTGAGCGGCCCGGTCACCATGGGGGTGGCGGCCTTCGGCAGGGAGCCCCAGGTGATGCCGCAGTAGGGCGTTGCGGTGGCGGAGGTGGTGGACGTGGTGGAGGCGGTGGCGCTGAGTGCGCTGGAGGCGGTGGCGGCGACGGGGATCCCCGCGGCGGCCAGGGCGACGACGAGGGGTCGGGCGACCCGGGTGCTGATGGTGGTCATCGTGTCCTCCCTTCGGACACACCACTGACGCGCCCCGCTCCGGCCGCGTTGACACCGCGCCGCGCGGGGGGGCGGACGGCGAGGGGCCCCGTATGCCGGCCGGCCGGCACACGGGGCACCTCTGGGGTCACGACGTGCGACCCGTGCTAGTGCACGACCGCCTTCTCGGCCCCGTGGCCGGTCAGGCTGCGCACCTCCATCTCGGCGAACCGGCGCTCGTCCGGCTTCTCCTTGCTCGTGACGGTGCCCAGCCAGCCGAGGAAGAAGGACAGCGGGATCGAGACGATGCCGGGGTTGTCGAGCGGGAACCAGTGGAAGTCGACGCTCGGGTCGGTGATCATCGACGCCGACAGACCGGTCTTCGGGTCGGCGGGCTTCCCGGAGACCACCGGGCTGAAGACGATCAGCGTCACCACGGAGACCAGGCCGCCGTAGAGCGACCACAGCGCCCCGCGGGTGTTGAACCGCTTCCAGAACAGCGAGTAGAGGATGGTCGGCAGGTTCGCGCTCGCCGCGACGGCGAAGGCCAGCGCCACGAGGAACGCGATGTTCTGGTCCTTGGCGAAGATGCCGCCGAGGATCGCGATCACGCCGATCACCAGCGCCGTCTTGCGCGCCACGCTGACCTCCTCGGCCGAGGTGACGTCGCCCTTCTTGACGACCTGCGCGTAGATGTCGTGCGCGAAGCTCGCGCTGGCGGTGATCGTCAGCCCCGCAACGACCGCGAGGATCGTGGCGAAGGCGATCGCCGAGATCAGTCCCAGCAGGATCTCGCCCCCGAGCGCGAAGGCCAGCAGTGGTGCGGCGGAGTTCGCCTTGCCCGGCGCCGAGCTGATCGCGTCGGCGCCGACGAGCGCGGCCGCGCCGTAGCCCATGACGAGCGAGAGCAGGTAGAAGAGGCCGATCAGCCAGATCGCCCACTCGACGGACTTGCGGGCCTCCTTGCTCGAGGGCACGGTGTAGAACCGCATGAGCACGTGGGGCAGTCCGGCGGTGCCGAGGACGAGCGCCAGCGACAGCGAGATGAAGTCGACCTTGGTGAGGTTGCTCTTGCCGTACTTCAGGCCGGGGTCGAGGATCTTCTCGCCGGCCTTGGGGGAGTTGTCGACGGCCGCGCCGAGGACGTGCGAGAGGTTGAAACCGAACTTCCCGAGCACCCACACCGTCATGACGATCGAGCCGATGATGAGCAGCGTCGCCTTGACGATCTGCACCCACGTGGTGCCCTTCATGCCGCCGATGAGCACGTAGGCGATCATGATGACGCCGACGAGCGCGATGACGACGCTCTGCGCCGTCTTGCCGTCGAGGCCGAGCAGCAGCGAGACCAGGCCTCCCGCGCCGGCCATCTGGGCCAGCAGGTAGAAGAAGCTCACCACGAGCGTCGAGATCGCGGCCGCCGTGCGGACCGGTCCCTGCCGCAGCCGGAAGCTGAGCACGTCGGCCATCGTGAACCGGCCCGTGTTGCGCAGCAGCTCCGCGACCAGCAGCAGGGCCACGAGCCACGCCACGAGGAAGCCGATGGAGTACAGGAAGCCGTCGTAGCCGGTGAGGGCGATCGCCCCCGCGATGCCGAGGAAGCTCGCCGCCGAGAGGTAGTCGCCCGCGATGGCGATGCCGTTCTGGCGGCCCGAGAAGGCCCGGCCGCCGGCGTAGTAGTCGGCCGCGGTCGCGTTGCGCCGCGAGGCGCGCACCACGATGGCGAGCGTCGCGGCGACGAAGACGGCGAAGATCGTGATGTTGAGGGCCGAGTTCCCGACGTTGGTCTGGGCGGGGACGGCGAAGCCGGGCACGGTGAGGGCGGGAACGGCAAGGGTGGTCATCGGCTGGCCTCCTCGAGGCGGGTGTGCAGCGCCTCGGCGCGCGGGTCGAACTCACGGTCCGCCCAGCGGACGTAGAGGATCGTGATGGCGAAGGTCGACACGAACTGCCCGAGCCCGAGGACCAGCCCCACGTTGATGTTGCCGGCGAGCTTGTGGGACATGAAGCCCGGCGCGTACGCCGCGAGCAGGACGTAGAGGAAGTACCACGCCAGGAACAGCGCGGTCATGGGGAAGACGAACGAGCGGAACCGGCGGCGCAGCTCCCCGAACTCCGGGGAGCGCTGCACCTCGACGTAGGCGTCGTCCGTGCGAGCGTCATGGCTCACGGGGCACCTCCAGGCAGCGACGCGGGCGGATCCCGCGCTCGGCGCCACTGTGGACGGGTGCGTGCGCCCGCCAGAAGGCCCGCCGCGCCAGTGCGCGCCGGATGGGTGGTGGACGTCGGTGTGCGGCACGTCACACTGCGCCGAGCGGTCGGGGAAGCGCGCCGAACGGCCGTGGCCCGCGCTAGTCGCGGTGCAGCGCGAGGTCCTCGGGGCTGTGCAGGCGCACCATCGTGCGCGCCGTCCCGCGCGGGACGCGCGAGGGGGTGGCGAGCGAGACCACGACCATCACGGCGAACGCGATCGGGGTGCTCCAGGCGGCGGGCTGGGCCAGCAGGGAGCCGGGCCAGCCGCCGATGGGGCCGCCCAGCATCGTCACGAGGACGGCGCCGGCGGCGAGCGTGCCGCCGACGACCAGCCCTGCTGCCGCGCCGACGGTGGTGAGCCGTCGCCACCACGACCCGAGCACCAGCAGCGGGCAGAACGTCGAGGCGGCCAGGGCGAACGCCAGCCCGACCGTCGTGGCGAGGCCGATCGGCTCCGTGAGCCGCGCCGCGGCATACGGCACGACCATCGCCACCACGGTGGCGAGCCGGAAGCCCTGGGCGACCACGTGGTCGTCCCCGGTGATGCGGCTGATGCGCGACCGCAAGAGGTCCTGGTCGAGGACCCCCGCGACGGACATCGTCAGGCCCGACGCGGTCGAGAGGAACGCCGCGAAGGCGCCGCCGGCGAGGACTGCCGACAGCAGCTGGCCGCTCTGCCCGTGGAGGACCGCCGAGGGCAGGGCGAGGACGATGGAGTCGGCGCGCGTCCCGCCCGGCAGCTCCGGGAGGTAGACGCGCCCGAGGATGGCGTAGACCGGCGGGAAGACGTAGAAGACCCCGAGCAGGGCGACCACGGTGAGGGTCGTGCGGCGGGCGGCGTGCCCGTCGGGGTTGGTGTAGAAGCGCACCAGCACGTGCGGCAGGCCCATGGTGCCGAGGGCCAGCGCGATGATGGTGCTGTAGGTCGCGTAGACCGCGTGGTCCTGCCCGCCGAAGCCGCTGAGCGGCTCGGCCCAGCTCGGCCCCGCCTCCCCCAGCACGCGCGGCCCGGGCGCGCCGTCGCCCACCCACGCGCCGACGAGGACGAACGCCGGCACCGCGATGGCGGTGAGCTTCAGCCAGTACTGCACGGCCTGCACGAGCGTGATCGAGCGCATGCCCCCGGCCGCCACGTTGGCGACGACGACCACCACGACGACGAGGCCGCCGACCCACGCGGGGGCACCGGTCACGACGCGGAAGGCCAGTCCCGCACCCTGCAGCTGCGGGAGGAGGTAGAGCCAGCCGATGCCCACGACGAGCACGGAGCAGAGCAGGCGGATCGACCGGCTCTCGAGGCGCGCCTCGGCGAAGTCGGGCAGCGTGTAGGCGCCTGAGCGGCGCAGCGGTGCGGCGACGAGCACCAGCAGGACGACGTAGCCGACCGTGTAGCCCACCGGGAACCACAGCATGTCGAAGCCGCTGGCGTAGACCAGCCCCGCGATGCCGAGGAAGCTGGCGGCCGACAGGTACTCCCCGCCGATTGCGCTGGCGTTGCGGTAGGGCGTGACGGTGCGACCGGCCACGAAGAAGTCGCTCGTCGTGCGTGACACCCGCAGGCCGAAGGCCCCCGTGACGAGGGTGACGGCACACACCAGCGTGATCGCCGTGATCCCGTATGCCGTGTTCACGGCGCCGCTGCGCCCGTCACCGTCGGGCGACCACGTCGAGGAACTCGCGCTCGACGCGCTCGGAGGCACGCACGTAGTAGCGCGCGACGACGAGGGCGACCGGGTAGACGAGGATGCCGAGGACGAGCCAGGGCAGGGGAAGCCGGCCGAGCTCCATGCCGCGGGTCGCGGGCACGAGGACGAACAGCAGCGGGAGCCCGCCGAGGCCGGCCGCGCCGAAGGCGAGGACGCGCAGGGCGAGGCGCAGCTGGGCCGACATCAGGCCGGCCATGTAGACCTCGCCGAGGTCGGTCTGCTCGCCGATGTCGTGGCTGAGGGGCGCGAGCCCACGACGGGTCGCGGCCGCGCGGCGGGTGCTCGTGACCCGGACCCGGGCCGGTGCCGCTGCCTCCGGGGCTGGGCTCACGGCGTCCTGCTCCGCGGCGCGCGCAGGAGCCGGTCGCGCAGCTCGCGGGTGTGCCGCCGGCTCACCTGCAGGGCCACGTCGCCGAGGACGACGATGCAGCGTCCCTGCTCCATGCGCACCTCGCTGACGTGCTGGAGGGCGACGAGGGTGCTCCGGTGGATCCGCACGAAGCCCGCCGGCGCCCACCGCTCCTCGAGGATGGTCAGGGGTATCCGGACGAGGTGGGAGCCATGGTCGGTGTGGAGCCGGGCGTAGTCGCCCTGCGCCTGGGCGTAGCGGATCTCGCTGCGGCAGATGAACCTCGTGACGCCGCCGAGCTCGACCGGGACGGTCTCGTCCTCCGGCGCGCCGGCGGCGGCCGGGTTCGCGGAGCCGGGCGCAGCGTCCGTGCTGCCCTCGAGGACCCGGCGGACCGCCTCCGCGAGCCGGTCCGCCCGGACCGGCTTCATGACGTAGTCGGTCGCGTCGAGGGCGAAGGCGTCGACAGCGTGCTGGTCGTGGGCGGTGACGAAGACGACCTGCGGGCGCTGGGCGAAGCGGGCGATGACGCGGGCGAGGTCCATGCCGTCGAGGCCGGGCATGCTGATGTCCGAGAAGACCACGTCGACCGGTCCGTCCTCGAGCGCACGCAGCGCCTCGGTACCGCTGCCCGCCGTGCGCACCTCCCCGATGCGGGGGTCCTGCCGGAGCAGCCAGGCGAGGTCCTCGAGGGCGGGGAGCTCGTCGTCGACGACGAGCGCGCGCAGGTCCCCGGCGCCGCCCTGCGCTGGCGACGCATGGCCGTCGGGGCCCTGTGGTCGCGGCCCGGGGCCACGCTGCGCGGCGGACATGGGCGTGAGCCTACGACGCAGGCGGCAGAAGGGGGCGCGTCAGTCGATGCGGACGCGGTGCGGGTTGGCGACCGACCTGGCGGACTCGCGCCGCTCGTCCCCGCCGGCCTCCGGAGCCCTGGTCGTCGTGGACTGGTCCGGGCTGGCGGCGGCGCTCATCGGTCTTCTCCCATTAGTTGATGAGTGCAACTTTACACGACGGCACGGCAGCGCCGCGCAGCGGGTCTCAGAGCAGCTCGTCGTTGAGCCGGCCCAGCAGGCGCGCCAGCTCCTCGAGGTCGGCGGTCGACCACCCGTCCATCTGCGCGGCGAGGCGACGGCGCCGTGCCTGGCGCGAACGGGAGACGGCCGCACGCCCCTCCGTGGTGACCCGGAGGAGCCGCGCGCGGGCGTCGGACCTGTCGGGGACGCGCTCGATGAGCCCGAGTGACTCCAGCTGGCTGATGTTGCGGCTCGTCGTCGACTTGTGGAGCCCCACGGCGTGGGTGACGTCAGCGGCTCGGACGCCACCGGGCAGTGCCTCACCCAGCTCGAGGACCGTGACCAGCAGGGCGTAACCGGCGGCGTCGAGGTCAGGGTGAACCTCGCCGGCGAGCCTGGTGGAGGAGGCGCGCGAACGTCGCAGCAGCTTCGTCAGCTCCCGCTCGACCGCGGCACGGGCCGCCGCCGTCCCGCTCTGGCCGCTCATGGCCCAGATCCTAGAGGCGGTTCACGTGGTGGCGTGCACTCCCGGGGCGTACTTCGGGACACGGAAGGTCACCTTCGTCCCCGCGCCGGGCGCCGTCTCCACGACGAGGCCGAAGTCGTCGCCGTAGACCTGGCGCAGCCTGGCGTCGACGTTGCCGAGGCCGATGCTGTCCGTCCCGGGCTGGCCGTCGAGGGCCAGCCGCACCACCTCGGGATCGGAGCCGACGCCGTCGTCCTCGATCGCGATCTCCGCCTCTGAGCCGTGGTCCGTCGCGGTGATCGAGATGCTGCCGCCACCCTCCTTGCCCGCGATGCCGTGACGCACGGCGTTCTCCACGATCGGCTGGATCGCGAGGTAGGGCACCGTCACCGGGAGCACCTCGGGCGCAATGAGGAGCGAGATCCGGAGCCGGTCGCCGAAGCGCGCCTGCTCCAGCACCAGGTAGCGCTCCACGTTGCGCAGCTCCTCGGCCAGCGTGGTGAACACGCCGCCGCGGCGGAGGGCGTAGCGGCTGAAGTCGGCGAACTCGAGCAGCAGCTCGCGGGCCCGCTCGGGGTCGGTGCGGACGAACGAGGCGATGGCCGCGAGGGAGTTGTGGACGAAGTGCGGGCTGATCTGCGCGCGCAGCGCGCGCAGCTCGGCCTCCATGACGCGCGTGCGCTGCCGGCCGAGCTCGGCAAGCTCTGCCTGGGTGGAGATCCACCGCGCGACCTCCTCGGTGGCCCGGGCGAGCCCCGCGGAGGCGTGCGGTCCGTAGGCCGCCAGGGCCGCGACCACCCGGTCCTCCGTCACCACGGGTGCCACGACCGCGTTGCGCACCGGGCACTCGGGGTCGCGGCACGCGACCGGGTCGGCGCCGAGCACGATGGTGCGCCCCGTGCCGAGGACCTCCGAGGCGTCCCGGAACGCGTGCTCCCGGTGGTGCTCGGCAGCGCCGTCCCAGGCCAGGAGTCCCGACGGCTCGCAGATCGCCACGGCGGGCGCGCCGAGGAGGGCGCGCAGGTGGCGCGCGGCGCGGCTCGTGCCCTCGGCCGTGAGCCCGTCCTGCAGGTGGCGGGCTGCCAGCGACGCCGTGTGAAGGGTGGCGTGGGTCGCGTGGTCGACGTCGGAGACGAAGCCCCGCCGGGCGCGCCGGGCCGGCCCGACGAGCCGCACGAGGGCGTAGAGCAGCAGCATCCCGCCCGCGACGAAGATGGCGGTGGGGAGGTGGAAGCTGCCCGACACAGGCCGAACTCTAGGCTGCGGGACGTGGCGGACGTTGCAGCTTCCCTGACCGCGCTCGCGGCCCTCCCGGGGGTCGGCGCACGGATCGAGGCGGTCCGGGTGGCCTGCACCGAGCTGCGCTGGCACGAGGCGCTGCGGCGCAGGGTTCCCGAGGCCGCGGCCGAGTCGAGGGTGCGCGGCGCGCAGGCGAGCGCCGCCCTCGACGGCGCCTCGATCGGCGTCGACCGCGTCCGCGACGTCATGAGGGGGGCGACCGGTTGGGCCGACGTGCCGGATCCGGCTGAGCAGGTCGTCCGTGGAGCGGTCCAGGCCACGGCGGAGTCGGAGCACGTGCGCTCGCTCGTCCGGACGGCACCGATGCAGGCGCTCGCCCGCCTCCACGTCGCCGCCGCGGCCGGTCTGGTCCCCCCCGAGCAGCTCGGGCGCCCACGGGTCGGGGACGAGGACTGCGCCGAGCTCGTCGACCTCGGAACGGCTCCTGACCCTGCCGTGGTCTCCGCGCGGCTGGCCGGACTGGCCGACGTGCTGGCCACCGCCGGCAGCGCTCCCGCCGTGCTCGTGGCCGCGGTCGTGCACGCCGAGGTCGCCACGATCCGTCCGTTCGTCCGGGGCAACGGCATCGTGGCCCGTGCGATGGAGCGGGTGGTCATCCATGCCACGGGGCTGGACCCCACCGGTGTGGCCGTCCCGGAAGCCGGGCACGTCGCGCAGGGCGGCCCTGCCTACGTCGGCGCGCTCGCGGCATACGGCCTGGGCACCCCCGAGGGGCTCCGCCTCTGGCTCGAGCACTGCTGCGACGCCGTCGTCGCGGGCGCGCAGGAGGGCGTGCGGATCTGCGACGCGGTGCGCGCCGGCCGGCTCCGCTGACGCCGGCTCGGGCTCCGGTGACGCCGGCGCCGGCTCCGGTGACGCGGGCACCGCGCACGCCGGCACCGCTCGCGCCGCGATGTCAAGGGTTTCGTTTGTCCGTCAACTGGAGTAGACCAGAGGCACGTCGACAGACGGGAGTCCGACGACCACCGTGAGCCCACCCGGGCACCCACGCGCGGGCAGTCCACTGATGGACCGGTCGCGGCCGGCCCTCCGGCCCGACACTCCAGGTGCACGCCTGGTCACCCGGTCGGACCCACGGTCGATGGCACCCCGCACCGCGGGGTGCCATCCCGTCGTGGTCGTAGGACGCGAGCTCCGCCGTTCGTCCCGGTATGCCCGGTCCCTCCCGGCTGCCCACCGCTGGACCCCCTTGAAAGCGCGGGTGTCGGAGTTGCGATTGCGGGCCAAAAGGGTCACGATGTGACTGCTCGTTCCCCGTGAGGGTTGAGCGAGCCGGCGCACCAGCTCCTCCCCCCCGGGGCTTGGCGCGTCGACGGCCCCGGTTGTCCCCCCGACCGGGGCCGTCCCCTTTCTCCGGAGCACGTCCTCCTCCGGGCACGTCCCCCTCCGAGCACGTCCGGGGTCGCGTGGGACCACCTCGCGGCTCACGGCCACCTCCCAGCTCGCGGCCGCGCGTGGCTCACCCCCTTGGCTCGCGGCGCGTGGCTCACGGCCCCTCACCGCTCGCTGACACCACCCCGCGGCTCGCGGGCGCCCGTGGTCCGTCCACAGCACCGGCGTGCCTCGTCCCGCGGTGCACAGACCGGGCGGCGCTCACTGCGCCTCGTGATGGTCCCGGTCGATGGTCTCCTCATGACCACGGACCACCTGCGCATCGCCGTCGTCGGCGCCTCGGGAGGGCTCGGCGCCTCCACGTTCTCCGTCGCGCTCGCCGCGCGCGCCAGCCGCGTGCTCGGCCTCACCGCCTGCGTTGACGCAAACATGGCCGGGGGCGGGCTCGACGTCACGGCGTGCGTGGAGCACCGGCCGGGCTTGCGGTGGGGCGACCTCGCCCGGGCGAGCGGCGACCTCGACGGCGCGGCGCTGCTGCGTGCCCTGCCGGGCGAGCGCCTGCTCAGGGTGCTCTCCGCAGGCGGGCACGGTGTCGGCGCCGGGCCGTTGGAGCCACCCCCGTCGGTGGTGCGTGCGGCGGTCGCCGGCGTCGCCTCGGTGTGCGGCGTGACCGTCCTCGACGTGCCGGTCGGGGGAGACCTGTGGCTCGAGCTGCTCGCGGGTTGCGACCGGGTCGTCGTCCTCGTCGGCCTGGCGCCGAGGCAGCTCGCCGACGGCGCCGCCCTGGCCGACCGCCTCGCCGACGGTCCGCCGCAACACCTCGTAGTGCGGGCGTCACGCCGGCACCCCGACCTCTCCGACGCCGTCGCGGAGCGGCTCGACATACCGTTGGTGGCGGAGTGGCGGGACGACGCCCAGGTGGCGTCGGACGCCGTGCGCGGCGTGACGCCGGGGGAGCGCGACGACAGCCCGCTGGCCCGCCTCTGCAACCGCGCGCTCGAGGTGTCCGGCGCCCTGGCCGACGCGCCCGGTCCGGTCTCCGAGGCCGTCGGGGTGACCCGGTGAGGCGCGCAGGGTCGACAGCGGCGGTCCCGGAGCGGGACACCGCGGCGTCGGCCGTCCCGCAGTCGTCCATCGCCCACCCGACCCCGGCAGCTGTGGACACGCGCATCGGCGAGTGGATCCTGCGCGGGCGCGGGCCCGACCAGCGGGCGGTCGAGGCGGTGGTCGCCCCGGATGTCGTACGGCTCGGTGTGGACGGAGCCTCCAGGGAGCGGTCCAAGCTCGCCGCCGAGGTGCTCGGTCTGGGTGCCCTCCAGCCGCTCTGCCAGGACCCGTTGGTCACCGACATCCTCGTCAACGGCGACGGTGCCGTCTGGGTGGACCGCGGTGCCGGGCTGGAGCGGTCCAAGGTCGCCATGGGAGACGGGCAGGCGGTCCGGCGACTCGCGGTGCGGCTCGCCGGCCAAGCCGGCCGCCGCCTCGACGAGAGCCAGCCGTGGGTCGACGGACTGCTCGGCCAGGGCATCCGGCTCCACGCCGTGCTCCCACCCCTCGTCGACGACGGCGCCCACATCAGCCTCAGGGTGCCGCGCCAGTCCGGTGCCAGCCTGGCCGCCCTCGAGGCGACC
>JAICIN010000080.1 GCA_025924375.1 Dermatophilaceae bacterium | reverse complement strand
GGGTGCTGTCGGCGGGGACGCCGAGCCGCTGAGAGGTCGCCTTGCCGGTGGCATCGGTCGTGACCACCTCGACGCTCGTGTCGTCGCCGCCGCTCGTCAGGCTGAGCAGATGGCCGACGGGGCCCGGGGCGCCGGCGGGTGGGGTCAGGGGCAGCCCCGCGACCTCGCGGATGTCTCCGGTGGAGGTGCTCCACGCGAGGTCGCCGGCGGCGGAACCGTTGCGGCGCTGCACCATCGCGCCCGCGACGACGGGGTGGTCGGCGCGGACCTGGATGGCGTAGGTCCCGGCGGCGAGGCCGGTGAGGTCGATGTCGCGGACGGTGCCGCCCGCGACGCGGACGACGCCGTCCCGGGGCAGGGCGCGGGGCCCTTGGGCGGTGAGGACACGGGCCTGCACCACGGTCTCGGCGTCACCCGGCACCGCGACCCGCAGCCGGGCGGCGCCGACGACCGACACGGCCGGGATCACCTGGTCACGGGAGGGCGCCGCGGCCGGGACGGTGTCGTCGCTGCCGGCGGGTACGGTGCCGTCCAGCCAGTAGTCGTTGAGGACTGCGGTCACCAGGCCGCCCTGCGCGACGACGTGGACGACGGGCGCCGTCTCGGTGCCGGAGATGGAGTCGAGCAGGACGCTCGTGCGCGCGCGGGCCGGCACGACGATGCCGAGCCCGGTCGGCGACTTCACCGGACCCTTGGCGCCCAGCATGGTGACGTCGACGCTGACGGCGTTGTCGCCGGGGTTGGTGAGGACGAGCCGCTCCTGCCGGCCCGGCTGACCGCCGCCGGCGAGGAGCCAGGACTCGACGCTCGGCGACCCGCAGGCGACCATGCCGAGCGAGCGGTCCTCGCCCGAGGTGACGAGCCAGCTCTGGGCGGCGGCCACACCGGGGGCGAGGGAGTCGGTGCCGCCGACGGCCGCCCACGACGGGCCGGCGAGCGGTTTGCCCGCGGTCGGCGTGCCGCCGAGCGGTGCGCCGGCGCCTCGCGCGCCGGCGAGTGGCGCCGTGGCGACCAGGCCACGGCCGGTGACCTTCGCGGCCGGGGAGGCACCCGGCATACCGGTGATGGTGAGGGAACCGGCCCCCGCGGCGAGGTCGACGCCGGTGAGCGCGCGCTCCGGTGCGGCGGCGGCGCTGACGGTGACGCCGACGTCGTGGTCCTTGACGGCCTGGACGCCGCGCAGCTCGGGGCCCGGGCACACGAGGGTGGAGTCGCGGACGGTCGTCGTCTCGCCCGGGCGGGTGGTGTCGGGGGCGTGCCGCGGCCCCAGGGCGACAGCACCCGGGACGTGCATCGCGGCGAGGACCAGGCCGGTGCCGGCCGCCGAGGCGAAGAGGGCACGGGCGATTCCCTTGGGAGACAGGCTCATGAGGCCCTCCTCTCACGACGACGACCGATGGGGATGGCGAGGAAGGCGAGCAGCGCGAGTAGCCCGCCCTGGGCCCACCGCCACGCCTCCTCCGTGGGGAGGACCTCTACGGTGAGGTGACCGCCGGCGCGCGGGAGGACGAACGTCGGCTGGCTGGTGCCCGGCTTGGGCTGGAGCACCTGGCCGTCGACGGCGACGCGTGCGTGGGCGAGCCAGTCCTGCGGCTCGGCGACCACGAGGCTGGCGCCGTCGCGAGCGGGGAGGGTGGCGCTGAGGCGGCTGTGGTCGCCGGTCACGGGCACGCCGGTCGCGCCGTCGGGGGTGACGACCCGGACCCTGGACGGGCCGACCGGCTCCGGCTGGCCCTTGGGCTGGGCCGGCGGGAGCACGCGCCAGAAGAGCACGCCGTCGTGCTCGCCGAGGCGGGAGAGGCCAGCGGTGGCGTCGAGCGTGCGCAGGGCCGGGTCGGCCGCGGCGGTGCGGATCCCCACGAAGCCGACGCCCTGGTCGACGAGGGAGTCGGCGGCGTGCTGGCTCTCCGTGGAGCCCGCGGGAGCGAAGATGCCGGCCACCGCGGCGGCGAGGGCGTCGCCGTCGGGCCGGTCGGCGCCGGGCAGCGGGAGGTCCCGGGCGACGCCGGACACCTCGCGGCCGAGGAGCTCGTAGCGGATGACGCCCTTGACGGGCTGGAGGACGAGCATGCGGTTGGCGAGGGGGCCGTGGCCCTGGTCGATCGCCACGGCAGGGCGCGGGCCGGCCCAGGCACGCAGGTCGGCGCCGACCGTCTTCCAGGAGATCCAGCCGGCGCTGAGGGCGACGGAGGCGACCACCAGGGCGGCGACCGGCCAGCGGGTCGTCGCGCGCCAGCCGCCGGCGGAGCGGCCGATCGGCAGCCCTGCCGCGCCGAGGAGGGCGGCGGCGAGGAGCGCGAGCGCGTAGAGGAGCAGGCCGGTCCCCGGCCACGCGGTGATGGGCGAGCTGGGGCGGGGGGTGCCCTGCGGGGTGGCGCCCAGGACGACGCGCGGCGCGGCGAGCGCGAGGGCCAGGCCCGCGAGGGCCGTGATCATGAGGCAGGTGGCTGCGGCCGAGCGGCGTCCGGCGCGCAGGAGCCCGAGCACGCCCGCGAGGACGAGGGGCGCCGCGATGAGCGCGCGAAGCGGGGTGCCCGAGGGGTCGAGCAGGGCGAGCTCCCACGGCTCCGCCGCCCGCCCGCCCCAGACGGTGAGGCCTGGGCCGGCGAGGAGGAGGTAGGGGTCGCGCAGCAGGGTGGGCAGCCACGGGCCGAGCAGTGCCGCGGGCAGGACGAGCAGGGCCAGGCCCCGCAGCCTTGGGCCCGCGCCACGGCCGAGGACGACGAGAACGAGGGCGCTGACGGTGGTGGCTGCCAGCATCGCCGGCATGAAGCTCGCCAGCACCGCGGTCGCGACGACCGTGGCAGCCGTGGCCGTGGTGCTGCCCGTGCGGCGAGCGGCGAGGGCGAAGCCGGCGGCGACGAGCGGCAGCAGGATGGCGGCGACGAGGGCGCCGAGGCGCCCGGCGCCGACCGCCGTGGCCAGCACGCTGGTGCTCGCCCAGGCGAGCGCGGCGAGCGCGCGGGGCCAGCGCGAGTGGGTGACGACGCGTCCAGCGAGGTATGCCGTGAGCGTGGCGAGCGGGAGCGCCGCACCCACCAGCGTGGCCACGACGGCGCCGGCGGGCGAGTCCGGTGCGGTGATGCCGGGGAAGTGCTCGACGACCCAGGCGAGGCCCGCGAGGACGACGAGGTGGGGGCTCTGCTCGCCCGCGAAACCGAGGCCGGAGCCGTGCCAGCCGTCGAGCCAGGAGTGCCAGAGGGCGCCGGCGTCGGCGCGGGTGCCGAGCAGCTCTCCCCCGGCCAGCCCGGCGTCGAGGCGCCGGCCCAGGCTCCCGCCGACGTGGCGGCCTGCCGCGACGCTCACCGCCGTGGCGAGCAGGACGGCGAGGAAGCCGGGGTTGCGCGCGGCGCGGGCAGCCCACGACGCCGCCATGAGGTTGAGGTCCTGGGCCTCGTCGGCGACCGGGCCGCTCTCGAGGGCGGCGGTCGGCTGGAGGAGGTCCTCGCGCGGCTCGGCGTCGAGGCCGACGTGGTCGTGGACGAGGTCGCCGGCGTGGCGCAGCACGGCGCGCCGGGTGACGAAGACGCCGCGCAGGTCCTTGCGACGCACGGTACGGGTGCCGCGAGAGCGCCAGCGAGCGGCGACGGTGCGCCAGGGATCGAGGACGGAGGGGAGGTCCGCGAGCTCCGCCCAGGCAGCGCGCGGCCGCTTGAGGACGAGCAGACCGAGGCCGCCGAGGAGGGCCGTGACGCTGATCCAGAGGGCGAGGAAGGGGGCCGCGACGAGGGAGCAGCGGGTCAGCGCGACGCGTCGGGCCTGTCGCCGGTGCAGCGCCGGGGACTCGGCGCTGGTCCCCGTGTCGTCGGTCGGGACGTGCACCGACGCGCGGGGGACCACGATGACGCGGCGGCCGGCCTGCTGGGCGCGCCAGCAGAGGTCGAGGTCGCCGCCGAGGGCGCCGAACGCAGGGTCGTGGCCGCCGAGCCGCTCGAAGAGCTCGCGCTCGACCAGCATGCCCTCGAACGGGACGGCCAGGACGTCGGTGCGCCGGTCGTACTGGCCCTGGTCGGGCTCGCCCGCGGCCGGCGACGGGATGACCCGTCCGGTGCGGGTGGTGTGGATGCCGACGGCCTGCAGGGCCCTGGGCCGCTCGCGCTGGAGGAGCTTGGGGCCCGCGATCGCGACCGACGGTGAGCGGCGCAGGGCGTCGAGGAGCCGGGCGAGGGCGGTGGGGGCCGGCACGCTTCCGGCCGTGACGAACCAGAGGTGCTCGACCTCGGGCGCCGACCCGGTTTCCTGGGTGTGGGGTGCTGGCAGCTCGGCGAGCGCCGGGCCTATGGAGTCGCGGCGAGAGGTGCCGGGGGCCGGGGCGACGTGGCGGATGGTGGGGACCAGCCCGCGGAGACCTTCGTGGTCGCTCGCCTGCGCGGCGGCGACCTCGTCGTGGGCGAGGACGACCAGCCGCTCCGGAACGCGGGTCTGGCGGGCGAGGGAGTCGAGCGTGTCCTCCACCGCGGCGGTCCGGGCGGTCCCGGCGTTCCCGGCGGGGACGACGAGGACCGCGGTGACGGTGGTCACCGGGGTGGAGGTCTGCGAGGCGTGCGAGGCGTCGCGCGCGTGGGGAGGCGCCGGGGCGAGCGTCATGCGGGAGGGGTGGCCGCCGGGCGGCGGCTAGACCGCACACTTCTTGAGCTTGCGGCGCTCCCGCTCCGACAGGCCGCCCCAGATGCCGAAGCGCTCGTCGTTGGCGAGGGCGTACTCCAGGCACTCGGCCCGGACCTCACAGCTGATGCAGACCTTCTTGGCCTCACGGGTCGAGCCGCCCTTCTCCGGGAAGAACGCCTCCGGGTCCGTCTGGGCGCACAGCGAGCGCTCCTGCCAGGAGAGAGCGCCCTCCTCGGCGTCCGCGGCGATGAGCTGAAGTTCGTGCACGGTTCCTCCTCGACCCTTGTGCTTGCCGGCCTGTGCGTGGCAAGAACAACAATGGAATTACACGCGTGTCATCCGCATCCGTCAAGCCGAACAGTGATATTTGCCCGCTCGGCTGATGGGCTGGTAAGCGGGCGGGACCGGTCGCGGTCCTCCACGGCGCGGCTGCAAGACTGCGCGCATGCGGATCACGGCACTCGCGGGCGGCGTCGGCGGTGCCCGCTTCATCCGCGGCCTGCTCGCCCACCTGGAGTCGCGGCCGGACCTCGCGGGCAGCCGCGTGACGGTCATCGGCAACACCGGTGACGACATCACGCTGTTCGGGCTGCGGGTCTGCCCCGACCTCGACACGCTTCTCTACACGCTCGGCGGCGCGGTCTCGGACACCCAGGGGTGGGGACGCGCCGACGAGACGCACCGCGTCCAGGGTGAGCTCGCGGCATACGGGGTGGAGCCCCAGTGGTTCGCCCTCGGCGACCTCGACCTCGGCGCCCACATCGCCCGGTCGCAGTGGCTCGGGCAGGGCCTCAGCCTCTCGGAGGTGACCGGCAGGCTCGCCGCGCGGTGGGGCCTGCCGGAGCGGGGCGTCACGCTGCTGCCGATGACCGACACGCCGGTCGAGACGCACGTCGTCGTCGACGAGGGCGACGGTCCCCGGGCCGTGCACTTCCAGGAGTGGTGGGTGCGGATGCAGGCGAAGGTGCCGGCGAGCCGGTTCGTGGCGGTGGGGATGGACCGCGCTGCCGCCGCGCCCGGAGTGCTGGACGCCATCCGGCAGGCCGACGTGGTGCTGCTCCCGCCGAGCAACCCGGTCGTCTCGATCGGGGTGATCCTCGGGGTGCCCGGCGTGCGTGACGCGTTGCGGGGCACGCCCGCGCCGGTCGTCGGGGTCTCCCCGCTGATCTCCGGCGCGCCGGTGCGCGGCCACGCGGATGCCTGCCTCCAGGCCATCGGGCTCGACTCGACGACCGCTGCGGTGGCGGGGCTCTACGAGGACTTCCTCGACGGGTGGCTGGTGGCGCCGGGCGACGAGGGCTCGGTCTCGCGGCGCGGGCTGGCCGTGGAGAGCCGGCCGCTGCTCATGACCGACGTCGCTGCGGCCGCTGACATCGCCGGTGCCGCGCTCGACCTGGCCGAGCGGCTGCGCCCGGCGTGAGCGCCGGGCGGCTGACCATCACCCCCCTCACCGGGATCCCGGAGGTCGAGGAGGGCGACGACGTCGCCCTGCTTGTCGCCGAGGCCGCTCGTCGGTGCGGCGTAGCGCTGGCCGACGGTGACGTCGTCGTGGTCTCGAGCAAGGTCGTCTCCAAGGCCCGGGGCCTGCGCGCGACCGGCGACCGGGAGGCCGTCGTCGCAGCGGAGAGCCGGCGGGTCGTCGCGGAGCGGCGCACCGGCGAGCGGGTGACGCGGGTCGTCGTCGCGGCGGCCGGTCCCGTGATGGCGGCGGCGGGTGTCGACGCGTCGAACACCGGCGTGGCCGACGGCGTCCTGCTGCTCCCCGTGGACCCCGACGCGGCGGCCCGCGACCTGCGGGCGGCGCTGCTCGAGTCGTCGGGCGCGGGTCGGCTGGGCGTCGTCGTGAGCGACACGGCGGGGCGGCCGTGGCGGGCCGGTCAGGTGGACTTCGCGCTCGGCGCGGCGGGACTGCGGGTGGTCGACGACCTGCGCGGCGGGATCGACGCCGACGGCCGGCCGCTGCACGTCACGGCCCGGGCGCTCGCCGACGAGGTCGCCGCCGCCGCCGACCTCGTCAAGGGCAAGGCCGACGGGATCCCCGCCGCCGTGCTCCGCGGCCTCGGCGATTGGCTCGACGAGGAGGGCCACGGCGCGGGTGCGGCCACCCTGGTGCGCACCGGGCGCGAGGACTGGTTCGACTACGGCCGCGCCGAGGCGGTCCGGGCTTCCCTCGGCGTCGAGCCCGGCTCATGCGCTGCCACCGAGGTCGGTATCGCATCGACCCAGGAGGAGCCGCGAATCACGAGGATCCGGCGGGCCGTTGCGGTGGCCGTGCACGGGCTCGAGGACGCCGGGGTGGCGCTCGACCTCGGCGCGGACCGCGTCAGCGTGTCGGCCGACACCGACTTCGAGCTCGGGATCGTCGTCGCCCGGCTGCGAGTCGCGCTCTGGGGTGAGGGGGTCACCGCCGAGCTGCTCCCACACGGTGACGGAGCTGCAGCGGAGCTCGTGCTCGCCGACCGCTGAGCGGGGCCTCTACTCCACCCGGCCGTCAGCCAGCCGGAGCGCCGGAGGGGGGCGCCGGGCGACGTGCCTTGCACGGTGCCTCGCGAGGCGAGGCGGGGGCGCCGCAGGGGGTGACTGGCCGGCATACCGGTCTGAGTGTGTGCGTTCAGTGACCGCCAGGGGTCACCGAACTCACACACACCGACACCCCGGGGCCGGCGGGGGCGGCACTCAGCGGATCGGGAGGTGGCGGCGCGGCGGCAGGCGGGGGCCGCGCCGGGGCCGGCGTGCGCCGACCAGCTCGAGGAGCCGCTGGACGCGGAAGCGGTGGCCGGCGTAGGGCTCGAGGAGCTCGGCGAGCACGTCGTCGCCGTGGGCCTCACCGAGGAGGGTGTAGGTGATGTCCTTGGCGACGTGGTAGTCGCCGAAGCTGACGGCATCGGGGTCACCGAGCGCGCGCTGCGCCACCTCGGCGGAGGTCCACACGCCCACGCCGGGCAGCGCCTGCATCCGCTGCCTCGCCTGTTCGGCGGGAAGCGACGTCGCCTCCTCGAGCCGGCCCGCCTGTCCCGCCGCGCGCACCGCGGCCCGTGACCGCGCCGGGTCCACCCCCGCGCGGAGCCACTCCCACGACGGCACGCGCGCCCAATTCGCGGGATCGGGGGGAACCCAGAGGCCCCGCTCGGCGCCGGCACCCGGCGCGGGCGAGCCGTAGCGGCGGACGAGCCGCCGGTAGCCGCCGAACGCCTCGTGGCCGGTGACCTTCTGCTCGATGATCGCGGGGACGAGCGCGTGGAGCACGAGGCCCGACCGCGGCACGCGCCAGCCGGCGAACCGGCGGCGGGCCTCGGCCACCACCGGGTGGTGCGCCACGAAACCGCTGTCGTCGTCCTGCGCCCCGAGCAGCGCGGGCACCTGCTCGAGCGCCCACGCGCCGCCCTCACCCCAGGCGTTGGCCTCGACCTCGGCGGAGGCGGGACGGGCCTGGAGCCGCAGCGTCACCGGTCCGGCCGGCGTGGGGAGGCCCAGCCACCAGGACCCGTCGGCCGCCACGTCGACGCCAGGGTCGCCGCTCCCCCGGCGGAAGACGGTGAGGACCGCCGCGAGCGCCACCGGTCGGCCCGGGCGCCAGCGGGTGCTCAGCTCGGCAGTCGGCACGTCAGCCGGACAGGTGCCGCGGCGGCACGCGAAGCGGTGGACCCGCGGGCCGACCGGCGCCCTTGAAGCCGACCCAGATGTAGGTCGGTGCGAGGGGTGCGGCGGCGGTGAGCACCCGCTGTGGCACCCGCGCCATCCACGCCGGCACCTGGTCGTCGCCGGAGAAGGCTGCCGGGTCGGCGAGGACGGGCGCGGTGTAGTCCCACAGGTCGTAGGCCGCGAAGAGACGGCGCAGACCCGGGCGCGAGGAGTAGTGCTCGTAGTAGTGCTCGCCGCGACCGGTGACCTGGAGGTAGCGGTCGGCCGCTCCCTGCGGCAGCCACGAGAGCAGCGGCAGCCGGTAGTGCGGCTCGACCAGCTGGTGCCGGTGGCCGACGCCGAGGTAGAGCGCGCCGCCCGGCCGCAGCACGCGGTGGATGTCGGCGACGACGGCCTCGGGGTCGACCACGTGCTCGTAGATGTGGTTGAGGACGACGACGTCGACGCTCTCGTCGGGCAGCGGCAGCGCCTCCCCGCGGCCCTGCCGGAAGTCGACCCGGTCGCCGAACCGCTCGCGCGCTCGGGCGAGGCCGGGCTCGTCGATGTCGACGCCGGTGGTCTGCGCGCCGGCCAGCGCCAGCTCGTCGGCGATGAACCCCGCGGAGCAGCCGACGTCGAGGGCGCGCAGCCCGGTGAGGTCCGGTCGGCCGAACGCATGCCGCAGGACGGCGAGGATCTTCCGGGCCTTGTGGCGCCGCTTGGTCTCGTCGAGCATCGCGGCCATCTGCTCCGAGTAGGCCAGCTGCTCCTCGCGGTCGGCGGTCACTGGCCCAACCTACGCTGCTCGGCGAGGTCGTCGAGGACGGGCTCCGCCCCGCCGTCGCCAGTCGTCAGGAGGTGGTGCGACTTCGCCCAGGCCCACCCGAGGAGGGCGAACAGCACGTCGCCGAGCACCGTCAGGAACCGGGCGAGGACGACGACCGCGGTCGCCGCGGAGGTGGACGTGACTGGCGCGAGGAGCAGGACGAGGACGCCCTCCCTGACGCCCACTCCGGCGGGGACGACGACGCTCAGCATCGCGACGGCCGAGGCGAGCGCGAAGCCGCAGCCGGCGACGAGCGCGAGCCGCGGCCCGCTCACCGACGACATCCCGACCGCGCGCGTGAGCACCCAGGCGTGGGCGCCCGAGCTGACCCAGGCCGCGATGAAGCAGGCGCCCGCGGTGAGGACGGCTCGGCCGGAGAGCGAGTGCTCCAGCGGCTCGCGGCGCAGCAGCCGCAGGCCGAGCGCGATGACGGCGTTGAGCAGCCTCGGCCAGAGCATGACGACGAGCAGCGGCACGACGGCCAGGAGGGTCCACCGGGCGCCCCTGCCCTCGTCCCGGCCGAGCAGCTGCGGAACCGCGGGCAGCCCGACGACGAGCGCAGAGACCAGCGCCATCCCGACGGTGATGAGCCCCACCAGGGCCGAGCGCCGGCGCGGGATCTGCAGCCGCGCGCCCATCTCCGCCTGCGCGACGATGCTCCAGACGGAGCCGGGCAGGTACTTGCCGAGCTGCCCCACGAAGAAGATGCCGCCCGCGGGTGCCAGGTGCAGCGGCGAGCCGAGGTCGGCGAGGAGCACCCGCCAGCCGAGGACGGTGAAGACCGGCGCGAGGCACACCAGCCCGAACGCGAGGAGCAGTGACCCGGCGTCGATGCGCCGCACGTCCCGCGACACCTCGGCCCAGTTCCGGGCGACGGCGTAGGCCACCGCCGCGACGACGAGGACTGCGAGGGCGGCGCGGAGGGCGCCGAGGACCCGGTGGCGCGGGATGGCGGGCATCAGCGCCGCCGCAGGGTGAGCCGCAGGATGCCGTATGCCGCGTCCGGCACCGTCGCGCCGGCCGACGCCGCCCGCAGGCGGCCGGTGAGGTCGTGGTCGAGGTCGCCGACGAGGACGAAGCCGAGGTCGTCGGACCGGGCCAGCACGCCTCGCACCTCGGCGGGTCCGAGGGCACCGTCGGCGCCGGTCGGCCCCACGGGCACGGTGAGGCTGAGCAGGCCGCCGGGGCGGAGAGCCCACGAGGCCTGGGCCATGGCGTCCGCGACGTCGTCGGCGTCGCAGCCACCGGGGTGGAGGCGCGTGAGGACGTCGACGGAACCGGGCTCGAGCTCGGCGTCCGACTCGAGGTCCGAGGGCTCACCCGTCTCGAGGGTGGTGAAGCCGAGGGCGTCCGCCCACCTCCCGAACGGGGAGCTGCTGCCGGAGCCGTCGACGACGACGGCTCGCCGGCGCCCGTCGTCCCGGAGGCGGAGGACGGCAGCGAGTGCCCCGAGCGCGGCCCAGGCGGCGAGGGGGTCGGCCTCGCGCGGGAGGCCGAGCCGGCGGGCCAGGCTGCGCGCCTCCTCGGCGTCGTCCTCCCTGGCGAGCAGGTCGGAGGGCCGGACCCACTCGGGGAGGTCGGTGGCCGACAGCGCGACGTGGCGGCCTCGCGATGCACCTCCGCGCCGGCTCAGGTCTCGGCCCAGGTCTCGGAGCCGTCCCCCGTTCGAGGTAATAGCGGACCAGATTCCGGGTCTCCTATACCTCGAACCGGGGGTGGAGGCCGCGGCGGAGGCGGCGGCGTGGGGCGAGGCGAGGGCCTCGATGGCACCGACGTAGCGCGCCCACGGGCCGGAGAGGTCCGGCTCGCCCACCCCGGCCCGGAGCCGCTCGAGGCACCCCGGCTCGGCGAGGCGCTCCAGCGCCTTGACGAGCGCCGCCTTGTCACCGGGCGGCACGAGGAGACCGTCGACCTCGTCGCGGACGTCGTCGCCGAAGCTGCCGACCTCGGAGGCGAGGACGACCAGCCCGTGCCGCTGCCCGAGCAGGGCGTTCTGCGAGGCCGTCGCGGAGCGGTAGGTCAGGGCGAGCACGTCGTGCCGGGCGAGCAGCGGCGCCAGCTCGTCGGCGGGGACGTAGCCCTCGCGCACCTCGACGCGCCTGCGCAGCCGGGGGTCGGCGGCCAGGGCACGGACGCGCTCGCCGGCCGATCCCCACATCTCCCCGGCAACGGTCAGGGTCGGGCCGGGGACCTCCGCGAGCGCCTCGAGGAGCAGGTCGACGCCCTTGTAGTCGCGGACGATCCCCAGCGCGAGCAGCCGCGGCGCGCCAGTGTGGGCGTGCCGCTGCACCGGCGCGCCACCAGGCAGGTGCGGGGGCAGCGCCGCGACGGAGACACGTTCTGCGCCAAGGCCTCTCGCGACCTCCGCCTGGTCGTGAGTGTGCACCAGCACCCCGTCGCTGCGGCGCAGCAGGGCCGCGACGAGCGCGGCGTCTCCGGGTCGCTGCTCGTGCGGCAGCACGTTGTGCGCGACCACGAGCGCGCGAGGGCGGTGGCCGGTCCCACTCCCCCGCACCCCGGCGGCAGCGAGGAGGGCGAGGTGGGCCGGCACGACCGCCGGGACGACGTGCACGACGACGACGGCGTCGAAGTCGCGCAGCCTCCGGCCGACGCGCAGCCACGTGTCGGGCCGTGCCCAGCTCAGCGCGCGGACCGTGCGCGGGAACGGCTCGACGTCCGGGGCGCCGCCCGGCACCGCCTGCTCCCCGGGGTAGAGCAGCCTCGGGTAGAGGTGGGTCCACGAGACGAGCGTGACGTCGTGACCGGCCGCGGCGAGCTCGTGCGCGAGGGTCGTCGTGTGGGCCGCGACGCCGCCCTTGAGGGGGTGCGTCGGCCCGACGACGGCGAGCCGCAGCGCGGCGGCGCCGGTCACCGCCGCCCCCGGGCACCCGGCATACGGCTGCCTCTCACACGCCGGCTCGGGAGCGCACGACGAGGTCGGACAGCAGCGCCAGCGAGCCGATCATGATGCCGCTCACGATGAGCAGCACGGTGCTCGCCGGGAAGTAGAACGGGTGGCGCACCATGTCGACGACGGCCTTGAGGACGCCGATGACCACGAGCCACAGCGCCGGGGGCATGAGGACCTTGAG
>JAICIN010000079.1 GCA_025924375.1 Dermatophilaceae bacterium | reverse complement strand
GCCGCGGGGCCGGGCTGGCCGGCCGCCTCGGGGCTGCGTCACGGGGCTGCTCCTGGGTGCTCTCGCGGTCGGGCGGGTCTCGCGGGTCTAGCGCGCCGGCGTGGGCGCCCCCCCCGGCGCCGGGGTGGGCGGCGTGGCGGTGCTGGCCGGTGCCGGCTTCGTCGTCGTCGTCGAGCTGGTCGTCTTCGTCCTGGCGTTGACGCTGGTGACCGTCGTGACGATGCTGCCGTCCGGCTTCGTCGTCACGACGGTCGTCGTCGTCACGTCCCCCGTGGTCTTCACCGTGGTCCTCGGGCCGGACTTCTGCGCGGTGGCCTTGGTGCTGGCCTCGGGAGCCGTCACCACGGTAAAGCCGGGCGCCTTCTTGGCCGGCTTCGCCACGCCGAGGACCTTGCCGTCGCTGAGGCGCAGGAAGGCGGCGGAGTCGGCGGGCACCATGCCGAGGTGGGCGGCCCGGGCGGCGAGGTTGGCCGGGGCTTCCTGCGCGTCGATGGCGGCGGTGAGGGCCTGCTCGGAGTCGGTGAGCTCGCCCGAGGTGGCCTGGAGCCGGTGGAGGGTGAAGGACCCCTCGGCCATCGTCGTGTTGAGGACGAGGAGCCCGATGAGGCCGCCGGCGAGCAGGAGCACGCACAGCACGGCGAACAGGGCGTTGCCGGGGTGACCCGCGGCGCCGTCCACGACGCGCAGCGGCTGGGCCTCGGCGGCGCGGCGGTGGTGTGCGCGGGGCGCGACCCGCACCGTGGCGGTCATCTGGCTCATGCTCGGTGTCCCTTCGTGGAGCGGATGCGTTCGGCGGCCCGCAGGCGGGCCGGCGTGGATCGGGGGTTGGCGGCCTGCTCCTGCGGGCCGGCCTCCTCGGCACCGCGGGTCAGCAGCCGCAGGTATGCCGTGTGCCCGGGGAGCTCGACCGGCAGGCCCTCCGGGGTGGTCCCGCGGGCGCCGGCCGCGAGCGCCTGCTTGGCGATGCGGTCCTCGAGCGAGTGGTAGCTGAGGACCGCGACCCGTCCGCCCACCGCGAGGGCGTCGACCGCCGCGGGCAGGGCCGCGGCCCAGGCGTCGAGCTCGTGGTTGACCTCGATGCGCAGGGCCTGGAAGGTCCGCTTGCCGGGGTGGCCTCCCGTGCGCTGCGAGGCGGCCGGGACGACCCGGCGCAGCAGCTCCACGAGCCGGGCCGAGGTCGTGAACGGCTCGACCTCGCGCTCGCGCACGACCGCACGGGCGATCTTGCGGGCGAAGCGCTCCTCGCCGTACTCGCGCAGGACCCGCTCGAGACTGCCCGCGTCATAGGTGTTGAGCACGTCGGCTGCGGTCGGGCCCTCCCCCTGGTCCATCCGCATGTCGAGGGGCGCGTCCTGGCTGTAGGCGAAGCCGCGGTCGCGCTCGTCGAGCTGGAGGGACGAGACGCCGAGGTCGAACAGGACGGCCTGCACCTCCTGGAGGCCGAGGTCGGAGAGGACGTCCGCGAGCTGGTCGTAGACCGCGTGGACGAGCTCGAACCGGCCGGCATACGGCTCCAGGCGCCGGCCCGCGAGCTCGAGCGCCTCCTCGTCGCGGTCGATGCCGACGAGGCGGGCCGCCGGGCAGCGCTGGAGCAGTGCCTCCGCGTGGCCGCCCATGCCGAGCGTGGCGTCGAGCACGACCGCGCCCTCCTCCTCGAGCGCCGGCGCGAGGAGCTCGAGGATCCGCTCGCGCAGCACGGGGACGTGCCGGTCGGCAGCGGCTCCGCGGGCGTTCATCGGCGTGGTCCTCCTGGGCGGGGGCGGTGGCGGGCGGGTCTGGGTGGGGGCGGTGGTGCGGGGCCGTCGGTCGGCGCGTCCTGGTTGCTCGGCCCTGTGGTCAGGTCTCCATCCGCTTCCGTCGTGCCGCCCGGGACGGGGGAAGTCGTCTCGGGATGCGAAGCGGCTGGAGACCTGGCTCCAGGGACGTCGTGCCGGTGCCGGCCGGACGCTCCTGCGCTCAGAGGAGCCCGGGGACCACCTCCTCGCTCTGCTCGGCGAACCCTGGCTCGGCCGACTCGAGGTAGGCGTTCCAGGTGGCGGTGTCCCAGACCTCGACGCGGTTCCCCGCGCCGATGACGGTGCAGTCCTTGGTGAGGCCGGCGTAGCTGCGCAGGTTGGCGGGGATGGTGACGCGGCCCTGCTTGTCGGGGACCTCGTCGGAGGCTCCGGAGAGCAGGACGCGCAGGTAGTCGCGGGCCCCCTTGTTCGTCGTCGGGGCCTTCTGGATCGACTCGGCCATGCGCACGAACTCGTCCATCGGGAAGACGTAGAGGCAGTGGTCCTGGCCCCGGGTGACCACCAGGCCCTCGGCCAGCCGGTCGCGGAACTTCGCCGGGAGGAAGAGGCGGCCCTTCTCGTCGAGCCGGGGGGTGTGGGTGCCCAGGAACACGCTGGTCGCCTCCCCTCGGACCTCGTGGAGGCGCCACCCGCCTCCGCTGTGCTCCACTTTACTCCACCTTTGACCACACCGACAGCAGAATCGGCCGATTCTCCCGATGACTTTGGCCGTCGCCGCAGGTCAGCGCGGTGGTGCGTGGTGGAGGGACGTGCGCGCCCCGGCCGAGGCGCGTGGCTCGGAGGGCCGCTGGACCGCCGGACCCGGCGCGGCGCGAACCACGGCTCGCGCCAGCGCAGGCACAGAACCCGCACAACGGCCTCACAGAACCGTCACGAGGGGACGAAGATGGTGTCGTGGTGGTGCGAAGTGGGGGAGGATCAGCAGATGAGCCTGCCGACCAGGAGGATCCCGCGGTGACCGACGCGATGGAGCGGCCGTTCGTGGCCGAGGACCCCCGGGGCGCCGACGGCGACGGCCTCCTGTCCCGTCACGCGCTCGGACGCGCCACGCTGAACGACGTCACCGCGGTGGCGCACCGGCTGGCGCGGGCCATGAACTCCATCATCGAGGGCAAGCCAGACGTCGTGCGGACCGCCATCACGGTGCTCCTCGCCGAGGGCCACCTGCTCCTCGAGGACGTGCCCGGCGTCGGCAAGACGATGCTGGCCAAGACCCTCGCCCGCTCGATCGACTGCACCGTCCGGCGCGTGCAGTTCACCCCTGACCTGCTGCCCAGCGACATCACCGGCGTGAGCGTCTTCAACCAGGACGTGCGGGACTTCGAGTTCCGCCCCGGGGCGATCTTCGCCAACGTGGTCGTCGGCGACGAGATCAACCGGGCCTCCCCCAAGACGCAGTCCGCGCTGCTGGAGTGCATGGAGGAGGCCCAGGTCACCGTCGACGGCCAGACCTACACCCTGCCCCGGCCCTTCATCGTCATGGCGACGCAGAACCCCATCGAGATGGAGGGCACCTACCCGCTCCCGGAGGCCCAGCGCGACCGGTTCATGGCCCGCATCTCCCTGGGGTACCCCTCGGTGCGGGCAGAGGTCGCCATGCTCGACACCCACGGCCAGGCCCCGCCCCTGGAGCGGCTCCAGCCCGTCACCGACGCCGCCACGGTGAGCGCGCTGATCCTCGCCGTGCGCGGCGTCTACACCAGCGACGCGGTCAAGCAGTACGTCGTCGACCTCTCCGCCGCCACCCGCGCCAGCACCGCCCTGCGGCTCGGGGCGTCACCACGCGCCACGCTGCACCTGCTGCGGGCCTCGCGGGCGCACGCGGCGCTCGAGGGTCGGGACCACGTCCTGCCCGACGACGTGCAGGCGGTCGTCGTGCCGGTCCTCGCCCACCGCGTCATCCCCACCGGTGAGACCCAGCTCGCCCGGCGGACGACCGGCGAGGTGCTCCAGGAGCTGGTGCGGCGCGTGCCCGTGCCGGCCGCCGGGCGCTGAGGAGGTCGGCCCGTGCGCCGCCTCGGCGACCTGCTCACCACCCGCGGCCGCGCCTTCGTCGCGGCGGGGACCACCCTCGCCTTGTGCGGCATGGGGCTGGGCTTCACCGACCTCACCCGCATCGCGGTGCTCCTCATCGTGCTGCCCCTGCTCAGCGGCCTGCTCATGCGCCGCCACGACCTGCGCTTCGCCCTCGACCGGTCCGCGGCGCCGGGCCGGGTGCAGGTCGACGAGCCCGCGACGGTGACCCTGACGATCGAGAACGCGGGGCCGTCGACGACGCCGCTCATCCTCGCCGAGGAGCAGCTCGACTACGCCCTCGGCGACCGGCCCCGGTTCGTCATCCCCCGCATGCGACGCGGCGACCGGCAGGAGGTCCACTACAGCGTGCGCTCCCACGTCCGGGGCCGTCACCGGCTCGGGCCGTTGGGGGTGCGCCTGCGCGACCCGTTCGGGCTGAGCAGCCGGGTGGCGGCGATCAGCGGGAGCAGCGACATCCTCGTCCTTCCGCGGATCGTGCCGCTGGGCTCCTCCCGTCCCCCGGGCAGCGGCATCGGCGCCGAGGGCGCGATCCCCCACATGGTCGCGCTCCACGGGGAGGACGACGTGTCCATCCGCGAGTACCGCGACGGCGACGACCTGCGCCGCATCCACTGGCCCGCGACGGCGAAGGCCGGCGAGCTCATGGTCCGCCAGGAGGACCGCCCGGCGCGACGGCGCGCCGTCCTGGTCCTCGACTCCCGCAGTGCGCACCACCACGGTTCCGGGGCGTCCAGCTCCTTCGAGTGGGCGGTCACCGCGTGCGCGTCCGTCGGGGTCCACCTCATGGAGTCCGGGTATGCCGTGCACCTGGTCACCGACGACACGGCCGAGGACGGCCGGGCAGGCACCGCCATGGAGCTCGAGCCCGCGCTCGAGGTCCTCGCCGTCGCCGAGCCCGGGCCGGCGGAGGGTTTCGAGGAGGTGCTCCAGGCCGCCCACCCCGTCACCGCGGCGGGCGGGCTCGTCGTCGCGGTCCTCAGCGCGGTCGACGAGGACACGGCGCGCCGGGTGGCCTCCCTGCGGCAGCCGGGTGGCACGGCGCTGGCCATGGTGCTGCGGACGGAGGGCTTCGGGCGCCGGCACGCCACCGCGCAGGCCGCCGACGCCGAGCTCGCCTGCGTCACGGTCCTGCGCAGCGCCGGCTGGAGCGTGGCCGTGGTGGGAGCCGGCCAGGAGCTGGGCCCGGTGTGGGGCGCGCTCGGAGGCTCCTCCGCGCCGGTGCGGGTGGGTGCGGCATGAGCCGTGCGCGGGTCCCCGAGTCCCTGCTCGCGGGGGCGGCCACCATCGTCGTGAGCTGGCCGCTGACGACCCTCTTCACCCCGAACACGTGGGTGCGGCCCACGATCGCCATGGTGGCCCTGGTCGTGGGGGCAGGCATGGCGGCCCGTCTCCTCACGTCCTCCAAGACGCTGGTCGTCCTCGCGCAGCTGGTGGTCGCCGTCCTCGCCGCCGGGGGGCTCTACGGCCGCGGCCACCTCTGGCACGGCCTGCCCACCCCCGACATGGTCCTGGCGTTCAACAACCTCCTCGTCGACGCCCGCGAGACCATCCAGAACTACGCCGCCCCCGCACCGGTCAACCGCGGCATCATCCTCGGCATCGGGCTGGCCATGGCGGCCACGGTGGTCGTCGTCGACCACCTCGCGGTGATGCGCCGCTCCCCCGCCCTCGCCGGGCTGCCTCTGCTCACGGCCTTCCTCCTCTCGGCGTCCAACTCCGGCAGCTCGCTGCACCCGGTGTACTTCCTGGCCGCCGGGGCGGTGTGGCTGCTGATGATGGGACGCCAGGGCGTCGCCTCGCTGCGCCGGTGGAGCACGACCGCCCCGATGCACACGGCCGGCAGGCCGCAGGCGGACGGCGACCGCGAGGGGCGCTACGGCTTCGCGGCCACCGGGCGGATGCTCGGCATCGCGGGCCTGGCCGCGGCGGTGGTCCTGCCGGTGGCGATCCCCCACCTGCCAACCCGCTACCTCGTCGACGGCCTCGGCCGCTCGGCCAGTGCCACCGGCTTCAGCGACGGCCAGGTGGGCCTCAGCTCCACGCTCGACCTCACCCGCAGCCTCCGCGACCCCTCCACGGCGCCCGTCCTGAGCTACTCCTCGACGGCGACCGCGGCCGACCCGCTGCGCGTCGACGTCCTCACCACCTACCGCGACGGCCAGTGGCGGCCCGACCGCACCCAGGTGCGCTACCGGGGCGGGGTCGAGGTCCCACCGCCCGCGGCGCTCGACCAGGCGGTGCCCCGCAAGCGCTACCGCGTCAACGTCACGCAGTCACGCCTCGAGGCGCCCCAGCTCGCGGCGCCGGCCCCGCTCGTCGAGGGCGACCTCGGCGGCATCCCGTGGGGGCTCGAGGAGGGCACGGACGTCGTGCGGGTGCGACGCTCCGCCACGTCCTACAGCGTCGAGTACCTCGACCTCGACCCCGCGATGACCCAGCTGCAGCAGCCGACCGTGACGTCGACCAGCGACCCGGGCCACGCACAGGACCTCGTCGTCGACCCGGCGTCCCGCCCCACGGTCGACGAGCTGCTCGACCGGGTGGTGCCGCGTGGCGCCGACCGGATCGAGGCGGCGATGGCGATCCAGGAGTACCTGCGCTCCGACGGTGGCTTCCGCTACTCCCTCGAGCTGGCCGGGCCGATCGAGAACGAGCGTCACCAGGTCGTCCAGTACGACCCGCTGACCCACTTCCTCAAGACGAAGGTGGGCTACTGCATCCAGTTCGCGACCGCGATGGTCATGATGGCGCGGGCCAGTGGCATCCCGGCCCGCATGGCGATCGGCTTCCTGCCCGGCAGCTTCGAGCACGGCACCTACACCGTGCGTGCGGCCGACGCCCACGCCTGGCCGGAGCTGTACTTCGAGGGGGTCGGCTGGCTGCGCTTCGAGCCGACGCCGGCGACCCGCTCGGGCCTCGCCCCCGACTACAGCATCGCGGCTGTAGCGGACCCCGGTGACGGCACCGCGCTGCCGGTGCCGTCGGGCACGGCCACGGCGCCGACCCGGGAACGCACGCACGACAACGACCAGGGCTCCTCGACCGACCCGGCGACCACCGGCTCCCGCGCCGACAAGGGGTTCCTCGGTCGGTGGTGGCGGGCCGGGAGCCTGACCCTGCTGGCGTGGCTGGTGCTGGCGATCCTCGCCGGCGGGCTCGGCTCGGTCGCCGTCCCGCTCGCGGCCCGGGCGCGCCTGCGCCGCCGGCTCCGCGAGGCCGAGGACGACGCACGGCGGGTCGAGGTGCAGTGGCAGGCCATGGTGGAGCGCATCGGCGACCTCGGCGTCCTCCCCCCGAGGGGGAGCACGCCTCGTCAGGCCGGGCAGTTCTACCAGCGCGAGGCCTACCTCGAGGGCGACGAGTCCCGGGCGCTGCGGCGCGTCGTCGACACCCTGGAGCGGTCCCGCTACGCCCCGCCCGGCACGCAGCTGGGCGACATCCACGCCGATGCCGACGTCGTCGTCCGGGCGGTCTCCGGCGTCCGACGCCGCCAGGACCGCCTGCGCGCCGGGTGGTGGCCTCAGGAGGGCGTCACCGAGTGGCGCGAGCGCCGGGCGTCGGCCGCCGCCCGGGTGCGGTCCCTCTGGGACCACGTGAGGCGGCGCTGACCGGCATACGGGGTAGCGCGCGGCACCGAGCCACGGGACCCGGCGCCCGCGGCAGCGAAGGACAGCACGCGGCTGCGATGATGAGCCGGTGGCGCAGCGGACCCGACTGGTGACCCGGGACGACGCGCCGCGCCTCGCCGAGCTGCTCCGCCGCAACCGCGCCTTCCTGGCACCGACGGCGCCGGAGCGCGCCGAGGCGTACTTCACGGAGGACTGCCAGCACGACCTCGTGGTGGCCGCGCTCGAGGAGCACGAGCGCGGCACCACCCTGCCGCACGTCGTCCTCGACGACGAGGGCGACGTGGTGGGCCGGGTGACCCTCAGCCAGGTGGTGCGCGGGCCGCTGCAGTCCGCGAGTCTCGGCTACTGGGTGGACGAGCGCCACACGGGCCGCGGCCTGGCCACCGAGGCGGTGCGCGAGGTGACCCGGCTGGCGTTCGCGGAGCTGGGCCTGCACCGCGTCGAGGCCGGGACGCTCGTGGACAACACCGCCTCCCAGCGCGTCCTGGAGCGGTGCGGCTTCGTGCGCTACGGCCTCGCACCCACGTACCTGCGGATCGCCGGTGCGTGGCGCGACCACGTGCTGTACCAGCTCATCGCCCCTGCCTGGAGGCCCCGGACGTGACGTTCGCTGCAGCGCGGCCGGGCCGTGCGCCCGATGGGCGTCTACAGCAACGTGACCCCTTCGGCTGCGCCATTTGCGGGTAGGGACGGGGTGGGCGAAGCCCCACGATAGGGACGTATGCGACTGAGAACCGTCCTCGTCATCGTGGGGGCCGCCGCCGTGGTGGTCGGCTGCAGTGCGCCCGCGCCCCATGGGCCCGACTCCGCGGCGGGGGCGTTGCGGCTAGGTGCTCCGGCGGCCGGGGGCGGCTCCGCGCCCGACAACCTCAGCCTGAAGGCGCCGGGCACCGACGGCCAGAGCGCCAACGTGTCGGTGTCCGGCCAGATACCGCGGCCTCCGGCGGTCGGTGCCACCTTGGGCGCGCCCGGGCCGGGTCCGGTCCAGCTGGCCCTGGTGAACGCCTATCTCGGAGCCGTGCGGGGTGCCCCGCCGGCCTGCCGTCTGCGTGCCGAGGTGCTCGCCGCCATCGCCCAGGTCGAGTCGGGGTCCGCCGCCGGCCAGTCACTGAGTGGAAACCGTGTGGTGCCGGGGGTCTACGGACCGCTGCTGTCGGGCGGACGGGTGGCCGCTGTCCGGGACACCGACGGTGGCCACCTCGACGGAAACGCACAGTGGGACCGAGCCGTCGGGCCGATGCAGTTCACCCCGAGTGCCTGGAGGGTCTACGGCACGGACGGCGACGGCGACGGCAAGGCCGACCCCCAGAACGTCTACGACTCCGTGGTCTCCGCCTCCCTGTTCCTGTGCGCCGGCGGACGAGACCTGTCGCAGCCGACCGTGCTCACCGAGGCGATCGCGTCCTACAACCCCTCCGGGCCCTACCTGCTGGCAGTGCTCGACTGGATCGCGTACTTCGACGTACACGGGTTGACCGCCGTGGGGTCGGTCGCCGTGGCCCCCCCCACGCAAGGACCTGGGGCTCCGACGAGGAGCGACCCCGCGACGCTGACCGGCGCGGTCGTCACCAAGGCCGTGGAGATGGCCGCTGAGCTGCCCGTCGCCCCGCCGCCTCCGCAGCTTGCCGCCCCGGTGGGGCAGCCGGGCTCGCGGACGCCGAGCACGGGCCGGCCGACCTCGTCGTCGACCACGCCCGGGACGACGACAACCACCACCACGACGCCGGACCCGACCACCGCGACGCCGGACCCGACCACGACCACACCGGACCCGACCACGACCACACCGGACCCGACCACCACCACGCCGGACCCGACCACCACCACGCCGGACCCGACCACCACCACGCCGGACCCCACCACCACCACACCGGACCCCACCACCACCACGCCGGACCCCACCACCACCACGCCGGACCCGACCACCACCACGCCGGATCCGACCACCACCACGTCGGACCCGACCCCGACCACATCGGACCCGACCACAACCACGGATCCGGAGCCGACGACCACGTCGAGCACCAGCCCGGAGCCGTGAGCCGCCGGTAGGGCTGCTCAGTCCAGGTACTCACGCAATCGGAACGCGTGAGCGCTGTGCCGCCCTGCTCGTCGAACATGCCCGTCAGGAGCGCTGTGCGGTGCAACATCTCGGATTGGTTCCCAGGTTCTCGCGCCCCACATCCAGCCCTTACGCGCCGCTCTCGTGATGCCGCCCGACGTACTCGCGGAGGCTCCAGCACGAGGTGAAGACCGTGTAGCCCAGCGGCTGCATGCCGTCCCCCTCGGGGAATCGGTGTCCAGCTCGAGCACAATCGGCTGGCCGATTCCCTCCTGCAGCCCGTTCTCCCAGAAGGCTTCTGCCACCGCAAGCACGCGCCCGGTGTCCGGGTCGACGACCTCCACATCTGTGTGGGGTTCGCTGTAGCGCTCCTCGACAACCCAGCTGAATCAGCTCCTGGACCTCCCGGGTCCGGACCTCGGCGTCGCGATCTGTGCCGCCGCAACCCTGAGGCGACACCCGCCGACGTCATCGCGATGCTGGAACGCCACTGAGTCGCGGCGATCAGCATCGCCGGGGCGGCCGTCACCGTGGGCACGGTCGCGCTCGAAGTCGGCGTCACGTTGATCCCCGGAGGCGGCGCCGCCACTGCCGGTGGCAAGGCCGTCGACAAGGGAGCTGGGAAGGCGGCCGCGAAGAAGGCTGCCACCAAGGCCGCCAGGGGCACGCTAGAGGCTGCAGCCAAGCAGAGACCGGCACGACCTCCGACGCGCCGCGGGCGGGGCGGGCTCCTCCGGGTAGCCTCGCCTTGTGCCCACCGACACCACGCTCGACGACCTCGCCGACGAGAAGTTCGTCTCGCTCACGACCTTCCGCGCGAACGGCGTCGGCGTGCCGACCCCTGTCTGGATTGGGCGCGACGGTGATGCCCTCGTGGTGACGACACCGGTCGGCAGCGGCAAGGTCAAGCGGCTGCGCAACAACCGCACCGTGGAGCTGCGGCCGTGCAGCCGTCGCGGCACCGTCGACGACGACGCCCCTACGGTCACCGCCGTGGCAGAGGTCGTCGAGGGCGACGCCGCCATGCGCCGGCTCGACGAGGTTCTGAAGCCGAAGTACTCGCTCGAGTACCGCGTCGTCATGAGCGTCGAGCGCCTGCTGCGACGAGGGAGCCCTCAGCGGGTCATGCTGCGCATTACTCCGGCGGGCTGACCAGCTCCTCGGTCGTGTCGGCACGCACGGCCGCCACGAGGCCGACCACTGCAACGACGCCGACCAGGAGGTGCCCGGTACGCCCTGGCCCGACAGGACGAGGCTCCACGCCACGGGGATCAGGAGCAGGGTCCACACGATGGTCGGGGTGTTCGGCCAGTGCGAAGCGCCGCCATGGCCGCGTCACCGTCCTCGCGCTGGCGAGACGATCCAGGGCCTCGAGTGCCAAGCGGTGGCCTTCGTGAGCCTCACCGAGAGCATCGACACGACGACACCTGGCGGTCGGCTCGTATTCCATCTCTTCGGCGCCTCGGCCGAGTTCGAGCGGGACCGGATTCGCGAACGCACGATGGCTGACCCGCAGCCGCCGGGCCCGCGGGCGCAAGCGCGGGAGACCAACCGTATGGTCCCCTGAGAAGATCCGGACTGCTACGCAGCTGTATGCCTCCGAACCGGGGACGTGAAAGGCATCGCGCGAGCCTTGGTGTGTCTCGTGCAGCATCCGTATACCGAGCGCTTGGCAGCGGTGACTGAAGCCTGACTGTTCGCCTTGCCCACACCCACTCATACGAGGGATCGCGCTCCGACCCGGGCAGCGCCGACCGGCATGTTGCCTGGGAGGGAGGTGTTCTGGGGTGCGGGCCAAGGCCTCCGATGGTAGAGCTGGTCCCGTGCCCGCCATCAGGCGCGCACCGAGAAGCGGGAGTAGTCATGGATGGCTTAGCGGGCAAGGTGGACAAGTCGTTCGAGGCTGCATCTTTGAGCGAATTGGCGGACGCGCCAGTGGATGCGCTGCAAGGCGTGAGCGCCGGCGACGCGGAGCACCTGAAGGCCGCTTTCGGCATCAAGACGGTGCGCGACCTCGGCACGAACAAGCACTTCCAATTGGCGCAGGCCATCGCCAAGCTGGCCGAGTAGGAGTCGGCTCGCAGACGCCCGGCACGCCTGAGCCCTCACGGAGCGCACGCAGCGCCAGACGAGCATCAGCGACCGGGCATTGTCCGACCCCAAGGACGGTCAACCGGGCGCCCTGCGGGTAGGCAGCGCCTCGAGCGAGGTTGCGACGGGCTCGCGGGGCATCCCACCGGCCTAGTCCGATATCTGGGCTAGGAGCGCTGTGCAGTCCGGGGATCAGACAGGTCAGGTGCCCCGGAAGGCGCTGACCTGCGCAAACGTCGTGCGGCGACGAGGAGACTCAGTCCAGGTAGTCGCGCAGCACCTGGGACCGGCTGGGGTGGCGCAGCTTGCTCATCGTCTTGGACTCGATCTGGCGGATCCGCTCGCGCGTCACGCCGTAGACCTTCCCGATCTCGTCGAGCGTCTTCGGCTGGCCGTCGGTGAGGCCGAACCGCATCGAGACCACACCGGCCTCACGCTCCGAGAGCGTGTCGAGGACGGAGTGCAGCTGCTCCTGCAGGAGCGTGAAGCTGACGGCATCCGCGGGCACGACCGCCTCGGAGTCCTCGATGAGGTCACCGAACTCGCTGTCGCCGTCCTCGCCGAGCGGGGTGTGCAGCGAGATCGGCTCGCGGCCGTACTTCTGGACCTCGATGACCTTCTC
>JAICIN010000078.1 GCA_025924375.1 Dermatophilaceae bacterium | reverse complement strand
GTCCCTGACGGCGTCGCTCACCAGGCCCGTGACGTCGCCGCCGAGACCGGCGACCTCCTTGACCAGGGAGCTGGAGACGTGCTCGAACCGCGGGTCCCCGGGAAGGAACACCGTCTCGACCCCCGTGAGGTGGCGGTTCATCAGGGCCATGGGCAGCTCGTAGGCGACGTCCGAGGCGCTGCGGACGCCCTTGAGGAGGACGTCGGCGCCGACCTCGCGGCAGACGTCGACGAGGAGATGGCCGGCGAACAGCTCGATGCGCACGTTGTCCAGGCCCGTGCACGCGTCCTCGAGGAGGGCGCGACGCTCGTCGGGGGTGAACAGGCCCTGCTTGGCCGGGTTGAGCAGCACCGCGACGACGACCTCGTCGTAGAGCCGGGCCGCGCGCCGGAAGACATCCGCGTGGCCGAGCGTCACGGGGTCGAAGGAGCCGGGACAGACGCACCGGCGCGTCGGGCTGCTGGTCACAGCCGCAACCTAGCAAGGCCCGTCCGCGGTGCCCCTGCTCTTCAGGACCGGGCCCACCGGGTTCCTCGGGCGAGGTCCGACCCCACGGTCACGCGATCGCGGCCGGCCCCGCGCGCCCGGCGAACCAGATCCGGGTCTCGCCGTAGCGCCGCTCGTCCTCGCGCTCGAGCCCCTCCGGCCAGCGGGGCTCCGGGGACCGTGAGGACCGCTCGACCACCACGAGGGCGTCGGGCGCGAGCCAGCGCTGCTCCACCAGCGCGTGGAGGACGGCGGCGAGGGCGTCCTCCACGAGCCCGTAGGGCGGGTCGGCGAGCACGAGGTCCACGGGCTCACGGGGCGGCGTGGCGAGCGCGCGCTCGACGCTCACCGGGTGGACCGCGACCCCGGGAAACGCCAGGGCCGCGGCGTTCCTCCGAGCCGTCGCGGCGGCCCGCTTGTCGGACTCGACGAGGACGACCGAGCGCGCGCCGCGGCTCGCAGCCTCCAGGCCGAGGGCCCCTGAGCCGGCGTAGAGGTCGAGGACCGCCGCACCGTCGAGGGCGCCCTGGTGCTCGAGCCGCGAGAACAGCGCCTCCCGGACCCGGTCGCTCGTCGGCCGGGTGGACGCGCCGGGCGGTGTCTCGAGCCGGATGCCTCCGGCGCGCCCACTGATGATGCGCGTCACGGGCCGCAACGTAGCAGCGTGGGGCCGGACCGGATCAGGGCTCGTGGACCGCGGCGTCGTGGCGCAGGACGTCGAGCAGCAGGGCCAGCACGGCGTCGGGGCGCTCGAGGGAGGGCAGGTGCCCGGCCCACGGCAGCCGCAGGCCGTCGGCTTCCGGGATGGCGGTCGCCAGGTGGTCGGCCACGGCCCGGAAGTGGTCGAGGTCTTGTGCGCCGGAGACCACCAGGGTGGGCACCCCGACCGCCGTGGGGTCGACGTCGACCCGTCGCGGAGCGGGGGCCGGCTCGCCCGCGGCGGCGGCAGCGCGCTCCGCGGCCAGCTGCACCTCGAGGGCGTGGCGCTGCATCACGGCCAGCCGGTTCCTCGTCTCCGGGGTCGCCTCGGGTCCGAGCCACGTGCCCACGTTGAGCGCGACGGCGCCGTCGAGGTCACCGGCCTCGAGGAGCCGCTCCTCCTCCTCGGAGAACCTCCGGGCGCTGTCCGTGGCCGGCGTCCCCCGGTGTGCCGGGCACAGCAGCACCAGCGCGGAGACCCGCCCGGGGCGGGTGGTCGCCAGCTCGAGCGCGACCCGGCCACCCAGCGACGAGCCCACGACGTCGACGCGGGTGAGGCCGAGCGCGTCGAGCGTCTCCACGACGTCGTCGACGTCGGCATAGGACCCGCCGGGCAGCGGCGACTCGCCGAACCCGCGCAGGTCGGGGCGCACGACGGTGAAGTGGTGGGAGAGCGCGGGCACGAGGGGGTCCCACATCCGGCGGTCGGCGACGCCCGAGTGCAGCAGCAGGACCGGCGGGCCCGAGCCGTCGAGGTCGTGGGCGAGCAGCATCCCAGAAGGCTAGACCCGGGGCCGGCGCTCAGCCCTTCTCGAGGAACGCGGCCTGCTCCTCGTCGACCCAGTCGCGGACGGCCGCGCCCAGATCCGGGTGCTGTGCGAGCTCCGGGTCGCCGGTCACCAGCTCGGTGGCGGCGTCGCGGGCCTGCAGGATCGTCTCCTCGTCGCGCACGAGCGACAGGAAGCGGAAGCTGCCCCGGCCCATCCCCCTGCCCGACCGGCCTCCTCCGCTCTGCCGGCCGCTCAGCACGTCGCCGGTGCCGCGCAGCTCGAGGTCGAGGCGGGCGAGCTCGAAACCGTCGGTGGTCGCCGCGACCGCGTCGAGCCGCTCGCGCGCCGCCTCGGTGTCCGAGGCGGTGAGGAGGAGGCACAGCCCAGGGTGCCGGCCGCGCCCGACGCGGCCCCGCAGCTGGTGGAGCTGGGAGAGCCCGAACCGGTCGGCGTCCATGACGACCATGACCGTGGCGTTGGCGACGTCGACGCCGACCTCGATGACCGTGGTCGACACGAGCACGTCGACCTCACCGCGGGTGAACGCGGCCATCACGCTGTCCTTGTCCTCCGCGGCCATCCGCCCGTGCAGGACCGCGATGGTGAGCCCGTCCAGGGCGGGGTTCTCGCGCAGTGCCGCGTCCACGGCATACACGCTGGCCATCTCACGCGGCGCCACCTCGCCGTCCTCCGCCGGCGGGACGCCGAGCTCCTCGTCGTCGGGGGACGAGGAGGAGCGGCGCGCCGCGCCGTCGTCGCCGATGCGCGGGCACACGACGTAGGCCTGGCGCCCTCCGCGGACCTCCTCGGCGATCCGCTCCCAGGTGCGCTGCACCCAGCCGGGACGGTCGGTGGGCACGACGTGCGTGACGATGGGCGAGCGCCCGCGGGGAAGCTCGGTGAGCGTCGAGGTCTCCATGTCGCCGAACACCGTCATGGTCACGGTGCGCGGGATCGGCGTGGCGGTCATGACCAGGACGTGCGGGGGCTGCGACGCCTTGCCACGCAAGGCGTCGCGCTCCTCGACGCCGAAGCGGTGCTGCTCGTCGACGACGACGAGGGCCAGGTCCTGGAACTGCACGTGCTCCTGGATGAGCGCATGGGTGCCGATGACGATGCCGGCATCGCCGCTGGCGGCGTCGAGCAGGTTGTGGCGGCGGGCCGCCGCCGACTGGCTCCCGGTGAGCAGCGCGACGCGGGTACCGATCTCGCTGCCGTCGAGCATGCCGCCCCTGGCGAGGTCACCGAGCATGGTGGTGACCGACCGGTGGTGCTGCGCGGCGAGGACCTCGGTGGGGGCCAGGAGGGCCGCCTGGCCGCCGGCATCGACGGCAGCGAGCATCGCCCGCAACGCGATGACCGTCTTGCCCGAGCCCACCTCGCCCTGGAGGAGGCGGTTCATCGGGACGTCGCGGGACAGCTCCTGCGCCAGCGTCTCGCCCACCGCGCGCTGGCCGGCGGTCAGCTCGAAGGGCAGCCGCGCGTCGAAGGCGGCGAGCAGGCCGCCCTCCCGGGGCACCCTGCCGCGGGTGCGCGCGGCGGCCTGCCGGGCGCGACGCTGGGCCAGGAGCACCTGGAAGACGAAGGCCTCCTCGTAGCGGAACCTCAGGCGAGCCCGTTCCGCCTCCCGGAGGTCCCTGGGCACGTGGATGCCCTTGAGCGCCTCGAGACGGCCCGGCAGGCCGTGCCGGACGCGCACGGAGGCGGGCAACGGCTCCGGCACCTCGTCGAGGTGCTCGAGCACGAGGCGCACGCACTCGGCCACCGCCCAGTTCTGCATCCCCTTGACCTGGAGGTAGACCGGGATCGGCCCCCTGTCGGCCGCCTGCGACCCGAGACCCCCCTCGAGCACCTGGTAGGCCGGGTGGGCCAGCTGCCAGCGGCCGCGGTAGATCCCCACCTCGCCCGCGAAGACGGCCGTGACGCCGGGGAGGAGGACGTCGCGATGGCCGTAGGAGCTGAAGAAGGCGAGGTCCACCTCGTTGCGGCCATCGGTGATCGTGACGCTGAGCATCTCGCCCCTGCGCTTGTGCATCCGGCGGGTGGTCGCCGTCTTGACGTCGGCCACCACGACGACGTACATGCCGACGTGCAGCGAGGAGAGGTCGGACGTGTGCTCGAGGTAGCGCCGGGGCCAGAACTCCAGGAGGTCGCCCACGGTCTCCAGCCCCCGCGCCTTCGAGAGCTTCCCGGCGGCGCCACCGATGAGCCGCTTCAGCGGGGTGCGCTCGTCGGCCACGCTCACTCCACCCCCACCAGCAGGGTGTGGAGGGGCTGGCCGCCCTCGAGCAGCGCGACCTCGACGCCACCGTGCCGCTCGCGCAGCCCCGCGGCGACCGTGTCTGCGAGGCCCTGCGGTGCCTCCGCTCCCGGCACCAGCGTGACCAGCTCGCCCCCGGACGCGAGCAGCCGCTCGACGACCTCGCGGGCGACGGCCGCGCGGTCGCTCCCGACGACCGCGACCTCGCCCTCGAGGAGGCCGAGGACGTCGCCCGCGCGACAGGGTCCCGCCGCAGTCGCGGCGTCGCGCGAGGCCACGGTCACGGAGCCGGTGCGCACGGCGGCCGCCGCGCGCCTCATGGCTGCGGCGTTGGCGGGGCCGTCGACGGCGGGGTCGAACACCGCGACGGCGGCGATGCCCTCGAGGACGGTGCGGGTCGCGACGACGTGCACCGACAGGCCCTCCTCCGCCGCCGCCGAGGCAGCTGCCTCGGCGCCCATGAGGACGTCCCCGTCGTTGGGCAGGACGACCACCTCGAGCGCGTGGCAGGAGCGGACCGCCTCCAGGATGTCCCCAGCCGGCCCGCGCCGGCCCGGCCCGCTGGGCACCACCAGCGCGCCGTGGGAGCCGAAGGCCTTCGTGATGCCCTCACCGAGGGCGCAGGCGACCACTCCCACCCGGGTCGCGACCGCCCGCCTGTGCTCACCGGGCAGGCGGGTGACGCGGACCCGGTGCGGCCGGCCCGCCTCGATCCCGGCCTCGAGCGCCGCACCCGCGTCGTCGACGTGGACGTGGACGTTCCACAGCTCGGGTCCGCCGACGACGAGCAGGGAGTCGCCGAGGCCGTCGAGGACCTGGCGGAGCCGTTCGGCGCGCGCCTCGTCGCTGTCGCGCAGGAGATACATGACCTCGTATGCCGGTCCGTCACCGGCATCGGCGGCGGCAGCAGCGGCGTCGGCTGCGTCGGCCGCGTCGGCCGCGTCACCGGCGTCGGCCGCGTCACCGCCGTCGGCTGCCTCACCGGGCGAGGAGGCACCACCCGCGCTGCCCGGTGGGGTGAGTCCGCCGGATGCCCGCGCCGCGGGGCCGCCCCACTCGGTGCGCCGGCGCAGGGGCCCTCCCCACAGGCGGTCCGGGCCCGGGTCGCCGGCCGACGCGTCCTCGTGGACGACGCGCACGAGGGCCTCGAGCACGACGACCAGGCCTGCGCCACCCGCGTCGACGACACCCGCCCGGGACAGCTGCGGGAGCTGGTCCCTCGTGGCTGCGAGTGCAGCGGTCGCCGACGTGAGAGCGGCCTCGGCGACGGCTGTGAGCTCCGACCCCGCCCGGCCGGCGGCCTCCGCGGCCGCGCGGGCGACACTGAGCACGGTGCCCTCGACCGGCCGGCTCACCGCGCGCCACGCCCGCTCGCTCGCACGCTGGAGCCCCGTGGCGAGGAGCGTCCCGTCGGCGCTGTCCGCCCGGGCCTCGGACAGCGCGTCGGCGAGGCCGCGCACGAGCTGGCTGAGGATGACCCCGGAGTTGCCGCGCGCGCTCAGCAGCATGGCGTCTGCCAGTGCCCGGCACTCCGCGGCCATGGCGCCCGGCCGAGCCCGGTGGGGCTGGACGGCCTCGCCGGCACCGGTCCGTCCCCGGGCCTCTGCGGTGACCGCCGAGTCGGGAGACCCCGGCGCCTCGGCGTCCCGGACGGCGTCGAGCGCACCGTCGACCGTGAGGTAGAGGTTGGTGCCGGTGTCACCGTCGGGTACGGGAAAGACGTTGAGCGCATCGATCTCCGCGCGACGGGCGGCCAGCGCCGCACGCGCGAGGACGGCCCAGCGGCGGGCGTCCTGGGCGCTGAGGCGTTCGAGCACGCTCGCAGGCTAGTGCCCGCCGCTGTCGCCCATGCTGCCTCCGCGGGGTCTGGACCGCCCACTCCACCGGACGGACACGGACGGCCGACGTCGACGGGCCGTTTTGGCCGGGGACCGCCCCCTCGGCTACGCTTGACCGGTTCCCCGTGGACCGGACGCGATGGCATGCGCCTCGCGACGGGCCGTGGGACCACTCACTCTGTTCGCACCGACATCAGGAGATCACCCGTGGCTGCCAACTGCGACGTCTGCGGCAAGGGGCCGGGCTTCGGTCACAACATCTCGCACTCGCACCGCCGCACCAAGCGTCGCTGGAACCCCAACATCCAGCGCGTCAAGGCCCTGGTCGGTGACGCGGGCGTGACCCCCAAGCGCCTCAACGTCTGCACCTCCTGCCTCAAGGCGGGCAAGGTCAAGCGCTGACCCAGCCGCACGGCATACCGCGCGAGGGCCGGTCTCCCACGGGAGGCCGGCCCTCGCGCTTGCCCAGCCACGGACGCGCCGGACATCCTGCTACGCCCGGAAGGGTCGTATTTCCTGCTACGCCCGGACGCGCTTGACTTCCTGCTACGCCCGGACGCGCTTGACTTCCTGCTACGCCCGGAAGCGCTTGACTTCCTGCTACGCCCGGAAGTGGTCCCAGCCCCGCGGCTCCTGCGCACGGCCGTCGAGGGTGACACCCTCCCCCGCGGCGGCCACACCGATCCGGCGCCACCCCTCGGGCAGCCGGCCCGCGGGGAAGGTGGCCAGCAGGCTGTGCTCCTCACCCCCCGCGAGGACGCACTCGAGTGCGTCGTGCTCGCCCACGACCCCCGAGAGCACCGAGACGTCGGGGCGCAGGAGGTCGAGGTCGACGTCGAGCCGCACACCGCTCGCCCGCGCGACGCGGTCGCCGTCGCGGAGCAGGCCGTCGGAGAGGTCGATCATCGCCGTGGCGCCGGCAGCGGCGGCCTGCGGGCCGGCGGCGAGCGGCGCGTGCGGGCGCAGGTGGTGCACGACGCACTCACCGGCGACACCGGTGTGGTCCGCGGGGCGCCTGCCGTCCCGGCGCCCCGAGTAGAGCAGGCGCAGCCCGGCCGCCGAGCGGCCGAGCGTCCCCGCGACCGCCACGACGTCGCCGGGCCGGGCGCCGCTGCGGAGCACGGGCTGCGCACCCCGCAGGTCGCCGTGGGCGGTGACGGAGACGGTGACCACCCCGGCCGGCGCAGAGGACAGGTCGCCGCCCGCGACCGTGGCGCCCTGCGCGTCGGCCTCGCGTCCGAGGGCCCGCGCGAACTCGACCGCCCAGGCCGCCGGCAGGGCGGGGTCCGCCACGAGGGTCACCAGGAGGGCGGTCGGGGCGGCGCCCATCGCCGCGACGTCGGCCAGGTTCTGGGTCAGCAGCTTGGTGGCCACGTCGTCCGCCGAGGACCACTCGTCGAGCCAGTCGCTCCCCCGCACCATCGTGTCGGTCGTCGCGACGACCCTGCCACCCGTCGCGAGGACCGCAGCGTCGTCGCCCGGGCCCACGAGCAGTGCGGGCGAGGGGTGGAAGAAGGGGAAGATCTCGTCGAGAAGCGCCGCCTCCGACAGCTCGCCCAGCACCTGGCCGGCCGCGATCATGACGTCACCTCCACGTTGCTGGCGAGACGGGCAGTCCACGGGCACGGTAGCGTCTGCTCGGGGCTGCGGACCTGCACCCGCCCCGATCCTCCGGGCCGCCGCGGCGGACCGGTCAACCGAGCGAGTGAGGTGTCGTGTGGTCCAGGCGTACATCCTGATCCAGACCGAGGTCGGCAAGGCCGCAACCGTGGCGGGCTCCATCGCGCAGATCGCCGGCGTGGTCCAGGCTGAGGACGTGACCGGGCCCTACGACGTCATCGCGCGGGTCGAGGCCAACAGCGTCGACGAGCTCGGCAAGCTCGTCATCGCGAAGATCCAGGACGTCTCTGGCATCACGCGCACCCTCACCTGCACCGTCGTCCACGTCTGACGGGTGCTCCCCGGCCGCCCCGGCCCACTGACGCCTGGAGTGGCCGGCGCACTCGCCGCCCTCGTCCTCGGGGGCTGCTCCTCCGGTGTGGAGGTGACCCCGCCGCCGTCGACGGCCGGTTGTGAGCAGGCCGACGCGGCGTGGCCGCACGAGGTGTCCGGGCTCGCCCGGCGCGACACCTCCCCCAGTGCGCCGAACGTCGCCGCGTGGGGGGACCCTGCGGTCATCGCGCTGTGCGGCGTCCCGGCGCTACCCCCGACGACGGAGGAGTGCGTGTCGGTGAGCGGCGTGGACTGGGTGGCACACCGGCTCAGCGACGGGGTGCGCTTCACCACGTTCGGCACGGACCCGGCGATCGAGGTGCTCGTGCCGGAGGCCTACGCGCCGGAACCGCTGCTGCTGCCGGCCTTCGGCGCGGCGGCGTCGGCCCTGCCGCCCAACGGCCGGCACTGCGACTGACGACGAACGGCTGAACCGGCGCGGGCGACGTCGTCCTCAGCGCAGACCGGTGGGCCGGGCCAGGGCGAGCTGGATGAGCTCGTCGACGAGGTCGGCGTAGTCGACCCCGGTGGCCGCCCACATCTGCGGATACATCGAGTGGGGGGTGAACCCCGGCATCGTGTTGATCTCGTTGACGACGACCTCACCGTCGTCGGTGTAGAAGCAGTCGACGCGCGCGAGGCCCTCGCAGCCCAGGGCCTCGAAGGCTGCGGCGGCGAGCCGGCGCACCTCCGCCGACACCTGCTCGGGCACCTTGGCCGGGCAGCTCAGCGTGACGCCCTGGTCCTCGAGGTACTTCGCCTCGAAGTCGTAGAAGTCGTGGCCGTGGTCGTGGTCGACCTCGACCTCGCCCACCTCCGAGGTGCGCGGCGGCGCGCCGTCGCGGCCCTGGAGGACGGCGCACTCGATCTCGCGCCCGGTGATGGCAGCCTCCACGACCACCTTGAGGTCGTGCAGGCGCGCCGCCTCGACGGCCGCCTCGAGGTCCGCGGGCGAACCGACCTTCGAGATGCCCATGCTCGACCCGGCTCGCGCGGGCTTGACGAACACCGGGTAGGACAGCCCTGCCACGGCGTCCATCGCTGCCGCGGGGTCGCGACGCCACTGGGCGTCGGTGATGACGACGTAGGGGCCGACGGGCAGCCCCGCGCCGGCGAAGAGCACCTTCATGTAGTGCTTGTCCATGCCCACCGCCGACGCGAGGACGCCGGAGCCGACGTAACGGATGTCGGCGAGCTCGAGCATCCCCTGGATCGTCCCGTCCTCGCCGAACGGGCCGTGCAGGAGCGGGAAGACCACGTCCACCTCTCCGAGGCTGCTCGGCATCTCGCCCGGGGCCTGCACGGTCAGCGCCCGGTCGCTCGCGCCCAGCGGCACCACCACGCCGGCACCGGCGGGGTCGACCTCGGGCGTGTGCGAGCCGCTGAGCTCCAGGCGCGACGGGTCGCCCTCGGCCAGCACCCAGCGACCGTCACGGGCGATGCCGATCGGGATGACGTCGTAGCGGCTGGGGTCCATGACCCGCATGACACCTGCTGCGGTGGCGCACGAGACCGCGTGCTCCGAGGACCGGCCGCCGAAGACGACGGCGACCCGGGTGCGCTGCTGCCCGTGGGGCTGGTCCGTGCTCATCGCGAGCGACTGTATCGCCGTAGCCGAGCGGGACCCCCGGCGCCACGCGCGCCGACGCCCGTAGTCTGGCCGGGTGAGCGACCACCACCTTGCTGCCGCGACCCGCGTCGTCACCCTCGGGCGCCAGGCCCGTCGCCCCGGCGCAGGGGTGAACGCGCCCCTGGAGCTCTCCTCCACCTACATCGCCGACGGGCCCGTCAACTACGCCCGGGCGGGCAACCCGACGTGGTCGGCGTTCGAGGAGGCGCTCGGGTCCCTCGAGGGCGGCGACGCCCTGGTGTTCGCCTCCGGCATGGGGGCCGTGTCAGCCGCGTTGAGCCTGGTCGAGCACCAGGGGCCCGTGGTGGTGCCCGCGCACGCCTACAACGGCACGACGGCCCTGCTCGACGACCTCGAGAAGTCGGGCGCGGTGCGGGTGCGCCGGGTCTACGTCGACGACGACAGGGCCATCCGCGACGCGCTCCGCGGCGCCGCGATGCTGTGGGTCGAGTCGCCGACCAACCCGATGCTGGAGGTGGTGGACATCGGCCCGCTGTGCAAGGCCGCTCGCGACCTCGGCGTGCTCACGGTGTGCGACAACACCTTCGCCACTCCCCTCGTCCAGCGGCCGCTCGAGCTCGGCGCCGACGTCGTCCTGCACTCGGTGACGAAGTACCTGTCCGGGCACTCCGACGTCATCCTCGGCGCGCTCGTCACCCCGACGACGGACCGGGGACGCGCGCTGCACGAGCGCCTCGCGCGCCACCGGCTCCTGCACGGCGCCATCGCGGGCCCGGCGGAGACGTGGCTCGCGCTACGGGGCCTGCGCACGCTGCACCTGCGCGTCGAGCGCGCGACGGCCAACGCGGCGGAGCTCGCCCGCCGTCTGGAGGACCACCCGGTCGTCAAGCGGGTGCGCTACCCGGGGTTCGGCGCCATCATCGCCGTCGAGGTCCGCGGCAAGGCCGAGGGCGCGGAGCGGGTCGCCGCCGGCACGAAGATCTGGACGCACTCGACGAGCCTCGGCGGCGTGGAGTCCCAGCTCGAGCGGCGTCGCCGGCACGAGGCCGAGCCCGCGACGGTGCCCAAGGGCCTGCTGCGACTGTCGGTCGGCGTCGAGGACGTCGACGACCTGTGGCGCGACCTCGACCGGGCGCTCACGGCCTCCCGCGAAGGCTCCTGACCTCGAGGGTCACTCCACCTCCGCCTTGCGGGCCCGCGACAGGAGTGTCTCGACCACCTGCTGCGGCGTGCGGCCCTCGTGCACCACTGCCGCCACCTGCTCCGTGATCGGCACGTCGACGCCGTGGTTGCGGGCGAGCTCGAGGATCGACTCGCAGGACTTCACGCCCTCGGCCGTCTGGCGCGTCACCGCGACGACCTCGGCCACCGCCATGCCGCGGCCGAGGTTGAGCCCGAAGGTGCGGTTGCGCGACAGCGGTGACATGCACGTCGCGATGAGGTCGCCGATCCCGGCGAGGCCCGCGAAGGTGGAGGGGTCGCCGCCCAGGGCCGCACCCAGGCGCGTCGTCTCGGCGAGGCCCCGCGTGATGATCGACGCCTTGCTGTTGTCGCCCATGCCGAGGCCCTCGGCCATCCCGACGGCGAGCGCGATGACGTTCTTGACCGCGCCGCCCACCTCCGTGCCGACGACGTCGGTGTTGGTGTAGGGCCGGAAGTAGGGCGCGGCGCAGGCCGCGGCGACCCGCTCGGCGGTGTGGGCGTCGGCACACGCGACGACGCTGGCGGCCGGTTGCCTCTGCGCGATCTCGCGCGCGAGGTTCGGCCCGGAGACGACCACGACGCGGTCGGGCTCGACGGCACCGACCTCCGAGATGACCTCGCTCATCCGCTTCGTCGTGCCGAGCTCGACACCCTTCATGAGCGAGACGACGGCCGCCCCTCCCGGTATGACCGGGCCCCACGTCTCCAGGTTGGCGCGCAGGGTCTGGGAGGGCACGGCGAGGACGACGATGTCGGCGTCGGCACCGGCCTCCTCCGGGTCCGCGGTGGCGAGGATCCCCGGCGGGAGCGAGATCCCGGGCAGGTAGTCCTCGTTGCACCCGGCGTTGACCTGCGCCACCACCTCGGGCCGCCGCCCCCACATGCGCACGGAGGTGCCGCTGTCGGCGAGGACGGCGGCGAACGCCGTCCCCCAGCTGCCCGTGCCGAAGACGGCTGCGGTCGTCATGCCCTGCCTCCCTTGGCCCTGCGGAAGTTTCCGGTCTGCGGCAGCCCGTGTGCCCGCGGGTCGAAGCGCTGCTCCGGCGCCTGCTCCCCACGGATGTCCGCGAGCAGCGCGGCGATCGCCGCGGTGATGCGCGCCGTGGCCTCGCGAAGCAGCGGCGCGTCGAGCGGCCTGCCGTAGAGGTCGTCCAGTGGCACCGGTGGACCGGCGTGGACGTGGATCGTCTTGCGGGGGAAGAGGTGCGGCCTCCTGGAGTAGGGCGGCAGGATCTCCTGGGGCCCCCACTGCGCGACCGGGATGACCGGGCAGCGGGTCGTCAGCGCGATCCGTGCGGCTCCGGTCTTGCCCACCATCGGCCACAGCTGCGGGTCGCGGGTCAGCGTGCCGTCGGGGTAGACGCCCACGGCCTTGCCCTGCTCGACCGCGCGGACCGCGGACCGGAAAGCCTCTGCGGCGTTGCCGGCGTTGCGGTGCACCGGGATCTG
>JAICIN010000077.1 GCA_025924375.1 Dermatophilaceae bacterium | reverse complement strand
GGAGTGGGGCGTCTCCCGCGCGCCGGCGCGCTTCTGACCCCAGCGCCCGTAGGCCGGGTGGCCGCCGCGTGCCGGCCGCCGCGCGCCGGCCGCCGCGCGCGGCGCGCCCGCGCCCCCGCTGCCGCCCCCGCCGCGACGAGGCGGATTTGTCTCGCGTGCGGGCCGTCGGTCATGGTGGAGGTCACGTGGGTGCCCGGGCTCCGGCCCGGCCGCTCCGGCCGACCGCCGTACAGTGACCTGAGGAAGCAGACCTGTGTCCACCCTGGCCAGCCGCACCGCGTTGGCGGCGCTGACCGTCGTGGGCGTCGCCGTCCTCGGCATCGGCCTCTGGCTCGTCGCCCACCTCGGCACCTCGGGGACCGCCACCTTCTCGGCGTCCCCCAAGGGTGTCGCTGCCGTCCTCGTCGGTCCCGACGTGCTCAACCGCGTCGACGCCCCCGTCACCGTCACGGCCCGGGCGGCCGGCGGTGCGGCGGTGTTCATCGGCGCCGCAGCGCCCGCCGACGCCCAGGCGGTGATCGCCTCCTCCCCGCACGCGTCCGTGACCGGCGTCGACGTCACGGACTGGGCTCTGACCACCAGCACGGCAGGCACCAGCACGGTAGGCACGAGCACCCCGGGCACGAGCACAGCAGGCACCAGCGCGCCGCCCGCCCTCGCGCAGTCCGACGTGTGGCGGTCCAGCGCCTCCGGGCGCGACCGGACGAGCCTCGTGCTCTCCCAGGCCTCGGCACCGGAGTCGCTCGTCGTCGGCAGTGCTGACGGTGCGACCTCCGCCGTGGAGTCGGTCACCCTCGAGTGGGAGCACCACGCCTGGTTCTTCCAGGCGCTCGTGGTCACGGTGGTCGGGCTGCTCCTCACCCTGGCGGGCGCAGCGGGGCTCTGGCGGAGCCGGCGCCCCGTGGACGCGGAGGTGCGGCGGTGACGGGCCGCAAGAGCGCCCTGGCCCTTGCGCTGGCCTCGGCTGTCGGGCTCGGCGGCTGCGGCCTCGCGGCGAGCGCCGCCGGGGTCCACGACGCGCCAGCCCCCACGCGGACGGTCGCGGCCCTGCCCGCGGCTGCGGCCCAGCGCGTCGCGACGCGGGTCCTCACGGCCGCGGAGGCAGCGGAGACCCAGTCGTCCCAGGCGCCGCGAGCGGCGGTCATGACCGGCTCCGCCCTGACGATGAGCCAGGCAGCGGCCAACCTCGGGGAGGCCGGTGGCCCGCAGGCCGGGCCGGTCACCCGCCCCAACCCGCCGCGCGTGCTCGCGATCTCCCGCGGCACCGGCTGGCCGCGCACCATGCTCGTCCAGGACGCTGCCGCCGACGGCTCGGTCGTCCTCGGCCTCCTCCGCAGCACTGACGCCCGCTCGCCCTACCGCCTCGCGGCCTCGGCGACCATGCACCCGGGGACGAGCGTGGCAGCCCTCGACCCGCTCGCGCAGGGCTCGGCCATCGGGTCCGCGTCGGGCCTCACCACGACGCCCGACGCGGTGCTGGCCCAGCTCGCCGCGAGCCTCGCCTACCCCAAGCCGGGAGCCGCCCCGGACGTCGACACGACGGACCACTTCAGCAGCAGCGTCCGGGCCAACGCGACCGCCACCGCCAAGGGCCTCGGTGCCCTCGCGACCTTCACCCAGGTCCACCGCGTCGTGCCCGGCCAGACCGTCGTCGTCCCGCTGGCCGGCGGAGGAGCGCTGGTCTTCGGGCTGCTCGAGCGCGTGGACACGATCACGCTCAAGCCGGGCGGCAAGACCCTCACCCTCAGCGCGCAGAACCAGAAGCTGCTCAAGCGCCCGACGCTGACCAAGAAGGCGGTCCTGCAGACCTACGAGACGGTGGTCCTCACGATCCCCGCGAGCGGCTCCACGAGCGTCGTCGCCGCGCGCGAGCAGCTCGTCGCGGGCAAGGGCGAGTGAGCGAGGCCGCGGCGGTGGGGGAGAATCGTCCGCATGACTGAGCAGCCGTTCAACGCCTCCGCCCTCAGGGGCGCCGTCGACCTCTCTGGCCTGCAGCGTCCCCGCGGGCAGGCCGCCGGGGGCCGGGCCACCGCCGGAGGGGCGGGCAACGCCGACGGTGGCGGTGACGCGGCCCAGCAGCCGGGGGCGGGAGGCACGGGAGGCCTGGTCGTCGAGGGCACCGACGCCAACTTCCAGGAGGTCGTCAACGCCTCCCTGACCGTCCCCGCAGTCCTCGTCCTCTGGGCCTCCCAGCTGCCCGAGTCCAAGGACTACCTCGACACGGTCGTCGCGGTCGCCCGTGACTACGACGGCCGGTTCCAGGTCGTCTCGATCGACGTCGACGACAACCCCGCCCTCTTCCGCGCCTTCCAGGTCCAGTCGGTCCCCGTCACCATGGGCCTCGTCCAGGGACAGCCGGTGCCGCTCTTCGCGGGCATCCAGCCCGCCGAGCAGCTGCGTCCCGTCGTCGACCAGCTCCTCGCCCTCGCCGTGCAGCACGGCATCACCGGGCGGGTGCAGGTCACCGGCGACGACGCCGCCGCCGACCCGGCCGACCTCGAGGAGCCGCCGCTGCCGCCGTTGCACCAGGAGGCCTTCGACGCCATCGAGAGGGGCGACCTCGACGGCGCCCAGGCGGCATACCGGAAGGCACTGGCCCAGAACCCCGGTGACCGCGACGCCGAGCTCGGGATCGCGCAGGTCGGGCTCCTCCAGCGCACCGCCGGCGTCGACCTCACCGCCGCCCGCGCCGCCGCAGCGGAGCGGCCCGGCGACATCGACGCCCAGGTCACCGTCGCCGACCTCGACCTCCTCGGCGGCCACGTCGAGGACGCGTTCGCGCGGCTCATCGACCTCGTCCGCGTGAGCAGCGGTGAGGACCGCGAGCGGGTGCGGGCGCACCTCGTCGAGCTCTTCAACGTCGTCGGCCAGCACGACGAGCGCGTCCGCAAGGCCCGCACGTCGCTCATGAGCGCCCTGTTCTGAGGGCCAACCGCTTGCGCGCGCGCCGGATCCGGCAAGGATGAGGCGCAGGACCACGACCGTCCCCGACAGGAGCGTGCCATGGCGGACACCAACGACCACCTCATCGGGCTCCTCCTCGGTGCCGAGGAGGACTGGCCGACGGCGTTCGAGGCGTTGGCCTCTCGGCTCGGCGTCGTCAAGGCCCCCGACGGGTCGCAGCACCGCGTCTCGACAGAGCGGCTCACCATCGAGCCCTTCAACCTGCGTGACAAGGCGCGGCAGGACCTCGTCATCGACCGGCTCGCGCACTGGTACTACCACCCGCGGGAGTGGCTGAAGAAGGTCGCCATCATGGACGACGTCTACCTCCTCAACAGCCCGTTCACGTTCCAGTCGATGGAGAAGCACTCGGCCTACTGCGTGCTGATGCGCCTCGGCATGCACGTGCCCGACACCGTCCTCGTCCCCTACAAGAACCCGCTCGACAACGTCCGGTGGGCCTACACCTCCGCGAAGTACAACAAGCCGTTCGACCTCGCGAGCCTCGCCGACGACCTCGGCTACCCCATGTTCATGAAGCCCTTCGACGGCGGCGCGTGGCGTGGCGTGTCGATGATCCGTGACCGCGACGAGCTGATGCGCGCCTACGACGAGTCCGGCGAGATGCTCATGCACCTGCAGAAGGCGGTCGACGACTTCGACGTGTTCGCCCGCGCGCTGACCATCGGGCCCGAGACGATGGTGATGAACTTCCGGCCCGACGAGCCGATGCACAACCGGTATGCCGTCCAGCACGGCTTCCTGGAGCCGGCCATCGGCCAGGAGGCGGTCACCATCGCGCAGACCGTGAACGCGTTCTTCCGGTGGGAGTTCAACTCCTGCGAGATGCTCGTCAAGGACGGTGTCGTCCACCCGATCGACTACGCCAACGCCTGTCCCGACGTCGCCGTGACCTCGCTGCACTACTACTTCCCCTGGGCCATGAAGGCACTGCTGAAGTGGTCGTTGTTCTGCGTGGCGACCGGCCGCCACTGTCGCAGCCAGCCCGATGCCGAGCCGTGGTTCGCGGTCGCCGACGACGACTCGCTCGACTACGGCGCCAAGCTGGCCGCCTACCAGCGCCTGGCGGACGAGTACTTCGAGCGGGACCGCTACCAGGAGTTCTGCGCCACCGCGCTGCCGCACCTCGACGAGCTGGTCCTCGACTGGGTGGACTCCGACGAGTTCCGCACGCTGCTCACGAGCACCATCCAGCAGACCTACCCGCCGCACGAGTGGGAGCGGTTCGAGGGGCACCTCGGCGGGCTGACGCGGATGTGGGTCGACGACGAGCGGTCCCGGCTCGGGTCCGGGGCGTCCACGGCCGACGAGACGGTGGTCGGCGGTCCCGCGCCGGCCGTGGTGACGGAGTAGCGGTCGGTCGCTGCGCGGCGGTCAGGGCGTCGACAGGCGTCGGGCGAGGGCGACGAGCTCGGCCGCCGGGCCGACGAGCCGGCGGGGTGGGCGCCACACCGCGCGCAGCACCCGCGCCAGCTCCAGCTCCACCGGCACGGCCCTCAGCTCACCGCTGCGGACGGCGTCACGCACCGCGAGGGTGCTGAGCACCGCTGGTGCGGCGCCCGTCACGGCGGTGATCCGCACGGCGGCGTTGCTGGTGAGCTCGAGGGCCGCGGCGGCCCGCCGGAGCCGCCGCCGCTCGAGCAGCGTGTCGAGGGTCTGCCTGGTGCCAGAGCCCGCCTCGCGCACGATCAGGGGGGTGGCGGCCAGCTCCTCGGCGCGGAGTGGCAGCCGTCGGCGGGCCCAGGGGTGGCTGGGTGCGACGACGACGAGCAGCTCGTCCCGGCCGACCGCCGTGGAGTGCAGGCCGGCCGGCACGCTCGGCGACTCCACGAAGCCGACGTCGTCACGGCCGCTGCGCACCCGTTGGAACACCTCGTTCGAGTTGTGCACCTCGAGGCTCACCGCGACACCGGCCTGGGTCCGCCGGAACTCGCTCAGCCACCTCGGCACGAGGTACTCCGCCACCGTCATGCTCGCCGCCACCGCGAGGTGGGACTGCCGCTCACCCCGCAGCGCCTCGGCGGCCAGCCGCAGGTGGTCGGCCGCCGCGAGCAGGTCGCGTGCCCAGTCGACGACGAGCGTCCCGTCCGGCGTCAGCGCCGAGCCGCTCGTCGAGCGCTGCAGCAGCACGAGGCCCAGCTCGCGCTCCAGCCGCGACATGCTGCGGCTGGCGTTCGGCTGGGCGAGTCCCAGGGCCCGCGCGGCGGCGCCGAGGCTGCCCAGCTCGGCCACCGCGACGAGGATCCGCAGCGCGTGGAGGTCAGGGAGCGGCGTCGGCACGCGGCCATCCTAGGGCGCCCCATATCCGGCTGATATGCCGGTATGCCGGATTGCCGGCTACCCCTGCCGGCGGCCGGCCGGGAGGGTGGTCACCATGACACCCGCAGCCCTCGCGACCAGAACCTCGCGGACAGCTCCGACGACGGACCCCGCGAGCGGTCGCCGGGCCGCGCTGCTGCCCGGCCTGGCTCTCGCGCTCCTCGCAGCGGGCGCGGCGCTCGTCGTGAGCCGGGTGCTCCCGGGAATGAGCGCACTGCTCGTCGCGATCCTCCTCGGCACCCTGCTCGCGAACACCGTCGGCGTGCCGCGGAGAGCGGAGGCCGGCACGGTCGTCGCGGGGAAGCGGCTGCTGCGGCTCGGCATCGTCGTCCTCGGTCTCCAGCTCTCGGCCGGCGACATCCTCGGCCTCGGTGCGGGCGTCATCGCCGTGGTCGTGAGCGTGGTCACGCTCGGCATCCTCGGCACGCTGTGGATCGGCAAGCTGCTCGGCATCCCGTTCATGCGGCGCCTCCTCATCGCCTGCGGCTTCTCGATCTGCGGCGCCGCGGCGGTCGCGGCCGTCGACGGCGTCGTCGAGGCCGACGAGGAGGACGCCGCCGCGGCGATCGCGCTGGTCGTCGTGTTCGGCACGCTGATGATCCCCCTGGCACCGCTGCTCGGGACGCTGGTGGGCTTCGACACCCACCAGCGCGGGCTGCTCGCCGGAGGCTCGATCCACGAGGTCGCCCAGGTCGTCGCGGCCGGCGGGATCATCGGCGGCTCGGCGCTCTCGGTCGCGGTCCTCGTCAAGCTCGCCCGGGTGCTCATGCTGGCGCCGGTCATCGCGGTGATCGGCTGGCGGCAGCGTGCGGCGGGAAGCTCCGTCGGCGGGAAGCGGCCGCCGATCGTGCCGCTGTTCGTCGCAGGGTTCCTCGCGGCGGTCGCCCTGCGCAGCACCGGAGTGCTGCCCGCCGGCGTGCTCCACGTCGCCAGCACCGCCCAGACGGTGCTGCTCGCGGCGGCGATGTTCGCCCTCGGCTGCGGGGTCAGGGTCGCCGTGCTGCGCCGGCTCGGTGGCCGGCCGGTCGTCCTCGCCGCCCTGTCGACGGTGCTCGTCGCGGCCGTCGCCACGGCGGGCGTCTGGCTTGCGACCGCCTGAACGCCACCGACCGTCAGCCTCCCAGGGCGGCCGTGACGACCTCCCGAGCCTCGGCCTGGACCTGCGCGAGGTGGTCGGCGCCCTTGAAGGACTCGGCGTAGATCTTGTAGACGTCCTCGGTCCCCGACGGGCGGGCCGCGAACCACGCGCTCTCCGTGGTCACCTTCAGGCCACCGATCGCCGCACCGTTGCCCGGCGCCGCCGTGAGCTTGGCCGTGATCGGCTCTCCCGCGAGGGAGTCGGCCCGGACGTCGTCGGGGGAGAGGGCGGCCAGCTTGGCCTTCTGCTCCCGGTCCGCGGGGGCGTCGATGCGCGCGTATGCCGGGTCGCCGTGCTCCGCGGTGAGCTCGCCGTAGTGGTCGCTGGGCGACCTCCCCGTCGCGGCGAGGATCTCCGAGGCGAGCAGGGCGAGGATGATGCCGTCCTTGTCCGTCGTCCAGGGCCGGCCGTCGGTGCGGAGGAACGACGCGCCGGCCGACTCCTCGCCACCGAAGCCGAGACTGCCGTCGAGCAGGCCGGACACGAACCACTTGAAGCCCACCGGGACCTCGACGAGCGTCGCGTGGAGGTCCCCGGCGACGCGGTCGATCATCGACGAGGAGACGAGCGTCTTGCCGATCCCGGCGCCGGAGGGCCAGCCCGGGCGCGCACCGCCGAAGAGGTAGCGGATCGCGACGGCGAGGAAGTGGTTGGGGTTCATCAGCCCGGCGCCGGGCGTGACGATGCCGTGCCGGTCGGAGTCCGCGTCGTTGCCGGTCGCGATGTCGTAGCGGTCGCGTTGGGCGATGAGCGAGGCCATGGCGCTCGGCGACGAGCAGTCCATGCGGATCTTGCCGTCCCAGTCCAGCGTCATGAACCGCCAGGTGGGGTCGACCAGCGGGTTGACGACGGTGAGGTCCAGCCCGTGCCGCTCGGCGATCGCCCCCCAGTAGGCGACGCTCGCGCCACCGAGCGGGTCGGCCCCGATCCGCACTCCGGCGTCGCGGATCCGTGCCACGTCGACGACGCTGGGCAGGTCGTCGACGTAGGTGCCGAGGAAGTCGTAGGGCTGCGCCTGCGCGCGGGCCCGGCCGAACGGCATACGGAGCACCTCGGTGAGGCCGCCGGCGATGAGCTCGTTGGCCCGCGCGGCGATGACCTTCGTCGCGTCCGTGTCGGCCGGCCCACCCGACGGCGGGTTGTACTTGAAGCCACCGTCCGAGGGCGGGTTGTGCGAGGGCGTCACGACGATGCCGTCGGCGAGACCGGTGCCGGTCGTGCGGCCGCCGTTGGCGCGCAGGATCGCGTGCGAGACCGCCGGAGTGGGCGTGTAGCCGTCGCGGTCGTCGACCAGGACGGTGACGTCGTTGGCCGCGAGCACCTCGAGGGCCGAGGACCAGGCCGGCTCCGAGAGCCCGTGGGTGTCGCGCCCGAGGAAGAGCGGCCCGTCGTAGCCCTGCGAGCGGCGGTAGTCGCAGATGGCCTGCGCCGTGGCCAGGATGTGCGCCTCGTTGAAGGCGGTGTTCAGGCTGGAGCCGCGGTGGCCGGAGGTGCCGAAGACCACCTGCTGCTCGACGTTGTGGGGGTCGGGCGTGAGGCTGTAGTAGGCCGTCACCAGGTGGGGGACGTCGACGAGGTCCTCCGGCTGGGCCGGCTGGCCCGCTCGCGGGTTGTTCACTGCTGCTCCTCGGGGGCGAGGTAGAGGGCGTCGAAGGCTGCGAGGCGCACCTGGACCGACCAGGGCTGGCCGCCAGCCGGCTGCTCCTCGGCGGTGAGCACGACATCGGCCTGGCTCGGCGTGCCGAACTCGTCGTAGCCGCTGGTGTCGAGGATGACCTTCCACCGTCCGGGACGGGGCACGCCGACCCGCAGCCGCTCGCGGGCCATGCCCCCGAAGTTGAGCGCCACCGCGACCACCGGGCCACTCTCGCGGTCGGTGTCGCCGAAGCGGAGGTAGGTGAGGGTGTTGCCCCGGTTGTCGTCGGCGTCCAGCCACTCGAACCCGGCCGGGGAGGCGTCGAGCGCCCACATCGCCGGGTTGGCGCGGTAGAGGGCGTTGAGCTCCTTGACGAGGTTGTGGACGCGGTAGTGCGCCGGGTGGTCGAGCAGCCACCAGTCGAGCTCGCGGCCGTCGGCCCACTCGGCCTCCTGCGCGAACTCGGTGCCCATGAAGATGAGCTGCTTGCCTGGGTGGCTCCAGATGTAGGCGAGGTAGGCGCGCAGCGTCGCTAGCTGGTCGTAGCGGCTGCCGGGGATCTTGCGGAGCATCGAGCCCTTGCCGTGCACCACCTCGTCGTGGCTGATCGGCAGGATGAAGTTCTCGCTGTAGGCGTACATCAGCGAGAAGGTCAGCAGGTTGTGGTGGTACTGGCGGTGGACGGGGTCCTGGCCGAGGTAGCGCAGGGTGTCGTTCATCCAGCCCATGTTCCACTTGAAGCCGAACCCGAGGCCGCCGCCGCTCGTCGGCTTGGTGACGCCGGGCCAGGACGTGGACTCCTCGGCGACCGTGACGATGCCGGGCTCCCGCTTGTATGCCGTGGCGTTCGTCTCCTGCAGGAGACCGATCGCCTCGAGGTTCTCCCGGCCGCCGTACTGGTTCGGCAGCCACTCGCCCTCACGGCGGGAGTAGTCCAGGTAGAGCATCGACGCCACCGCGTCGACGCGCAGGCCGTCGGCGTGGAACTCCTCGAGCCAGTAGAGGGCGTTGGCCACGAGGAAGTTGCGGACCTCGAGCCGGCCGAAGTCGAAGATGTGGGTGCCCCAGTCGGGCTGGTCGCCGCGCCGCGGGTCGGGATGCTCGTAGAGCGGGAGCCCGTCGAAGCGCGCCAGGGCCCAGGCGTCGCGGGGGAAGTGGGCGGGCACCCAGTCGAGGATCACGCCGATCCCGGCCCGGTGCAGGCGGTCGACGAGGTAGCGGAAGTCGTCGGGGTCGCCGAAGCGGGCAGTGGGCGCGTAGTAGCCGGTCACCTGGTAGCCCCACGAGGGGCCGTAGGGGTGCTCCATGACGGGCAGGAGCTCCACGTGCGTGAAGCCGAGGTCGGAGACGTAGTTGACGAGGTGCTCGGCGAGGTCGCGGTAGCTCTGCCCGGCGCGCCACGAGCCGAGGTGGACCTCGTAGATGCTCATGGGTCCCTCGTGCAGGCTCTCGCGCGCACGGCGGTCGAGCCAGTCCTGGTCGCCCCACTCGTAGTGGGACCGGGTCACCACGGACGCGGTCGCGGGCGGCACCTCCGTGGCCCGGGCCATGGGGTCGGCCTTGGACCGCACGACCCCGTCGGCGCCGCGCACCTCGAACTTGTAGCGGCTGCCCTCACCGACGCCCGGCACGAACAGCTCCCACACGCCCGAGCTGCCGATGAGCCGCATCGGGTGGGTGCGCATCTCCCAGCCGTTGAAGTCACCCGTGACGTGCACCGCCTGGGCGCGCGGGGCCCAGACCGCGAACGAGGTGCCCGTGACCGGCCCGAGTGGCCCCTCGTACTCGCGCAGGTGGGCGCCGAGCACGGTCCACAGCTGCTCGTGGCGCCCCTCGCCGATGAGGTGGAGGTCGAGCTGTCCCAGGGTGGGCGCGAACCGGTAGGGGTCGTCCTGCTCGTGCTCGATCCCGTCGTCGTAGGACACGATCACGCGGTAGTCCATCGTGCGCGTCTCGCCCTCGCGGAGCGCGCCCCACACCCCGTGGGCCTCGTGCTGCAGTGGCAGGACCTCGCCGTCCTCGAAGCGGACGCGCACGCTGCGCGCGAGCGGGCGGAAGGCGCGCAGCCGCAGGCCGCCCGGCTCGAGGTGCTGGCCGAGCAGGTCGTGCGGTTGCTGGTGGTGGCCGCCGGCGAGCGCGTTGATCGACTGCATGGGGGTGGCGAGCGGCGCGGCGGGCGCCTCGGGAGCGGTGGGTGCCGGGGGGCGGTGGATGCCGGCGGAGCGGCCGCCTCGGGAGCGGTGGGTGCCGGGGGCGCGGTGGCCGCAGATGCCGGCGGACCCGCGGACCCGCGGCCGGCGGGGGCCGGGGCGGCCGGTGGGGCGGCGGCCGTCGGGGGGGTCTGGGTCTTGCGGGGCTTCCTACTGCGTGGTGTCTTCGGGCTCTGGGGCGTCATCGGTTCGCCTTCCTGGCGTCGTCGAGCAGCCGGACCACGGCATCGGTCGGGATCGTCAGCCACGAGGGCCGGTTGCGCGCCTCGTAGACCACCTCGTAGAGGGCCTTGTCGAGCTGCAGGGCGGTGAGCAGCGCGGTGTCCGCGCGCGGGTCGCGGCCGGACCGGCCGGCATACCCGTCGAGGAACGCGTGCTGGCAGGCGTCGGCCCAGTCGCGGCGCCGTCCTTCGGGGTGCGCCTGCTCCCACGAGCCGGCCGCGTAGTCGAAGGAGCGGAGCATGCCGGCGATGTCGCGCGCCGGCAGGTCCGGCCGGCTGCGCTCGGCCAGCGACCGCAGCGGCTCGCCCTCGAAGTCGAGGAGGACCCACCCGCGCCCGGGCACGGTCAGGACCTGGCCGAGGTGGAAGTCGCCGTGGATCCGTTGCAGTACAGGCCAGCTGGCGTCGCGGGCGGCGGCGAAGACGTCGGCGATCTCGTAGTCGTAGGCTGCGATGGCCGGGACCTCCGAGGCGGCTGCGACATATCGGGCGCGCATCCCGGTGATCACCGCGCCGATCGCCTCGGGCGTCGCCGGCTCTACCGGCATGGCTTCGGCCAGCAGGGCGTGCACCTCTGCGGTCGCCGCTCCGAGCTCACGCGCCGGCCCGGTGAAGTCGGCGTCGTCGGCGACCGCGCGCAGGGCCACGCGCCAGGCGTCCTCGGTGCCGGGGTAGAACTCCTGCGCGAAGGCCACCTGCCCGTGGGCAGCTCCGTCGGCCGCGGGCGCCGGCCACTGCGCCGCGACCCACCCCGCCATGCCGGGAACGCGCAGGGTGCCCGTCTCGGCGAGCGCGGACTGGACCACGACGTCGGGGTTGTCGCCCGACTGCAGCGTCCGGAACACCTTGCAGATCAACGGCTTCGGGGCTCCGTCCGGGCCGGTCGTGTCGTAGATGATGGACGTGTTGGACTGCTCGCCGCTGAGCACCCGGGAGGGGCCGGGGCGCACGTCGGGGGCGTGGGGGTGGCGGTGGCCGGTCACGTCCGGCTCCGGGGCGGCCGACTCGCGCGCGGACGCCGCCTGCGCGCGGCCGTAGACCAGCTCCAGGAGCTGGGCGGCGTAGACGGGGTCGTGGGGGCCGTCGTAGACCCAGCGGCGCCCGAGGACGCTGTGCTCCATCGTGCCGAGGAGGGCGTGGTCGGCGTCGGGCAGCGGTGCGCTGCGGTAGGTCAGCGGCACCTGGTAGACGACGGCCTCGGCGGCGGACTCGTCGGCCGCCAGGATCGTCTCGATCCCGACCTCGCCGTCGGGGTCGTCGAGGCGCCAGGACCAGAGCTGGCGCAGCCGGGGCTCACGGCCCTTCGCGGCATACCATCGCTGGCGCGAGATCCACGGAGCGATGAGCTCGATCTTGCGCGGAGAGATGGACGCGCCGTGGTGCAGCTCAGCCATGCGCCGCCCCGGTCTCGAGCTTGAGCCAGAAGAAGTCACGCGAGCCCAGGGTGAGGGTGAGCTTGCCGTCGTCGGAGACCTTCGGGAAGCCCGAGCCGCCGAAGAGGTCGGCGAGCTGGGAGCCCTTGAACTCGTCGGGGAGCCGGATCGAGGCGGCCTGCGGGCGTGAGGAAAGGTTGTTGACGCACAGCACCGCCTCCGCCTCGCGGCTCCGGCCGTCCTCCGGCCAGGTCACTCGGAGGAAGGGCAGCACGGCGTCGTTGTCGGAGTCACAGACCTGGAACGCCCCCCGGCCGAAGACCGGGTGGTGCTTGCGGATCGCGAGCATCGCGCGGAGCCAGTGCAGGAGCGAGGAGCTGTGCGCCATCTGCGCCTCGACGTTGACGTTGTTGTAGTGGTAGACGAGGGAGGAGATGACGGGCAGGTAGAGCTTCCCGGGGTCGGTGACCGAGAACCCGGCGTTGCGGTCGGGCGTCCACTGCATCGGCGTGCGCACGGCGTCGCGGTCCGTGAGCCAGATGTTGTCG
>JAICIN010000076.1 GCA_025924375.1 Dermatophilaceae bacterium | reverse complement strand
GTGCCGGCGGCGACGGTGGCGACGTGCCAGGGGAGCCGGCCGCGCCCCGCGCCGCTGCTCTCCCGCCAGCGGCGACCGTGGGCACGGCGCATCAGGGCGTCGTCGGCGTTGCCCCGCTGTGCGCGCACGCTGGCGTGCCAGCCCGGCTGCGGACGCAGCGGGTGCACGGTGCGGCGGGTGCCGCGCTCCAGCTGCCACCCGGCCGCCAGGACGCGCGCCGCGAGGTCGGCGTCCTCGCGGTAGGCGCGGGGGAACCGCTCGTCGAAGCCGCGCACCTCGACCAGTGCCGAGCGTCGGTAGGCCATGTCGGCCGTGATCCAGTGCGACCCCATGAGGCCCGCGGTGGTCCGCTCCCAGTCGGTGGGCCGACGGTCCGGCAGCGGGACCTCAAGGCGGGCCTGCACACCGGCGGTGCGCGGAGCCGCCGCGGTGAGGTCGTGGGCGAGCTCCTCGCTCCAGCCCTCCGGCACCTCGACGTCGTCGTCGAGGAACACGACCCACTCCGAGGACGCCACCCGCCAGCCGAGGTTGCGAGCCGCCGCCGGGCCCCGGCCCAGACCCCGCAGCACCCGCACCGGCACCCGCGCCGCCAGCGCCTCGGAGAGGGGGAGCGCCGCCGGCTCGCCGGGCCGGTCGTCGACGACGAGGACCTCGGCGGGGAGCGGGTCCTTCTGCCGGGCGAGCGCTTCCAGCAGCGTGTTGAGGCTCTGGCGGCCGATGCTCGGGATGACGACGGAGTAGGGCTGCGTGAGGGTGGTCGTCACGGCCGCTCCGCCAGGCTGGTCCGGCGCACGAGGTGGGGGCCGAGGACGAGGGCGTCGACGGGGCTGGAGCCGAAGAGCTCGAGGGCGTCCTTCGGGGAGTCGACCATGGGGCGACCGGCGGTGTTGAGGCTGGTGTTGACGACGACGGGCAGGCCGGTGCGCTGCTCGAACGCGCGCAGGAGCGCGGCGACATGGGGCAGCGCGCCGTCGTCGACGGTCTGGACCCTGGCGGTGCCGTCCACGTGGACGACGGCGGGGATGCGCTCGCGCCAGTCCGGCCGCACGCCGTGGACGAAGAGCATGTAGGGGCTCGGCAGCGGCCCGTCCTCGAAGACCTCGCCGGCCCGCTCGGCCAGCACCATGGGCGCGACGGGGCGGAACTGCTCACGTCCCTTGACGTGGTTGAGCCGCTCGAGGTTCTCGACGCGGCCGGGATGCGCCATGAGGGAGCGCTGGCCGAGGGCGCGCGGGCCGAACTCGCTGCGCCCGTCGTACCAGGCGAGGATCCCGTCGTCGGCGAGGACCTGCGCGGCCTCGGAGGGGAGGTCGGTGGGCGTCGAGAAGGGCACGGCCGCGGACCGCAGCGCTGCGGCGAGCTCCTCGCCGGACCAGCCGCGGCCGAGGGCGGCCGAGGTGAACGGCGCCGGCTGCTGGCCCTCGTCGGCGGTCACCTGGAGCGCGGCTCCGAGCGCGGTGCCGGCGTCCCCGGCGGCCGGCTGCACCCACACCTCGTCGAACGGCGAGTCGCGCCAGATCCTCGTGTTGGCGACACAGTTCAGCGCGGTGCCGCCGGCCATGCACAGGACGCGGTCGCCGGTCTGGGCGTGCAGCCAGCGCGCCATGCCGACGAGCGCCTCCTCGAGGCACAGCTGGACCGAGGCGGCGAGGTCGGCGTGGACCGGGAGCCACTCCTCCTCGCCCATGGCCCGTCGTGGCGCCCACCGGGCCCACTCGGGAGCCGTGGCGCGGAAGCAGCCGTCACCGGTCTCGTGCACGTGCTCGCGCACCTGCTCGGCGAACCGGGGCGTGCCGTAGGACGCGAGCGCCATGACCTTGAACTCGTCGCTGGAGCGGAGGAAGCCGAGGTGCTCCGTCAGCGACTCGTAGACCAGCCCGAGCGAGTGGGGGAGCTCCTGCGAGGCCAGGATCTCCAGCCGTCCGGCGTCGTAGCGTCCGCCGAGGTGGGACCACCGCTCACCGCGCCCGTCGACGACGAGGACGGTGCAGCCGCCCGGCACGGAGGCGGGGGCCGCGAGCCCCGCGGACGCGGCGTGGGCGACGTGGTGGGGCACGAACCGGACCCGGCCGGGGTCAAGGCCCGGCAGCGACGACGCGATGAACGACGGCGCGCGCTGGGCGTAAACCTGGCGCAGGCTGTCCCACGGGTCGTCGAGGTCCATGTCCTCGGCGGGCTTCGCGAGGCTGGGGTCGTAGGAGTAGGCGACCGCGTCGAGGTCCTCGGGGCGCAGGCCGGCGGAGTCGAGGCACCAGCGCATGGCCAGCTCCGGCAGCTCCCACGCGGCGAAGGGCACCGGCCGCTTGCCGTGCTTGCGCCTGCTGAACCGCTCTTCCTCCGCGGCGGCCACCGTCACGCCGTCGACGACGAGGGCCGCCGACGGGTCGTGGAACAGGGCGTTCACGCCCAGGACTCGCATGAGCAGCGACTACCCGAGAGAAGCGCTTCTAACCTCTTCTCACAGTGAAGCGTTTCTCGTACGGGGGGCAGGGAACTACGACGCCGTGGATACCCACCAGACGTCGATCGATGCCACCATCCGGGCTGCCCGCGAGGCGAGCTCCGCCTGGCGCCGGACGCCGCCCAGCGAGCGGGCTGCGGCCCTGCGCCGTGCGGCAGCCTCCGTCCGCGCGGACGCCGGGAGCCTGGGCCGGCTCCTGACCAACACGACCGGGAGGCTGCTCGGGGAGGCGGTGTCCTCCGCAGAGGTGGCGGCCGACCTCCTCGACGAGGCGGCGGTGACGGGGCTCTCCGGGAGCGGACGCGCCCTCGCGGGCAGCCCTCCTGCCCTCGACGTGGTCCGCGCCGAGCCCCGCGGAGTGGTCGGCGTGCTGACGCCCTGGAACGACCCCTTCCCCGCCGCCGCGGGGCTGCTCGCGGCCGCGCTGGTGACGGGCAACACGGTCGTCCACAAGCCGTCCGAGAAGAGCTCGGCGCCCGGTGTGGAGCTGGCGCGCCACCTCGCCGCCGAGCTTCCACCGGGCGTGCTGGGCGTCCTCGAGGGCGACGGCGCCACGGGTGCCGCGATCGCCGCGGACCCGCGCGTCGACGTGGTGACCCACATCGGGAGCACCCGCACCGGCCGGTCCATCGCCGCCGCCGTCGGCGCGCGTGGCGGCCGGGCGGTCCTCGAGAACGGCGGCAAGGACGCGATCGTCGTGGACGACGGCGTCGACCCGGCCTGGGCGGCCGGCCAGATCGCCCTCGGGGCCTTCACGAACGCCGGTCAGCTGTGCACCTCGGTGGAGCGTGTCTACCTCCACGCCGCGGTCGCCGAGGCGGTGCTCAGGCAGCTCGTCCTGGAGGCGCAGCGGCTCCGGCACGGCCCGCCCGACGACCCCTCGACGACCCTCGCCCGGCTCGTCGACGCCGACCAGCTGGCCGTCGTCGAGGCGCACGTCAAGGACGCGCTGGCCCGCGACGCCGTCTGCCTGACCGGCGGGGAACGCTGCGAGCCCGACGGGCTGTGGTTCCAGCCGACCGTCCTCACGGGCTGCGACCCCGACATGCTCGTGATGCAGGAGGAGACATTCGGCCCGCTCGCGCCGGTGCAGGTCGTGGAGAGCTTCGAGCGGGGCCTCGAGCTCGCCGGCCAGGGCGACTACGGCCTCGCCGCGACCGTCCTCACCCCCGACCTCGGCCACGCCCTGCGCGCGGCCGAGGAGCTGGAGGTGGGCACGGTCAAGGTCAACGCGGTCTTCGGCGGGGCGCCGGGCGGCTCGGCGGACCCGCGCCGCGGGAGCGGCAGCGGTTGCGGCTTCGGCCCGGACCTCCTGCGGGAGCTCACGGCGGTGAAGTGCGTCCACGCGGAGCCGCTGCCACGCTGACCCTGCCGCTGCCGCGCTGACCCCGCCGCTCGCCTGCTGACCGCGCCGCCCGGCCTCTGCCGCGTCCGGGACGGCCGGCCCGCCTACTCGATGTTGTCCGGCATCCCCGGGCCCTGCCCGTGGCCGGGCATGCTGGGGGCGCCGAGGTGCTGCGTGGCCTGGTCGGACCACCGGAGCACGGCCCCGATCCCCTCGAGCAGCTCCTGCTCGCCGTCGGGCAGCAGCGTCATCCCGGCCTTCGAGCCGAGGAGGGCCCAGACCAGGGCCGCGTCGGCGCGGGTCTCCTGCGGGCGCGTCGCCCCCGCCGCCCGGGCGTCCTGCTCGGTGAGGCCGACCTGCAGCGGCTCCTCCCCGACCCACAGCCGAAGGGTCGAGGACGGGTCGTCGTGGAGCAGCAGCTCCTCGACCTGCCCCCGGCGCAGCGCCTCGACCACGGGGCCGACTCCCTCGACAGCCTCCTGCTGGCGGCCCAGCTGCTCACGGAACCGGTCGAGCAGGGCGGCACGGCGATGGCCCACGTGCTGCTCGAGGGCCTGGTCCACCGCCTCCTGCTCCGCCTCCTCCGAGGTGCCGGCGGCGCGACCGCCCGAGTCGAGGACGACGAGCCGCTCCTCGACCTCCGGGGCGACCTGCCTGCGCAGCGACGCGATCGCGCTCTCGTCCCCCGCGACCAGCACCACCTGCGGCTTGTCCTGGCGCACGATGCTCGCGAGCCGGTCGGCCACCTCGCCCGCGTTCTGGTCCCAGGAGTCCTGCGCGCGGGCCTGGTAGCGCCGCTGCGACCACCCGCCGGCCGCGGTCTTGTGCAGGACGTCGTGGCCGCCCTCAACCTCCTCCGTCTCTGCCTCCGTGCCGGTCGGGGTCCGCACCTCGAGGTCCGCGCCGGCGCGGTCGACGCGAGCCACGGCATACGTCACGGCCCCCGACAGGGCGCGGACCACCGGCATGAGCTGGGGCACCGGGCCGTAGAGCGCCTCCGGCCGCACCGGGCGCCCGGGGACGACGAGGTCGAGCACGACGCGGTCCCCCGAGGCGACGACGACCCGGGTCCGCTCGCCCCCGAGCCCGGTCTGCGCCGTCGCGGCCGCCGACATGGCGTCGACGACGGCCTGCGGGGCACCCAGCTCGAGGAGGCGCCGGGCCTCGTCCTCCCAGCGCACCTGCACGTCGCCGGAGCTGGCCGGGTCGACCCGCGAGGCGTCGATCGCCGCGGTGGCGAACGGTCCGGGGATGTCGGTCAGGCGGCTCAGTGATGCGGGGAGCATGGGACCTCCTCAGTGCGGACGGTCAAGGTGGCCTACCCGGGTGCCCGCGGGGCCATGCGCTGCCGTCAGCGCCCGAGCAGGCGCAGGTGCTCCTCGAGCCACGGCGGCACCACCCTGCGGTCCCGGGCCACCCCCGGTGACCGCAACAGGGCGCTGCCGAGGGCCCGCCAGCCGTCGGGGCCGGTCCCCGACACGACGGCGGACGTCTCGCGCAGCGCCGAGCCCGCGGGCCGGCGAAGCCACGCCGAGAGGATCGCGTTGCGTGCCTGGAGGCGTCGCCTGCGGCCGGGGTGTCGCGGCGGCGCGGACCCGGGGTGGTGCCGGGCGACGACCTCCTCGCAGTAGACCAGGTCCCAGCCCGCGCTCGCGAGGTCCTCCGCCAGGACGGTCTCCTCCCCGAGGAAGAACACGACGGGGCTGAAGCCCCCCACGCCGAGGTAGGCGGACCGTCGCACGACCGCCCCACAGGCCACGAAGCCCAGGACCGCGGGCCCGGGGAGCCCCGGCGTGCGCGGCAACGGGCTGTCGCGCAGGAGCTGGCACACCGGGTCGAGCCGGCCCTCCTCGCCGACGAGGATCCGGGCCGCGAGCAGGCCGACGCCCGGGTGCGTGTCGAGGACCGCGGCCGCCCGTGCGAGGGCGCCCGGCTCCCACCACGAGTCGTCGTCGCTGAACGCGACATAGGGCGTCCTCGCGGCCCGCACCCCGACCGTGCGCGCGACGGCCCCGAGGTTGCGCCGCGCCTCGATGACGGTGACCTGCCCGTATGCCGTGCGCACCGCTTCCGGGGTGCCGTCGCCCGAGCCGTTGTCCACGACGACGACATGGGGCCGCTCGGGCAGCGCCACCAGCCGGCCGACGCTCGCCAGCAGCTGCTCCCGCCGGTCGCGCGTCGCCACGACGACGGTCACCCGCCCCAGTGGGCACAGGCCCGGCACACCGGTCTCGTCCATCGCGGGCCAGTACCCCTTGATCGATCAAGTCACGCGCGCATCCCATTGGTTGGCCGGCTCTGTTGCCATATGCGGGTTTTCGTGCTGTTCTGCTGTATCGGCATGTCCATCAGCGCGGCAGCCCGCACGAGCGTGAGAGGTCTTGACGATGCCCCAGTCGAGATTTTCCCGGACGACGAGCTCCGCCGCAGTCAGCACCCTCCGCTGGACGGAGGAGGCTCGCCGGTGGATCCGCGCGGGCAGCCTGCCGGCCACGACGGAGCAGCTGACCGCCCAGCTGATGGCGAGCTCGGCTCCGAGCTGGCTGCTCTGGCGCATCAACGCCGCCATCCCCGACAACCGCGTGCTGGAGTCGGTCGAGGACGTGCTGCGGCTGCTGCAGCACCCCGCGCGGCACCGGGACTCCGGTCACCGCACGCTCTACGCCGGCTGAGGAGCCGCTGAACCCGGCCGTTGGCCTCCCTGCGTTTGCGGCATGTCACGCGGGGTAGCGGTCTGCCACCTGAGAGGAGACCCACCATGGGCATGGACGACAAGATCGAGAACGCCGCCGAGCAGGCGAAGGGCAAGATGAAGGAAGGCGTCGGCGACGCCACCGACAACGAGAAGATGCAGGCCGAGGGCAAGATGGACCAGGCGTCCGGCGACCTGAAGCAGGCCGGCGAGAAGGCGAAGGACGCCTTCAAGGACTGAGGCCGGGGCGTGGTGGCGTCGGCCGGGCGGCACGACACCGTGCTGCTCGACGTCGACGGGACGCTCGTCGACTCGACCTACCACCACGCCATTGCCTGGCACCGGGCCTTCCAGCGGCACGACATCGAGCTGCCGATGTGGAGGGTGCACAGAGGTATCGGCATGGGCGGCGACCGGTTGGTCGCCGCCCTTGCTGGTGACGAGGTCGAGCAGCGTCTGGGCGACGAGCTGCGGGCGGCCTGGGAGAAGGAGTACGACCGGCTCATCGACGAGGTCGAGCCGCTGCCCGGCGCTGCCGACCTCGTGCGCGCGCTCGCCGAGCGGTTCGTCGTGGCACTGGGGTCGTCCGGCAAGCCCGACCACACTCGTCGCGCCGTGGACCTGGTGGGCGTGCGCGACGTCGTGGCCGTGGTGACCACCTCGGAGGACGCCGAGTCGTCGAAGCCCGCGCCGGACATCCTGCAGGTGGCGCTGCGCAGGTCGGGCGGCACGAGCGCCGTCGTCATCGGGGACTCCACCTTCGACGTCGCGTCCGCCGCACGGATGGGCGCGCCCTGCGTCGCGATCCGCACCGGAGGGTTCGGCGTGGACGAGCTCACGCAGGCAGGGGCGGTGCTCGTCGAGCGAGGGCTGCCCGAGCTCCTGGACGCCGACTGGGACGCGTTGGCCTGGGCAGAGCCCCCTCCCGGGGCCGGCGAGGACCCGCCCCTGCCGTGAGGGCCCTCAGTCCTCCTGCGTGCCGCCGTCGGACTCCAGCAGCTCCCGCAGCGACTCCGCCTCCTCCGCGCAGGCCGCGCAGGCCCGGAGGTGGTGCTGCATGGCGGTCATCATCGCCGGGTCCGGCGAGCCGCCTGCCCGCTCGGCCTCGACGTAGCGATCCATCAGGTGGAAGCAGCTCTCGCAGGACAACCACGGCTCGGTGTCGACGACGAGCGCCTCGGCCTGCCGCTTCGTGAGCATGGGGTGTGATCGGGTCATCGGTGGTTCTCCTCGGCGGGCGCCGCGGGGGCCGGGAGGTGGCCGCCGGCGGCAAGGTGGGCGCGGATGCGGCCGCGCGCCACGTGGAGGGTCTTGTAGAGGGCGCCCCGTGTCGTGCCGAGGCGCTCGGCCAGGACGTCGATCGGCACCTCGTCGACGAGCAGCGCGACCGCGATCCGGCGCTGGTAGTCGGTGAGCGCGTGGTCGAGGGCCTGGGTGACCGCGCGCGCGAGGTCACTCGCCTCGGCGTAGTCCTCGGGGCCTGCCTCGGTGGCCCACCACGTGCCCGTGTCCTCGAGCGGCACCTCCCGCTGCGCCCACGCGAGCCGGCGCACCTCGGTGGCGGCCTGGAGGATCGCGAACTTGTAGGCCCACGTCGTGAAGCGGCTGCGTCCCTCGAAGGTGTCGAGCTTGCCGAGCAGCGCGGTGAGGGCGTCGTCGGCGGCGGCGCAGGCGATCTCCTCACGGACCACGGTCCCCACCCCCGGGAGCATCGCGCCCATCCTCCAGACCTGGTGCCGTGCGGCGCGCAGCATGAGGAGGTGGACCTCCCGCAGGGCCGCCGTCTGCGCCGCCCCGTCGGCTCGGAGCGCCTCGAGGAGCCGGTCGCCCGGTGCGTCCTGAGCCTGCCGTGGCACGGACGCGGGCGCGAGCGCGCCGCCTGGTGCTGCTCCGCCGCTCAGAGCCGTCATGACGTCCATGCTCTCGCATCGAGGGGCGAGAGGATGCGTGCGGCGAGCTCCGGGGCGCAGCCGCGGTCGACCAGCTGGAGGAGCGCGTGGAGGTCCACCGCGGCCCCGGCCAGCTGCTCGGCAAGCTCCGCCGGGAACCCCGCCTCCAGGAGGCGGCAGCGGCGCCACGCCACCACGTCGACCGGGGGGCCGGCGGGCCGGCACGGGACCGGGACATGGGCTGGATGGATGGTCATACCTCCTGTGCGTGTGGCGGTTGGTCATGTCTTACCGGATGCGCCCGATTCGCGAGCGCCACGGCTCGACCCGCTGACACGGGACGCGGCGTACGCGCGTCGCGGCCGCGGTCGCAGCCGGTAAGGCATCGGCCGGGGGCGACGCGAACAGCTATCTCGCCCGCGCCGAGCGCACCTGCCCCGGCACGACGACGAGGCCATCGCCCAGCGAAGGAGAAGCCATGCCCGTCCCCGAGAAGCCGCGCCGCCGAACCGGCGTCGCCACCGTCGTCCTCGCGCTCGTCCTCGGCCTCACCGCGTGGCTCGCACCGCGAGCAGGTGCCGAGACCGGTCCGGTCGTCACCGACACCCACGCAGCGATGAACACCCTCCAGCCGCACACGACCGCGCAGGTCGCCTTCCACGACCAGATGCGACGCCTCTGGGAGGACCACATCACGTGGACGCGCCTGGCGATCGTCGAGTTCGCTGACGGGTCGAAGGGCTTCGACGCAACGGCCACCAGGCTCCTGGCGAACCAGCAGGACATCGGCAACGCGGTCAAGCCCTACTACGGTGCCGCTGCCGGTGACCAGCTGGCGGCCCTGCTCCACGACCACATCACCATCGCGGTCGAGGTCCTCCAGGCCGCCAGGAGCGGCGACTCCGCCGCCTTCGCCGATGCCCAGAAGCGCTGGTACGCGAACGCGGACGCGATCGCCGACTTCCTCGCCGCCGCCAACCCCCGCTTCTGGCCCGACGCCACGATGCGTGCCGACATGCGCACCCACCTGGACCAGACGCTGGCCGAGGCGGCTGACGAGCTCGGCGGGAGCTACACCGCGAGCGTCAACGACTACCAGGCCGTGCACACCCACATCCTCGCGATGGCCGACATGATGAGCAGCGGCATCATGAGCCAGTTCCCGGGCCGCTTCCGCTGACCCTCACGAGCGGGAGGGCTCGGCGCCGAGCCCTCCCGCCGCCCACGTCCGCGGCACGCGGAGCAGCGGGTGCCACCGCGCGGGAGCTCTCCATGCGCTTGGCCGGGGGACAGTGACACGCGGCACCGAGCCGCAGGGTCGCCACCCTCCTGACAATCCGGTGACGCGCTCGCATGCCGCGCGCGCTACGGCGCAGGGAAGGTGAGCAGGTGCTCCTCCGTTGCCACCGTCACCGAGGCTCGGCCGCCGCTCTCGCTCGCCTCGATGGCTTGGGGGTTCGACCCCGTCTCCTGGACGACCCGCCACGTCCGCCCGGCGTCCGAGCTGAGGTGGAGCGTGCCCTCCGGGTCGAGCCCCGCAACCACCGCGCTGTCGGCCCAGTCCACGAACAGCAACCTCGGGGCGCCCGGCAGCGCTGACCACCGCGCGCCACCGTCCGAGGACGTCATGAGGCCGTCGGCCGTCGTGGCAAGAACCCGGTTGCCGTCCGCGATGGCAAGGGCCCTCGGCGGTGAGGCCAGGTGTCCGACTGTCCGGGTCCGGCCGTCGGTGCTGGTCCGCAGCGCACCGTCGAACGCCACGACCCGCTCCCCTGCCGCGGCCAGGGCGTGGAAGTCGGAGGCGCCGCCACGGGACAGCACCTTCCACGAGCGGCCACCGTCACGACTCTCGAGCACCCCGCCGGCTGCAGAAGGTCCACTCCGGGACCGGGGTGGCCGGAGGCCAGGTAGTGGCCAGGCCCCACCACGGTGAAGCCCATGAGGTCGATGACCGGGCCCACGTGCGTGGGCCCACCCTCTCCGTAGACGAAGAGCCCCTCGTGGGTCGCCAGGAGCGCCTCCCCGGTGGCAGGGTCGCGGTCGAGCGCGTGGACGTGGGCCGAGGGCAGCCGCTGAGCGGGGACGGTTGAGGGCGATGCCGCGCCCAGCCTGGACCCGGTGCCGGGTGCCGGGTCTGCGTCCGGGGCGGTTGACACCGCCACGGACGGAGGCGGGCGCCGGAGTGCGATCCCACGCCGCTCCGTCCTCGCTCGCACAAGCGGAAAGTCCCACTGCGGTCGCTCCCGCCACCAGTGGGGATGCGGTCTCCTGGACACGGCGGGGGGACGAGCCCACTCTCCCCGGGCGGACTGGTCGATCCGTATGGCTTTGGCGAAGATTCGGTGAAGGCCCCCGTACCGCCCCGCACCCTCGCCACGGAGGCGATCAGCCAGGCGTCCCCGCAGTGACCGCGGGCCGGCCACGGGCCGCTGTCCGCGCGCCCGCAGGGCCCGGCGGCTCAGGGAGCCGAAGGCGCTTGAGCATGAGCGCATTGACGGCCACGATGACGCTCGAGCCCGACATCGACAGCGCGGCCATCTCGGGACGCAGCACCAGGCCGAGTGCCGGCTCGAGCACCCCGGCCGCGACGGGGAGCGCGATGGCGTTGTACCCGACCGCCCAGGCCAGGTTCTGGCGCATCTTGCGCAGCGTGCCGCGGCCGATCCGCAGGGCGATCGGGACGTCGAGGGGGTCCGAGCGCATCAGGACGACGTCCGCGGTCTCGATGGCCACGTCGGTTCCTGCGCCGATGGCGATGCCGAGGTCGGCCTGGGCCAGTGCCGGGGCGTCGTTGACGCCGTCACCGACCATGGCAACGCGCTTGCCGGCCTGCTGCAGCTTCGAGACCTCGGCGGCCTTGTCGCCGGGAAGGACCTCCGCGATGACGGTGTCGATGCCGAGCTGTGCCGCAATCCGGCCCGCTGTGGCCTCGTTGTCGCCGGTCAGCATGACCACCTCGACGCCGAGCTCGTGCAAGGTCGCGACTGCCTGCGCGGATGTCTCGCGCACGGCGTCGGCCAGACCGATGACGGCGGCCGCCCGGCCGTCCACGGCGACGAGCACCGCGGTGCGACCGCTGCCGGCGATCTCGTCGCGGCGGTCCATCAGCGCGCCCGGGTCGACCCCCTCCTGGACCATCAGCGCCCGGTTGCCGACGGCGACGCGGCGGCCGTCGACCTCGGCGACCGCCCCGTGCCCCGGCACGTTGCGGAACCCCGACGGCGAGCCCCGCTCGGCTCCCTGCCGGCCGGCATACCGGACGATGGCTGTGGCGAGCGGGTGCTCCGACTCGTGCTCGACGGCGGCCAGCAGGGGCAGCAGTGCCGCCTCGTCGATGCCGGCCGTGACGACGTCGGTGACCTCGGGCTCCCCCTTGGTGAGGGTGCCCGTCTTGTCCATGACGACGGTGTCGATGCGCGCGGACGCCTCGAGGGCGGTCGCGTCCTTCACGAGGACGCCCCGCCTGGCGCCGAGCCCGGTGCCCACCATGATCGCCGTCGGGGTCGCCAGCCCGAGGGCGTCGGGGCAGGTGATCACCACGACGGTGATCGCGAACAGCAGGGCGGTGTCCACGCCGGCCCCGGACCAGAGCCAGGCCAGGAAGGTCACGGCTCCGCCGAGGAGGGCGACCAGCACGAGCCAGGAGGCTGCCCTGTCGGCCAGCCGCTGGCCGGGCGCCTTGGAGTTCTGCGCCTCCTGCACGAGGGCCACGATCTGCGCCAGCGCGGTGTCCGAGCCGACCTTCGTGGCCCGGACGCGGAGGCTCCCAGTGGTGTTGATGGAGGCACCGGTGACCTCGGAACCCGGCGCCTTGCGCACCGGCAGGCTCTCGCCCGTGACCATCGACTCGTCGACCTCGGAGAGGCCCTCCTCGACCGTGCCGTCCACCGGGACCTTCCCGCCGGGCCGGACCAGGACGAGCTCTCCCACCTGCACCTCGGCGGTCGGGACCTCGACCGGCCCGCCCTCCCGCAGGACGGTTGCCATGGGCGGGGCGAGGTCCATCAGCGCCCGGATGGCGTCGTTGGCGCCC
>JAICIN010000075.1 GCA_025924375.1 Dermatophilaceae bacterium | reverse complement strand
GGCGCGACACTGGAGTGGCGCGAGCCGAACTCCCTTGTGACTGAAGCGAATTCAGCGCTGGGAGGCGACGTAGGCGCGCAGGTCCCCGAGGCGGAGAACGCCCGTCGTGGCGGTGTCGTCCTCGCCGAAGTAGAGGCGCTGGAGGCTGACGAGCACGGCCTCCGCGAGCACGTCGAGGAACGCCGGGTCGCAGAGCCGCGCGGCGTCGGAGGGGTGCGAGAGGTAGCCCGCCTCCACGCGCACCGCCGGCATGCGGGTCTGCTTGAGCAGTGCCCAGGAGCGCGCGTGCGACCGGCAGTTGGCCAGGCCCGTGCGCGCCACGACCTCGCGCTGGATGAGGTCGGCGAGGTGCTCGCCCACGGCCGACCACGCGTGCGTCCGGTCGCTGCCGAAGAAGAACGTGGCCACCCCCCTCGCCTCGGGCTGGTCCTGGGAGTCGCAGTGCAGCGAGAGCAGCACGTCGGCGCCCGCCTGGTTGGCCAGCGCCGCGCGGTCCTCCTCCGAGGGGCAGGTGTCGTGGCTGCGGGTGTAGAGCACGTCGACGCCGATGGCGGTCAGCCGGCCCTCGATCCGCCGGGCGAGGTCGAGCACGACGTCGGCCTCCCGGAGCCCGTTGCCCTCGGCGCCCGGCTCGGGTCCGCCGTGCCCGGGGTCGAGCACGACCACGCGGCCGCTGAGGTTGTGGCCGGAACGGCGCACGCGCTCACGCTCTCGCAGGCCGACGGCCGACCCACCGGAGACGCTGCGCCGCAGGTCGGAGAGTGCCCGGAGCGTGTCGGGGCCGACCGACCCGTCGCCGGGCAGGCCGTAGGCGTGCTGGAACCCACGAACCGCCCGCTCGGTGTCGGCGCCGAACCGCCCGTCCACGCGACCGGCGGAGAACCCGAGGCCGTTGAGCCGCTGCTGGAGCTCGCTCACGTCGTCGCCGTGGAGCAGGTGGCCGGGGGTGTGCAGGAGGATCCGGTCACCGAGGCGCCAGCGCGCGCCGTCGAGCGTGCCGAACGTCTCGGGTCCGACCATCCCGTCGGCGACGAGTCCCCGCGCCTGCTGGAAGGCCCTGACAGCCCGCTCCAGCCCGGCGTCGTAGCGCTCGGCGGCGACCGCGTGGTCGTCATCGCCGGCGAAGCCCAGGGCGTCGAGCCGTGCACGCACGTCGGCGACGGCGGGGCCGACGCTGCCGAGCCGGAGCGGGGTGTTCGTGCTCGTGGACACCGGGCCTCCTCTCGTGGGGCTACGGCGCGCTGTTCGCGCCCATGCCCCGCGCGGAGCCTAGAACAGGCGGCTCAGCCGAGAAAGTCGGAGAGCTCGCGCACGAGCTTCGGCTTGGGCAGCGCACCCACGAGCGTCTTGACGACCTCGCCGCCGACGTAGACGTTGAGCGTCGGGATGCCGGTGATGCCGTAGCGGCCGGTCACCTGCGGGTTCTCGTCGGTGTTGAGCTTGACCACGTCGATCTTGTCGGCGTGGGCCGCGGCGATCTCCTCGAGGATCGGGGCGACGGCGCGGCACGGACCGCACCACGGCGCCCAGAAGTCGACGAGCGTCGGCTTGTCGTTCTTGAGGACGTCGGCCTCGAACGTGGCGTCGGTGGTCTCCTTGGTGGTTCCCATGATGTCCTTCCGGGTTGTGCGGGTCGGTGCGTGAGGTCGTGGTGTCGCCAGGGTTCGGCCACGGGCTGGGGCGGCAAGCCGGTGCCGGACGGGGTTCAGGACGGTGCGGCCACCACCGCTGCGCTCAGTGTCTCAGCGGACGCCGACAGCGCCCTCGAGCGGGTTCTCCGACTCGATGAGCGCCTGGTCCACCGCCGGCACCCCGGCCTCGTGCAGCGCGGCGAGGTAGCGCTCGGCGTCGAGGGCCGCCGAGCAGCCCGAGCCGGCCGCGGTGACGGCCTGCCGGTAGGTGTGGTCGACGAGGTCGCCGCAGGCGAAGACGCCGGGGAGGTTCGTCAGGGTCGAGCGGCCCTGCGCGACGACGTAGCCGGCGTCGTCGAGCTCCACGACCCCCTTGACGAGCTCGTTGCGCGGGTCGTGGCCGATCGCGACGAAGAGCCCGGTGACGTCGAGCTCGCGAGCTTCGCCGGTGCGCGTGTCCTCGAGGGTGACACCGGTGAGCTTGTCCGTCCCGTGGATCCCCGTGACCTTGGAGTTCCAGGCGAACCGGATCTTGTCGTTGGAGAGGGCGCGGGCCGCCATGATCTTCGAGGCCCGCAGCTCGCCGCGACGGTGGATGATCGTCACGGAGCGGGCGAACTTCGTCAGGAAGGTCGCCTCCTCGATCGCCGAGTCGCCGCCGCCCACGACGGCGATGTCCTGGTCGCGGAAGAAGAACCCGTCACACGTCGCGCACCAGGAGACGCCGTGGCCGGAGAGGCGCTTCTCGTCGGGGAGCCCGAGCTCCCGGTAGGCGGAGCCCATGGCCAGGATGACGGCGTGCGCGCGGTAGGTGCGGCCCTCGGAGTCGGTGACCTCCTTGACGTCGCCCTCCAGCGAGACGGACGCGACGTCGTCGGTGACCAGCTCGGCGCCGAACCGCTCGGCCTGGGCGCGCATCTGCTCCATGAGCTCGGGACCCATGATCCCGTCGCGGAAGCCGGGGAAGTTCTCGACCTCCGTGGTGTTCATCAGCGCCCCGCCGGCCGTCACCGCGCCCTCGAAGACGAGCGGCTCGAGGTTGGCCCGCGCTGCGTAGACGGCCGCGGTGTAGCCCGCCGGTCCGGAGCCGATGATGATGACGTTGCGGGTCTGCGCCTCGCTGGTCACGGATACTGCCCCTTGTGGTCTGGGAGGGTGGACACCGCAAGATGCGGTGCTCCTGCTCCAACCGATCGTAGAGCCTGCTTGTTCCGTCCCCCGGTGCGGCAGGCCGCAGACGGGCAGTCTCGTCCCGTGGACGCGGTCACGGCAGGGTGACGGGACCAGCCAAGAGGGCTGGGTGGCCCGCGGTGCAGTCGCGGCCCACCGCGTATGCCGCGTGGCCGGCACCGTGGCGTACCACGAGGAGGGCGGCGGGCCGGCCGTCGAGGGTCGCGACGTCGGCCGTCACGCCGGTCGCGGACGGCAGGCCGAGCGCGCCCAGGCAGGAGCGCAGGCCGTTCTCGGTGCCGATGGGCCCGATCGAGGGCGGCTCCGCGCCGAGCGGGCGCAGGGGGGCGCCGGGGTGCGCGAGGAAGGCAGCGGCCTGCGCGGCCAGCGAGGCGCTGCGGTATGCCGTGCCGCTCTGGTGAGCGACGGCCGGACCTGGGTCGGTGCGGTCCGACAGGCCCTTGGGAGCGCTCGGGTCGGCACCTCGGGACGCGCTCTCGGCCGCGCCGCTCGCCGGGCTCGAGCCCGCGGAGTCGCTGCCGGTGTGCGTGAACAGGGCCGTGACGGCTCCCGGCCCCGTGCCGGTCATGAGTGCGGTGCCGCCGAGGGCCACCACCACGGCCGCCGCCGCCGCGAGCCCCAGACCGCGGCGGACCTTGCGGCGCTGGGCGAGGCTGGTCACGGCGTGCTGGCGAGCGGCCTGCTCGGCGGCGAGGCTCGCGGTGATCCGGTCGACGAGGTGCGCCGGCATCGGACCGGGGTCGGGCAAGGCCGACAGGAGGGCCCGCATCCCGGTCGGGTCGTCCTCCGGGTCTGCGGGGTCCCACCGACGTGGCGGCGGTGTCACCACGGGACCTCCAGGGGGACGGGCACGACAGCGCTGGGGCAGTCGACGGGCGGGTGGACCGGCGCTCGCCTGTGCCGCGCCGGCACAGGGTACGACGTCACGCCGGCTCCGATGGTTCCCGGCGTCCCCGCTCCCGGTGCTCCTCCCGGTGCTGCTCCTGCTCGTGCCCGCCGAGGAGCGCGGCGAGGGCGGCGCGACCCCTGGCGCACCGTGACTTCACGGTGCCCTCGGCGACTCCGAGCACCGCGGCGGCCTGCGCCACCGTCAGGTCCTGCAGGTCGACGAGCACCACCGCCAGGCGCTGGCCCTCGGGGAGCCGGGCGAGCGCGTCCTGGACGTCGATCCTGGCGTCGACGGCGGCGTGGTCGTCGCGCCGGTCCGCGAGCTCGGAGTCGGGGAGGGCGCTCACGGGCCTGGTGCGGCGCAGCCGGTCGAGGCAGGCGTTGACGACGATCCGGTGCAGCCACGTGGTGACGGCCGCGTCGCCCCGGTAGGAGGAGGCGCGGCGGAAGGCGGAGAGGAAGGCGTCCTGCACGCAGTCCGCGGCGAGCTCGGGGCTGCCGGTGGTGCGCAGGGCGACGGCCCACATGCGGTCCCGGTGCCGGCGGAAGATCTCGCCGAACGCGTCGGGGTCGCCGGCGACATGGGCGCGGAGCAGCTCGGCGTCGGTCCGCGGGTCGCGGGGCTCGTCGGCGTGCACCACCCTCCCCTCCTGCGGCCCGTGCCGTGGTCGTCAGCTGACGGCGACCTCGGCGAGTGTGGCGCGGAACCGTCCGTCGCTGACCTGCGAGATCTTGGTGAACCACACGATGACGTACTGACCGGCCGCGCCGTCACCCTTTGCCGAGAACGTGACCTCGCCCTTCTTGCCCTGGGAGGAGCCGAGCTCGGTGGCGCTGCCGCGGCTCGCGCTGTCACCGACGTAGACCGTCACGTCGGAGGCGTCGGGCAGCGTCAGCACCACCTGGTGCACCTTTGCCGGCTGCCCGAGGTCGACGACGACGCCCACACCCTTCTTGAGGCCACCGAAGCTCGACGACGCGTAGCCGTCGGAGCTCCAGAAGGTGCTCGCCTTGCCGTCGTAGATGCGGCCGAGCTCGGAGTTGTGCTCGCTGCCGTCGCCCTCCGGGTCGTAGGCCTTGACGCTGTGGATGGCGAGCGGCTCGTGCGTCGCAGGGGCCGACGTGGTCGTCGTCGACGAGCTGGTCGTCGGCGTCGTGGACGGTGGAGCCGTCGTCACGGTCCTGGTCGGCGTGGGCGTGGTGCCGCTGAGGTCGAGGCCGGACCCCGAGCCGATGTGGGACACCCCCCAGAACCCCAGGACCGTCGCCACGACGACGAACGCCGCGAGGATCGCGACGACGAGCTTGGACTGGTCGCGGCTCGGCGCCACGGCGGTCTCGGGCGGGAGGAGCGGCAGGGGCGGCTCGATCTCCTCCCGGCCGGCCAGCAGGGCGTCGTCGAGGGAGATGCGGCTGGCCGCCTGCTGCTCCTCGGCCTCCGCGCGAGCCGCACGCTTCTCGGCGGCTCGGTCGGCCGCGGCGCGGGCGAAGGTGCCCACCTTGTGCACGGCTGCCTCGGCGGCGTGACCGGCCGCGTGACCCGCCGTGCCGATCACGGTCGTCACCGCACCGGCGACGGCCGCGCCGGTGCCGGCACCGCCCCCCTCCTGCTCGGCCGCTCCGCTCGGCACCGGTCCCGGGCGCTCGGCCGGCAGCGCACTCCCCCCACCGGGAAGGGGCTCGTCGTCCCGGGACTGTGGTGGCGGCGTCGGTCGCTGCACCGGCATCGCGACCGTGGTCGCGCTCGACCCGGCCGACTCCTCGGTGCGGCCGCGGGAGGCGTGCGGTGGGCCGCCCAGGGCGGCCACCTCGGTGGGTGACCAAGGGGCGATCTGGACGGCGAAGTCGCCCGGGGTGAGCGGTCCCTCGTCCTCGTTGAGGGTGAGCCGGCACAGGGCGTCGAGGTCGCCGGGCACGCCGGCGGCGATCTCGGACGGCGCCGGCACGCCCCCGACGATGTGAGGTGCCCTGTCCAGCCCCACGACGGGAGGTGAGAGGGGCCAGCGGCTGGTCAGCGCCGCATACGTGATCGCGACCACGCCGACGGCGTCCGTGCGGGACGCGGCCACGGCATCCGGCTCCTCGATCCCGGACAGCGCCGCGGCGGTGGCCAGTCCGGAGAGCTTGACCGTGCCGTCCGCGGTGCGCACGACCGAGGACGGGGTGAGCCTGAGGTGGTGCAGCCCGCGGCTGCGGGCCGCCTCGAGGGCCGTCGCGACCTCGCCGGCGATCCGCCGGGCCTCCTCGGAGGGCAGGCCTCCGTCGGCGACCAGAGCGGTGAGGGTGTGTGCGTGGGGCAGGGCCTCCTCGACGAAGAAGGCGACGTCGTCGGCCCGGCCCACGTCGAGGATGCGGACGAGCCGGTGGTTGTCGATGCCCGCGGCGCGGCGTGCGGCGTCGAGGGCGGCGTCGGCGTTGGGGTCGGCCGCCGGGAAGCACACGACCACGACGGCTCGCTCGAGCGTCGTGTCGTGGGCCGACCAGCGCTCGGCGCGGGCGAACTGCTGCAGGCGCCGGGCCGCCGTGTAGCGGCCACCGAGCACCGTCCCAGGCCCTACACCCTGCACGCGCACTCCTTCACGGCGGTGGTCGTCGTGCGGCTCATCCTAGGGTCTGGCGCCGTGCGTCTCGTGGCGCCGCACCCGCCGCAGCAGCGGGTCGAGGAGCTGGGCCACCTCGGGGACCCGCAGCCGGTGGGCCACCCCGAGCGCGATGGCGACGAACAGGCCTCCCGCCACGACGAGCTGGACCAGCGCCCCGACGCGGCCGCCCATCAGCACTGCGTCGAGGCCCTGGCGCACGGGCCACGCGACGACCAGGCCGACGACGGAGGCCAGCAGGAGCCGCACGTAGACGCGCACCGTCGCGCCGAGCTGGAGCCTGCCCAGGCGCCGGCGCAGCAGCACGAACCCGGCCACCGCCGCGACGAGGTTGCTGACGGTCTGCCCGATGCCGACGACCACACCGGTGCGGACCGGGTCGACGAAGAACGCGCCCAGGTTGACCACCGTGGCGACCCCCGTGACGACGAGCTGGAGGTAGAAGGGAGTGCGCGCGTCCTCGTAGGCGTAGTAGACACGCTGGATGAGGTAGAGCCAGCCGAACGGGACGACGCCGAGCAGCATCGTGACCATGACCTGCGCGATCGCGTCGGTCTGCGGCTGGCTGTTCTTGAAGAACACCACGTAGCTGACCAGCGCCCCGAACAGCGGCGTCCCCACGGTGAGCGGGACGAGGATGACCGCCGGCATCCGCAGGCCGCGCCCAAGGTCGCCGACGACGTCCCGGGTCCGTCCGGCGTGGGCGGCGTGCGACATGCGGGTGAAGAGGGCGGTCACCAGCGAGAGCGTGACGAGGGAGTGGGGCAGCATGAAGATGAGGAACGCGAGCCCGTATGCCGCCTTGCCGGCCCCCACGACGTGCTCGCCGGCCATGATGTGGTTGGCGCGCGTGAGCACCTTGGACGTCACGACGAACCCGAGCTGGCTGACCGCCAGGGCGGCGAAGGTCCACAGCGCGACCCGCGACGCCGACCCGAGGCCCACCCCGCGGAAGCCCCACACGGGCCGGTAGTGGAACCCCGCCCGCCGGAGCGGCACGACGAGGAAGAGCGCCTGCACGGCGACGCCGAGGGTCGTCGTGCCACCGAGGACCCAGACCATCGTGGGGGTCCACTGGTCGACCGCGGCCTGGGTCGGCAGCGTGGCCCGGAACCAGAGCAGGCCACCGATGGCGATGATGTTGGCGAGCGCCGGTGCCCACATGTATGCCGCGAAGCGGCCCTGGGCGTTGAGCACCTGTCCCAGCACGGTGTAGATGCCGTAGAAGAGGATCTGGGGGAGGCAGATGAAGGCGAAGGCGGTCGCCAGCCCGAGGGCGTCGCCGCCCCAGCCCTGCGAGAACAGGCGGACGAGCAGCGGTGCGGCGGCCGTCGCGACCACGGTGGCGCCGAGGAGCAGGGTGAAGGACAGGGTCAGCAGCCGGTTGACGAAGTCACTGCCGCCGTCCTCGTGCGCCGCGGCCTTGGTGATCTGCGGGACCAGGACGGCGTTGAGGACACCACCCGCGAGCAGCAGGTAGAACTGGTTGGGAAGGGTGTTCGCGACGTCGAAGGTGTCGCCCGCGACACCGATGCCCACGACGCCGGCCAGGATCGCGGCCCGGAGGAACCCGAGCAGGCGCGACACGACCGTGCCCGCCGCCATGACCGCGCTGGAGCGCGCCAGGCTGCGGTCGCTGCCCGGGCTGCTGCTCTCGGTCACGGCACTCCTGCGGTGGTCGGGTCCGCGGACGGGACCTGCGGGTGGGGACGGCGGCGGACGGAGCGCCAGATGCCGGCGACCAGGATGACCGCGGCGAGGCCGCCGAACACCCAGTAGATCCAGTTGCCGGTCGGGGTGACGCGGACCTGCACCTGCGCTCCCTGCCCGATGACCGTGCCGTCGGGGGTGGTGAGCGTGGTGCGGATCGGCACGAGGCCCGCCGCGAGCGACGTGACGCCGACCGCGACCGTGGCGCGGCTCTTCGCCCCGATGCGGAGGATGGGCGGCTGGCTGTCGATCCGCAGCCGCGGGTTGGCCGGCTCGAGGGTGAGCTTGACGTTCTCGACCGCCACGTCGAGGTCGTTGGTGACCGTGATCTGGAGCCGGCCGCTCTCGGCCAGGAAGTTGACGTTCCTCGGGGAGACCTTCACCGCGCTCGTCGTCTTCCTCGTGGCGGTGAGCACGCCGGACTGGAGCGTGGACCACGCCGACGGGGCGGTGCGCCACCGGGCCGACGCGAGCTGCTGTGCCGCGCGTCCCCACGTGCGGGCGAAGGCGTTGCCGTCGTCGCGGATGAGCGCGACGCCGTTGACGGTCCGGAAGCTGTCGTCCAGGGCGTCGCCCCGGGTCCTGGTGAGCACGGCGCGGCCCCCGGTGAGCGGGTCGCGTGCCGGCGTCCTGGGCTTGGCGCAGGCCGTGCCGGGCTGGGTGGCGACGACGTTGGGCAGCGGCACCGCCTTCGCGGCGTCCTCCAGCAGGGCTCCCGTGGTCACGGTGTCGAGCCAGGGGAGCGAGGTGACGGTGTGGAAGAAGCTGCGCGCCCCGGCGGCGTCGGGGTCGAAGGTGCGGGGGGCGGCGACGAGCAGGGTGCGCCCTTCGGTGCCGGGACGCTCGTCGAGCAGCACCACGGAGTCGGCGATGAAGCGCTGCGCGCTGAGCACGGACTCCTCCAGCGAGGTGGTGTGCTGGAGCAGGCTGCTGAGCCGGTCGTCGAACGCCAGGACCGGCAGCCCGCCCTGGCTGCGCTGTGCGGCATCAGGGGTGTTGACGCCACGCGGGAGGGTCGCCGCGGCGGCGACCTGACCGCGCAGGCCGGGCCCGGCATACAGGCCGCGCAGGGCCCCCTCGCGCGCCGGCGACTGGACCCCGTCGGCGGGCCACGCGATGTCGGCCCGCCCGCCCAGGGAGCGGGCGGGGACCTGCGCGCGGCTCACCAGCGACCCGACCAGTCGGGTGGCGCCGCCGGTGGCGCTCGCGGCGGCCACGTCGGCATCGGTGTCGGGCAGGACCCAGGGGCTGTGCGCGGGCGCGGCGTACCGGATGGCCTGCTCGGTCGCCTTGCGCTCCATCAGCTCGGTGCTGCCCGGGTCCTTGGTGCCGGCCGCGTCCGGGGCATCGGCGTCGTCGGGCAGCAGGCTCGGCACCAGGGTGGGGTCGATCGCCCACGTCACCGGCTCGTCGCGGGTCGCCTCGATGACGCGCTGCAGTCGGGAGCCGGCGCCGAGCACCCGCTCCCAGGCCGCTTCGCGGGCCGCGCCCGTGGCGCCGAAGAGGGCCGCATCGGGGTCGACCGTGAGCGGCACGAGCCAGGCGACGTCGATGGGCTGGTACTGCTTGATCCGCTGGTAGCCGGCGAAGGTGCGCAGGGCAGCGCCGCTGCTCTCGATGCTCAGCGGCAGCGCGCCGTAGGTCGCCTCGCCCAGGCCGGTGGCCTTCTCGACCTCCAGCACGAAGGGCGCGGAGGACCCCGGCGCGACAGTCGCCGGGAGCTGCTCGCGAGCAACCTCCCGGCCCTGCGCGGGGGTCGTGTCGTTCGCCCAGGCGTCGACGTCGCTGCGCCGGACGAGCGTCGTGCGGCCGAGGACGGCGCGGACCACCGGCTTGACGAGGGGAGTGGGCGTGTCGTTGCGCAGCGTGCCGGTGATCGTCACGGTGTCACCGGGGGCCGCGATCGTCGGCGAGATGGACCCGAGGGTCAGCACGGCCGCACCGGAGGGGGCGGGGTCGGCCGGGTCGGCCAGGTCGGCCGCGGGCACGTGCGCGGTCAGCCCCGCGGCGCCACCGGCCAGGGCCGAGGTGGTGCGGGAGCTGCTCGTGACGGCGGATGCCATGGCAGCGGTGCCGGCCCCGGCCGTGGGCAGCACGAGGACTGCCGCGGCGAGCACCCGGCATACGGCCCTCAGGCGCATCAGTCGTCCCCGGCCAGCCGCAGCCACGCCTCACGGGCGATCCGTCGCTCGTTCGGGAAGGTGAGGTGCTTGTGCGCCTCCTGGAGCGGGAGCCACGCGACGTCGATCGCCTCGTGGTCGGGGTCGTTCTCGATGGTCAGCCGCCCGCCGGTCGCCTCGAGGAGGTAGTGGTGGACGTACTTGTGCACGCGCCGGTCGTCGGTGGCGAACCAGTAGTCGATGGTGCCGAGCTCGGTGAGGACGCGGCCCTCGATGCCGGTCTCCTCGGCGACCTCCCGGGCCGCCGCCTGGGCGAGCGTCTCCCCGCCCTCCAGGTGCCCCTTGGGCAGGCACCACTCGACGCGCCCCGCGCGGTTGCGGCGGGCGATGACCGCGATCCGCGCCGACCCCTCGTGGACGTCGACGACCACCCCGCCGGCCGAGCGCTCCTCCACCGCGGGCAGCCGGCGGGTGGTCCGCTCGGGGTTGCGCGCAGGGGAGGTCACGCAAGCCACTCTAACCAGCGGCAACGGGAGCCCAGCCGAGCGCCGGGCCGGGCCACGCCGGGGTTCCTGCACCCGCTGCGGTGTGCCGGGTCGCCGGCTGGGTGGGGCCGCCGCGGCGCTCGCGCGCCGGGCAGACCATCGCGGGTTTGCCCACGAAAAGGCGCCCTGCCCACGGAACGCCACGGGCAGGGCGCACTTTCATGGGCAGAGCAACGGCTGGCTAGGAGCGAGCCGAGCCGGAGCCCGAGCCCGCCACGGCTGGGGGTGTCGCCCGGAGCGTGTGCTCGACGGACCTGCGCATGCGGGAGGCGAACGGCCGCTCGGCGAAGCGGTTGATCGCCCAGGCCATCGCCAGCACGGCGGCCAGCGTCACGGCGAGCGTCAGCGCGCGGCCCAGGTGCTCGTGGAGGTGGGAGATGAGGAAGACGCCCCAGTACTCGTGGATGAGGTAGAGGGGATACGTGAGCGCTCCCGCGACCGAGGCCCAGCGCCAGTCGATGCGCCCCAGCCGGGTGGTGGTCACCGCCGCCACGAGGGCGAAGCAGAGGACGACCGCGCCCGCGGCGACCAGGTGGTTGGCCGGGGCGCCGGCCTTGCGCTCGATGATCGCCGAGTACTCGCTGGCCTGCGACATGGCGAGGATGACGCCGCCGCCGCACAGGAACGCCAGCAGTGGCGACCAGCCCTCACGGTGGACCAGGTAGAGCAGCATCCCCACGGCGAAGTAGGGCGACCACTCGGCCATGAGGAGCTCGCTGAGGAAGGTCTGGTCCGCCGACGCCGCCATCGCGCCCACCAGCGGCCAGATGACGGCGAGCGCGATCACCCGCTGGCGCGTGATCCCGATGAGGATGAAGACGCCGATGAGCAGGTAGAACCGCATCTCGACCCAGAGCGTCCAGTAGACGCCGTCGACGTTGTCCACGCCGTTGGGCGTCTGCAGCATGGTGAGGTTCGTGAGGACCTGGCCGACCGAGACGTCCTTGAGGACCTTGCCGGTGAGGAGCAGCAGACCACCGGTGAGCAGGACCCCCACCCAGTACGCCGGGAAGAGCCGGGCGACGCGCGAGGCGGTGTAGGCCGGCAGGTCGCGACCCCACGCCGTCATGAGGATCACGAACCCGGAGATGAAGAAGAAGAGCTCGACCCCGAGGTACCCGTAGCGGGTGACGTGGTGCAGCACCGGGAACGCGTCGACGCTGCGGACGCCCCAGAACCGGTGGTTGAGCGCCGTGAAGTGGTAGGCCACGACGGCGAGGGCCGCGACGAGCCGGAGGGCGTCGAGCAGCGCCAGCCGCGTCGGCCGTCCGGAGCGGGGAGCCGGCGGGACGTGGGTTGCGGGGGGTAACGTCGCCTGCTCGACCACGCGCCAGAGGATACCGGTGCGCAGGCGCTCGGCCGTGCAGCCGCGAGTGGGGTGGCCTCCGCGAGCCGGATACCCTTGGGGACCGTGCCTGTCAGCCCTCCCCCGACCGCCCTGCTCCAGCAGGCCGTGGCGGAGCTGGCGCCGGTGCTGCCCCTCCTGACGGATCTGGGTGAGCGGTTCACGAGTGCCGGGCACGAGCTCGCGCTCGTCGGCGGCCCGGTCCGCGACGCCTTCCTCGGACGCACCCCGCCCGACCTGGACTTCACCACGAGCGCGCCGCCGGAGGAGACCGAGCGGCTCCTCGGCGAGTGGGGCGACACCACGTGGGACGTCGGCCGCGACTTCGGCACCATCGGGGCCCGCGGGGGAGACCACACCGTCGAGGTGACCACCTACCGCGCCGACGCCTACGACCGGCAGACCCGCAAGCCGGTGGTCGCCTTCGGCGACACCCTCGAGGACGACCTGGTGCGGCGCGACTTCACGGTCAACGCGATGGCGCTGCGGCTCCCCTCCCTCGAGTTCGTGGACCCGTATGCCGGGCTGCCCGACCTTGCGGCGCGCGTCCTGAGAACGCCCGGCGCACCCGAGGTGAGCTTCGGCGACGACCCGCTGCGGATGATGCGGGCGGCTCGGTTCGTCTCGCAGCTCGGGCTGGCGGTCGTCCCGGAGGTCCGCGCGGCGATGTCCGACATGG